>CAMEPD010000032.1 GCA_945931475.1 uncultured Muribaculaceae bacterium | reverse complement strand
ACTAATAACTTTAAAATATATGGTAGAAAAGTACTTGAGTGAAGATTGTTGCCAAATCCTCACCGCAAAATTACAAAAATCCGTGTATATAAAAAGCAATCACTTAGCAGTCAGATATATTAAAAGATGTCAAAAATCCTTAAAACAATGCCGATTGTATAAAACGCCCGCTTTTTGTCCGGAATCCCTGTCGTCCACCGCCGAAAATTGGCCCCTGATCCGTCACTCTGAAATACCATAAAACGGAGCATCCAAACGGGGAGCCGGGGCGCCGAATGCGGGATGCAGCTTTGGTCGTTGACCTTTGTGGGAACTTTGGTGACTTTGCCCGCCATTTTTTGAGGGAAACGGGCCGGTATATTACAAATAAATGCGTACCTTTGGGGTCAGAAACAATATCCCGGATGAAAAAATATCTCGTAACAGGCGGCGCCGGGTTTATCGGCGCCAACTTCGTGAAATATCTTTTTGAGCGCTACGGCGACGATGTGGATGTGACGGTACTCGACAAACTCACATACGCCGGCCACGTAGAAAGCCTTCAGGATGAGCTCGACAACCGCCCGAACCTCTCGCTCGTAGTGGGCGATATCGACGACCGCGAACTTGTCGACGGACTGGTAGACAGTTTCGACCCCGACTATATAGTGAATTTTGCCGCAGAAAGTCATGTTGACCGCTCAATCGACGGGCCGCGTCCGTTCCTCGAGACAAACATCATGGGCACACAGACCCTTCTCGAGGCAGCACGGCAGGCATGGAGTAAGCCCGAAGGGGGATTTGCCGACGGCAAACGGTTCCTGCAAATCTCCACTGACGAGGTCTACGGCGCCCTCGGGCGGCATCCCGGCGAACCCGGACCGCTCGAACTGCCTGAAGCATTGGCGCGTGTAGTGGCCGGTCGCGAAGCGCTCAAGACCTTCGGCCCCGACATCTTCACCGAAGAGACGCCGCTCTGCCCTCATTCGCCCTATTCGGCTTCGAAGGCTTCGGCCGACATGATGGCGATGGCCTACCACGACACATACGGTTTCCCCGTGCTGATAACCCGCTGCTCCAACAATTACGGGCCTTATCAATTCCCCGAAAAACTGATACCGCTGACAATCAATCATATAGTCAATGGCGAGAAGATACCCGTCTACGCCCGAGGCGAAAACGTGCGCGACTGGCTGTTTGTGCGCGACCACTGTCGTGGCATCGATATGGTACTCCGGCAGGGACAACCGGGCACAATCTACAACATCGGCGGCTTCAACGAGCAGCAGAACATCGACGTGGTGCGCACGCTCATTGCCACCGTACGCCGGCTTGCCGAGGAAAGCGATGAGTATCGCAAGATGCTGCGCATCAAGCCCGAAGAAGTCAACGATTCGCTGATTGAATTCGTGAAAGACCGTCCCGGCCACGATATGCGCTACGCCATGAATCCCCTTCGCATCGCTACGGAACTCGGCTGGTACCCCGAAACACCGTTCGACCGAGGCATACTCGAAACAGTAAAATGGTGCCTCGATAATCAGGAGTGGGCAGCCGCTGTCACGTCGGGCACTCACAACTATCTGTAAATCAAACACTATGAAAGGAATAGTACTGGCCGGAGGCGCCGGCACCCGACTGCACCCCATGACGCTCGCCGTGTCGAAGCAGCTACTGCCGGTTTACGATAAACCGATGGTATACTACCCCGTGTCGGTGCTGATGCTGGCCGGGATACGCGACATCCTGATAATATCCACTCCGCAGGACCTGCCGGCGTTCAGGCGTCTGCTCGGTACGGGCGAAGAACTGGGCGTGCGGTTCAGTTACGCCGAACAGCCGCGCCCCGAAGGACTTGCACAGGCATTCATCATAGGCCGGGAGTTTCTCGGCGGCGACAGCGCCTGCCTGGTGCTCGGAGACAATATCTTTTACGGCCAGGGCCTCACGCCGATGTTGCATCAGGCCATCCGCTCGGCCGACCGGGGAGAGGCGACCGTGTTCGCTTACGCCGTGCAGAATCCGCGGCGTTACGGCGTGGTGACCCTCGGGCCTGACGGCAAAGCCGTCAACATCGTCGAGAAACCGGAACAGCCCGAAAGCAACCTTGCCGTAACGGGCCTCTACTTCTATCCCGGCGACGTGGTGGACAAAGCCGCGGAAATCCGCCCCTCGAAACGCGGCGAGCTCGAAATCACATCGCTCAACGAAGCGTATATGCACGACGGGCGCCTCAATGTCGAGATTTTCGGCCGCGGATTTGCGTGGCTCGATACCGGCACGGTCGACTCGCTCATGGAAGCCGCCGGATTCATCCGCGCCATAGAGAAGCGTCAGGGCCTGTATATCGCCGCCCTTGAAGAGGTTGCGTACCGCCGAGGCTTCATTGGCCGCGAACAGTTGCGTGTGCTTGCCGGGCGCATGGACAACACCGAATACGGCGAATACCTGCTGAAACTTGCTAACTCCTGATGCCGTGAAAGAACCCTTGGAACCAACCGTTTACAGTCTGCCGCGCCGCACCGACCCGCGCGGGAACCTGTCATTCCTGCAGTCGGGCGACCAGCTCCCGTTCGAGATAGCGCGCTGCTACTGGCTCTACGATGTGCCAGGCGACGGCAGCCGCGACGGACACGCCTTCTACACCTCAAAGGAGGTAATCATAGCGCTCTCAGGCAGTTTCGACGTGGTGCTCGACGGCGGCGACGGACCACGGCAACGCTTCCACCTTAACCGCTCGTACAATGCGCTTTACATCCCGCCGATGTACTGGCGCGAACTCGATAACTTTTCAACCAATTCGGTGGGAATGGTCGTAGCGTCGACACTGTATTCGGCTGACGATTACATCCGCGATTATGAAGTGTTCATGCAGAACGCCCGTGCCGATAAAACCCCGGAAGAATGATGCTTAACAGTGTACACGATTGCCGTCTGATCGACCTTCCGCGCCATGAGTCGGAACGAGGTTCGCTCACCGAAGTGCAGAACGACAACACCCTGCCGTTCGCTATCCGCCGTGTGTTCTACATCTACGACGTTCCGGGCGATGCCGAGCGCGGCGCCCATGCCCATAAGCAAGACCATGAGCTGATTATGGCGGCAAGCGGCAGTTTCGATATCGAAGTCTACGATGGCCGGGAGCGCCGCTCGTTCACCCTCAGGCGCCCGTATCAGGGACTGTACGTGCCACCCGGCCTGTGGCTCCAGATGAAAAATTTCTCGTCGGGGTCGATAGCGCTCGTGCTGGTGTCGGCACCATACACCGAGGAGGATTATATCCGTGAAATCGACGGCTATTACGCCTATTTGCAACAACAAAATCAAAATGAAATACCCTTTTCTTGAGCTCGGACCGGTGAACGCGCCGTACTTCGGTGAAATCAACGAGGCGGTACGTCGCGTCGTCGAGTCGGGCCGGTATATCGGCGGCGAGGAGTGCCTGAAGCTCGAAGAAAACCTCTGCCGACTCACCGGCGCCAAATATGCCGTGGGGGTGAGCAACGGCCTCGACGCCCTGCGGCTGATACTGCGCGCCTGGGTGATCAACGGCGATATGCAGCCGGGAGATGAGGTAATAGTGCCGGCCAACACCTACATAGCATCCGTATTGGCCATCACCGATGCCCGACTGACGCCCGTGGTGGCCGAACCTTCGGCGACCACCCTCAATCTCGACATTGACCGTTTGGAGGCATTGATTACGCCGCGCACCCGCGCTGTGATGCCCGTGCATCTTTACGGGCGAGTCTGCTGGTCGGAAAAACTTGGCGACATCGCCCGAAAATATAACCTGAAAGTAATCGAGGATAATGCCCAGGCAATCGGAGCGACGTGGCAAGGCGTGTCGACCGGCAATTTAGGCGACGCGGCGGCCTTCAGTTTCTACCCTACAAAGAATATCGGCGCACTTGGCGATGCCGGGGCCGTAACCACCTCCGATGCGCGCTTGGCCGAAACAGTCAGGGCCCTTGCAAATTATGGCGCCGAACGCCGTTACCATAATATCCATGCCGGGTTCAACTGCCGCCTTGACCCGATGCAGGCCGCTGTGCTCAACGTAAAACTGCCGCATACCTCAGAAGAGAACGGGTTGCGACGCCGACTGGCTGCAATCTATCGCTCGGAAATCAAGAATCCGCTTATTACGCTGCCCGAATCTCCGACCGACCCGGGGGAACACGTTTACCATCAGTTTGTTATCCTCTGCGATGAACGCGAGAGACTGATGGCATGGCTCGGGGAGAACGGGGTAGGGTGCGACATCCATTACGCCACGCCGGTTCACCGGCAGCCCTGCTATGCCGACACGCTCGGACGCGAGTCATATCCCGTAGCCGAACAACTTGCCGACCGCGTGCTGTCGTTGCCCATCACACGCTGCACGTCGCCCGACGACGCCCGCGCAATCGCCGCCATCATCAACGATTTCAAATAAGAGGCTGTTTAACATTTATTTTTAAACAGCCTCCAAGCCATCAGCAACGTACGTACAAGCATTAATAATGTTTAAAAACGGCTTTATGGCAGCGCTTCTGTTGCCGGTGATTCTGAAAATTCGTAACTTTGTAAGTTAAAGAACTTTATTGATGGATTTTCAGTTAAACTCAGCATATAAACCTACCGGTGACCAGCCCGAAGCCATCGCCCAGCTTGTCAAAGGTGTCAATGAGGGGTTGCCCGCGCAGACCCTGCTCGGCGTTACCGGATCCGGCAAGACCTTCACCATGGCCAATGTGATTCAGCAGGTCAAGCGTCCGACCCTGATTCTCAGCCACAACAAGACCCTTGCGGCACAGCTTTACAGCGAGTTCAAGCAGTTTTTCCCTGAGAACTCGGTGCAGTATTTCGTATCGTATTACGACTATTATCAGCCCGAAGCATACATTCCGTCGGTCGACAAATACATCGAAAAAGACCTGATGATCAACGACGAAATCGAGAAACTTCGTCTGGCCACGGTGTCGGCGCTTCTGTCGGGGAGGCGCGATGTTGTGGTGGTCAGTTCGGTGTCGTGCCTCTTCGGTATGGGTAATCCCGAGGACTTCACAGTCAATGTGATAGACGTACGACGCGGGCAAAAAATTACCCGTAACGCCTTCCTGCGGCGCCTTACCGAAGCGCTCTATTCGCGCAACGAAATCGAACTGGCGCGTGGTACATTCCGCGTGAAGGGCGATACAGTCGACATACGCCTGGCATACGAGGAGATTATTCTGCGCGTGAAATTCTGGGGCGACGAAATCGACGGAATTACCACACTGCACCCCCTGGACAATACTCCGTTGGGCAAGCACGACTGCTTCAAGATTTACCCGGCGAACCTTTTCGTGACCTCGCGCGAACGACAGGCCACCGCCCTGGCGCAGATGGAGGTTGACCTCGGCAAGGAGGTCGGTTATTTCAACGCCGAGGGTAAACCCCTTGAGGCCCACCGCCTTGAAACCCGCACATCGTACGACATCGAGATGATCCGCGAGATAGGCCACTGTCCCGGCATCGAGAATTACAGCCGCTATTTCGACGGCCGCGAACCCGGGATGCGTCCCTTCTGCCTGCTCGATTATTTCCCGAAAGACTATCTTACCATAATCGACGAGAGCCATGTGACTGTACCTCAGATACGTGCGATGTACGGCGGCGACCTGTCGCGCAAGCAGAACCTGGTGGAATACGGCTTCCGTATGCAGTCGGCAATCGACAACCGCCCGCTGCGATTCGAGGAGTTCGAGCGCCTGACCCATCAGACCGTCTATGTGTCGGCGACACCGGCCGACTACGAGCTCGACAAGAGCGAAGGCGTCGTGGTGGAGCAGGTAATCCGTCCTACCGGTCTGCTCGACCCGGTTATCAAGGTCCGCCCGTCAGAGCATCAGATCGATAACCTTCTGGAGGAGATACAGCTGCGGCGCGAACGCGACGAACGAGTGCTCGTCACCACCCTCACCAAACGCATGGCCGAGGAACTCAACGACTACCTCCAGAAACTCGATATAAAGACGGCATACATCCACTCGGATGTAGATACACTCGACCGTATAAAGATACTCGACGGCCTCCGCGCCGGCGAATACGACGTGCTGGTGGGCGTGAACCTGCTCCGCGAGGGCCTCGACCTCCCGGAAGTGTCGCTTGTGGCCATACTCGACGCCGACAAGGAGGGCTTCCTGCGTTCGCACCGCTCGCTCACCCAGACCGTGGGCCGTGCCGCACGAAACCTCAACGGCATGGTGATAATGTATGCCGACAAGATAACCGATTCGATGCGCATGACCATCGAGGAGACCGACCGGCGCCGCGCCAAACAGATGGCTTACAACGAGGAGCACGGCATAACCCCATCGGCTATCGTCAAGGCCCGCAACCATATCGTTGGCCTCGACCTCGATAGCTCCGAAAAACCGACCGGTGCCGGTTCGACGTCGCGCCGCAAGGAGGGGAAGAAGCTGCATGAGGCGGTGGCTCTGCCCTACGAACGCGAGTACACCGCCTCGATAGATTTGGCCGCCGACCCCGTAATACCTTATATGAGCAAAGCCGAAATGGAACGCTCCATCAACAAGATGCGCCATGATATGGTTGTGGCCGCCAAACGCATGGAATTCATGGAAGCCGCGCGCCTGCGTGATGAGATAGTGAAGATGGAGGCACTTCTGCAAGAAGCATAACACCGTATGAAACAGATTGAAAAACCGCAGCATACGACCTCGTATCCACCCGTCACGGCTTTCCTGCCTACCTCGGTGAAGGAGATGAGGGCGTTGGGTTGGGACGAAGTGGATGTGGTGCTCTTTTCAGGAGATGCTTACGTCGATCACCCATCGTTCGGCGCCGCCGTCATCGGCCGCACTCTCCTGGAGATCGGCGGCTATAAAGTCGCCATCGTGCCGCAGCCCAACTGGCAGGACGACCTGCGCGACTTCCGCAAATTCGGCCGTCCGCGCCTGTTTTTCGGAATCTCGGCCGGGGCCATGGACTCGATGGTAAACCATTATACGGCCGCACGGCGCCGCCGCAGCGACGACGCATACACACCCGGCGGACGTCACGGCGCCCGGCCCGACTATCCAACAATAGTTTATTCCGAAATTCTGCGGCGCCTGTACCCCGATGTGCCGATTATCGCCGGAGGCATCGAGGCTTCGCTGCGCCGCCTGTCGCATTACGACTACTGGCAGGATCGCCTGCGCCCGTCGCTCATGGCCGACGCCCCGGTCGACATGATAATCTATGGCATGGGTGAAAAGCCGATTCTCGAAGTGGCGCGCCGTATCGAGGCCGGCGAAAAGATAGCAGACATCAAGGACGTCAGGCAGACTGTCGTGTGGGACGACAGGGTAGGCGAGGGGATTGAACTTGCCTCGTGGGAAGAGTGTCGCAAGTCGAAATTCAAGCAATCGACCAACTTCAAGCATATCGAACAGGAGAGCAACCGTTACGAGGGATTGACTCTGTGGCAGCGTCACGGTGACCGCGTGGTGCGCGTCAATCCTATGTGTCCGCCGATGACTACCGGAGAAATCGACCGCTCATTCGACCTCAATTACACCCGATTGCCGCATCCGCGCTACCGGGGGAAGCGCATTCCGGCCTTCGACATGATACGCTTTTCGGTGAATATGCACCGCGGCTGTTTCGGTGGCTGCGCGTTCTGCACCATCTCGGCGCATCAGGGTAAATTCATTGCTTCGCGAAGTAAAGAATCTATACTGCGCGAGGTGCGTCAGGTGTGCCGTATGCCCGAATTCAAGGGGTATATCAGCGACTTGGGAGGGCCGTCGGCCAATATGTACCGCATGGGTGGAAAAAATCAGGATATCTGTCGCAAATGCCTGCGTCCCAGTTGTCTGCACCCCAAACCGTGCCCCAATCTCAATAATGATCACCGGCCGCTGCTCGACATCTATCATGCTGTCGACGCGCTGCCCGAGGTGAAGAAATCGTTCATCGGGTCGGGGGTGCGCTATGACCTGTCGATGGCACCATCGGGAGACACTGAAGTCGATGCCGCCAACCGCCGCTACAACGAGGAGCTGATTCGCGACCATGTGAGCGGACGCCTCAAAGTGGCCCCGGAGCACACCGAAGACGGCGTGCTCAGCGTGATGCGCAAACCGTCGTTCGCCCTGTTCCACGAATTCAAGAAGATTTTCGACCGCGTGAACCGGCAGTACGAACTGCGACAGCAGCTAATACCTTATTTTATATCGTCACATCCCGGCTGCCACGAGGTGGATATGGCCGAGCTGGCCATCAAGACCCGCGACCTCGATTTTCACCTCGAGCAGGTGCAGGATTTCACCCCCACGCCTATGACCGTGGCCACCGAAATTTACTATTCCGGCATTCACCCCTACACCGGCGAGAAGATATTCACCGCCACTCGACCCGAAGAGAAACTGGCCCAACGGCAGTATTTCTTTTGGTATGACCGCGCTTACCGCAGTGGCATCGAGGCATCGCTGCGCCGGCTGCATCGCCCCGATCTGTTGGCACGCCTGTTCGACCGCCGTCCCAACGCGCCTCATCACTCCGGCGTGGGCCGTACAGATTGCCGCCGGACGCATGACCGACGTCGGAAATAGCATCGCTTTCCCTTATGTCCATAAATAAATGAGGTTGCGCTAATGCTGGCGCAACCTCTTGACTGATAATATAATGCGTGTTCTATGTTAGATTACGCCTTGTTCCATCATGGCGGTGGCAACCTTCATGAAGCCGGCGATATTGGCGCCCTTCATGTAGTTGAGGTATCCGTCGGGCTGCATGCCGTATTCTACGCACTGCTCATGGATTGATGCCATAATCTGATGCAGTTTGGCGTCAACTTCTTCGGCCTGCCACTGCAGATGCTCGGCATCCTGAGTCATTTCGAGGCCTGAGCAAGCCACGCCGCCTGCGTTTACGGCTTTGCCGGGAGCGTAGTTGATTTTGTTCTCGATGAAGCAATCGATGGCTTCGGGGGTGCAACCCATGTTAGAAACCTCGGCAACGAGTTTCACGCCGTTGGCAACAATCTGTTTGGCATCCTCGCCGCTGACCTCGTTCTGAGTAGCGCAGGGGAGGCAGATGTCGACCTTCTGTTCCCAGGGTTTGCGGCCGGGGAAGAATTTTGCTTCGGGGAATTTCTCGGCGTAGGGAGCGACGATATCGTTGCCCGATGCACGGAGTTCGAGCATATAGTTGATTTTTTCGTCGGATACACCTTCAGGGTCGTAAATGTAACCGTCGGGACCCGATATGGTGACAACCTTGGCACCGAGTTCGGTAGCCTTGGTGGCGGCGCCCCATGCCACGTTGCCGAAGCCCGAGATGGCCACAGTCTTGCCCTTGAGGTCTTCACCCTTCATGGCGAGCATATTCTGTACGAAATAGAGTGCGCCGAAACCGGTAGCTTCGGGACGGAGGCGTGAGCCGCCGAAATTGAAGCCTTTGCCGGTGAATGTGCCGGTGCATTCGCGGGTGAGTTTCTTGTACATGCCGTACATATAACCTACTTCACGGCCGCCTACGCCGATATCGCCGGCGGGAACATCCTGGTCGGGACCGAGGTTGCGGAACAGTTCGAGGATGAAGGCCTGACAGAAGCGCATGATTTCACGGTCGCTCTTGCCGCGGGGCGAGAAATCGGAACCGCCTTTGGCGCCGCCCATGGGGAGGGTGGTGAGGGCGTTCTTGAAAGTCTGCTCGAAACCGAGGAATTTCAGAATCGAGAGGTTAACCGAAGCGTGGAAACGGATGCCGCCTTTGTACGGGCCAATGGCATTGTTGAACTGGACGCGGTAGCCGAGGTTTTGCTGAACTTCGCCCTTGTCGTCAATCCAGTTTACACGGAAAGTGAAGATGCGGTCGGGTTCAACCATACGTTCGATGATACGGTTTTTCTCGAACTCAGGATGCTGGTTGTAAACGTCGGCAACAGAAAGGAGTACTTCGCGGACTGCCTGAAGGTATTCCTTTTCACCCGGGTGCTTAGCCTCGAGGGTGTTCATGATATTATTGATATCCATGACTTAAAGATTTTAAGTAGGTGGTTAACATTCTATCTTCAACGGGGCGGTGAACAGCCCTTAGGGAGATATCTGCGGCAAATATAGCTAAAAAAAGAATACTGTTGTATTAATTTTTGTGATATTTTTTAATGTTATAAAACACGTCTTAAGGTTGTGCGCATATCGGTGTGGCAAAATAGTTCTGAAATTGCGCGATTCGCATCAGTGGGGATTCCTGATTGGAGAATATTGTGGAAATTTGAGCGCGAAAGGGGTAAAAATCCATCCAAAAAGCCAAACATGATAAAAGATATCGCTGTACAACATGAATTTAACATTTGTTAATACATGAGGCTTATCGGCTTGACAGATAGCATATTGGGTATCGCAAACTGTATAAATTTGCGCCAATTGTGAATAATAATCTTTAGCCTGTATGAAAATTTCCATTATTTTCTTTGCTCTGAATAGAAATATTAATTAATTTTGCATCAATCAATTTTGCCAATAACTTCAATCTTGATATTGTTCATGCGTTGGCGGCAAAAGTAACCGCCGCTCAACATCAATCAATATTACTTAACCATTTTCAATAATTCATTACTTATATTTAATCTCTAATCACAATTCAGCTTGACTTAGCTGACGAGAAAAAGGCGTGTGCATCGAGTGCGCCGGTATTATTATCAAGTGCTTCAAATCCGCCGGCAGCTCAATCACTCCTTTTTCCGTCATAGTCAGGATGACTCGCTTCTTTCTCCAAATTATATGGTTTTAAGTGAATAGGCCGAGACCCTTCGCGGGGTCGACGCTGAAACCGAGCACTCCCTCCGGGTTATTGACGAGGTTAGGAGGGAGATATATTCTCTTCATCTGACGAGAGGAGTGCGTTGTGGTAACGTGCTCTTCTTTTTGGGCCGGTAACCGACAAAGCCATCGGCTCTTCATGCGCTGTGAATAAATGCATTAATTTAGCGAAAAATTTGTGGGAGAGATAAATATGTTGTATCTTTGCTGCATAAGGGGATGAGGTTCCCCGCCATTTATGCTTACAATCTACAACATGAAAAAAGCACTGACCATATTCGTGGCCTTCATTCTCGCCGGTAGCGTAATCCCCGCTTATGCCACGCGAGTCGCCGCGCCGTCCGTAGGAACGGAGATGACGAAAGCATCGAAGGATGAACTGAACGCCAAGGCGAGCAAAACCGCACGCAAGGAGGCCAAAAAACTCGAAAAAGAGGGGTGGAAAACCGCACCCGGCGCACTGCCCTTAGAAAAGCAGCTCGACCGCTCATACCTTATGCAGATGGAGTATGGCGACGACGGCATTCCGGCCTACATCATGGCTGAGGGAAAGACCACCGCCGGAAACTATGATGCCGCCAAGATGCAGGCCATGGAGATGGCCAGGCAGAACCTTGCCGGACAGATTCAGAGCGAAATCAACTCACAAATCGACAGCAAAATCTCCACCGGACAATTCAATAGGGAGGAGGCCGAATCGCTCACCCTTAGCGTGGCATCGAGCCATAATCGCATCGCGCAGACCCTCGGACGCATCGTTCCTGTCGTCGAGGTCTACCGCGACAACCGGAACGGACGCACTGTGGAGGTGCTCGTGCGTCTGTCGTACAGCATGAAGGAGGCGCGCCGGGTAGCCATGCAGGCCATGCAGAACGACCTGAAGGAGCGTTCCGACGCCCTCAGTGAGAAACTCGACCAACTCCTCGGATGGTAACGCTATGCGACGGATACACATTATAATAATATTATTCGTGGCCACGGTACTCTCGGCTACGGCGCAGCGTATAGAGACCGTCATGGCCGAATACATTTACCGTGCGCCGGATAATGAGACCGTACAGCAGGCTAAGGAGGAAGCTCTCAGACGCGCCAAATCGCAGGCCATAGCTGACAAATTCGGCACTTACATAACGGATGACAGTAAAATAGATGTTGTAACCATCAATGGCGAAACCAGCAGTGTCTACACCGCGTCTGGCGCCAGTTCTGTGCGCGGCGAATGGGTGGCAACTCTCTCGGAGCCGGTCTACGATATTGCGTACGCCGACAATATGCTCGTTGTGAAAGTATCGGTCAAGGGTAAAATCCGCGAGTATAATTTTCAGAAAGTCAATGTCGATGCCCACTTGCTTCGTAACGGAACCGACTCCACCAACATGAGCACCGATTTCGTGGAGGGGGATGTGATGTACCTCCGATTCAATGCATCATGCCCGGGACATCTGCTTGTGTATCAGACGGATGACCGAAGCGCGTTCCGCCTGTTGCCCTATCGCCGGCAGACCGAGGGGAGCGTAAGGTATGACGAGGCCCGACCGGTAGTGTACTTCGACAAGAACGCAGTGCCCCCCGACCAGCGACGGCTGATGGACGAGTATATCATGCTGACCACCAAACCGGTGGAAATCAATACCGTATGGGTGATATTCTCTCCCAACAACCTTTTCCGTGCGGCTGATTCGCAGATTGAAAGCGCATTGCCCTGCGAACTCAACCGCATCGAATTCCAGAAATGGGTCAATCGTGCCCGAATGGAGGATAAACAATTAGTAGTTAAAGAGATACCTGTAACAATAAGAAAGAAATGAAAATCACATTACGCATCTGTATGGCCTGCGTGGCCCTGAGTTCAATAATTGCCGCTGATGCCTACACCATCGACGATTACACCTCGGCTATGAACCAAAGACGATATTCCGAAGCCGTGTCGGTAATGAATGATGTGATTAAGAATGAGGCGTCGCCGACAGCCGACCTTTATTATAAACGTGCCGTTGCATACGAAAAGAAGGGCGAATATGTATTCGCCGTAGTGGATGCGGCGAGCGCTCTGACGTTAGACCCTGTAAATCAGGAGTATTCGCTGCTGAGCGCACGATGCAAGAAGAAACTGAATGACCCAACGTACGTGCAGGACGCACAGAACGCCGGCAAGGAGGGCGAAAAGCTGCTTGAAAGCTCGTATCTTGCACAGGTACAGGCTACTCAGCCGGCACCTCAACCCATTGCCGTTATACCCGGCACATCGGATGTCGACCGTAACGTTCCGAAAACATCCGCCAAAAACGAGAACACCTTCGTGCTGATTTTCGGTATTGAAAATTATTCGGAAAAGAATATCTCGAAAGCCGTCTATGCCGTTAACGACGGTAACACCTTCCGCGAGTACTGCTTGAAAACTCTTGGTATTCCGGAGCAGAACATCCATTCGCGCTTCGATGCCACGCGCAACCAGATTCGCTCGGAAATCAACTGGGCGCGCAATCTCTCGGACGCCTACGGCCGTGACGCCAACCTGATTGTCTATTACTCAGGCCACGGAATGCCCGACGAAAGCACCAGACGCGCCTATCTGCTCCCCTCCGACGGCATCGCAAACGACCCCGAGAGCGGTTACAGCCTCAACAAACTTTATCAGGAGTTGGGAGAGATGAATTTCAACTCTTCATTAGTGCTGCTCGATGCCTGTTTCTCGGGAATGACCCGGTCGGGCCAGATGCTCACCAATACCAAAGGCGTTGGAATCCGCCCGTCCGACGAAGAACTCTCGGGCAACGTGGCAGTATTCGCTGCCACTTTAGGCGATGATAACGCCTATCCCGACGAGAAGAATGCTCACGGACTGTTCACATATTTTCTACTGAAAAAGCTTCAGGAGACCCGCGGCGACGTAACCATCAACGATATGGCCGACTATGTCACCACACAGGTGAAACGAATTTCTGTAGTTCGCAACACCAAGTCGCAGATGCCGGTAATCAACTATTCGCCTGAATCAACCGTAAATCTGAGCACCATCAACCTGCTGAAGAGATGAAGAAACTGATATTGACTGCTCTCGGGTTGCTGACTATGGCCGCAACGGCCATGGCCCAGAGCGCCACCCGCACCGTTTTGTATACCCTTGGCCCCAATGAGACACTGTCATGGAACGAATATGTGTCGAATATGAGGATAAATAACAACAAATTCGCCTTTATGATTGAGAATAACGCGGCTAACACGTATTCTTTGGTCGTGAATGGCGAAAAGTTGGTGACAGCACCGCAGATATGGGTCTACTGGGTTAATCCCGATTCCAAAGATAAGTGTATCTACGGCTATAGCGATGCAAACAAAGATGAGTATCTGGTGATTGACGGGCACAAATACGGCCCTTACGAAGAAGCTGTATACAACATGAGAGCCAGCGAATATAATTGGGACGGAACGCCCAACCTTAATTATCAGCATAATCGAAATTCGTTTATATTCAAACGAATGGGTAATTATTACCGACATGATAATGACGGCACAATCATTCCGAGGTCGGGAGATGATTATTATAGCACCGGACTGCAGAATGAAGAGGAGCCGACTTTTTCCAGCTATACCGGTCGGTATAAAGCCTTTTTCAGCAAGAAATTCCGACTTGTCGAATTTGACGGGAATTCGTATGTTCTCCCGATTCCGATGGATGTTCAGGATGATAAGGTTTATATTCGAAGGTGCATAGTCACCGAAAACGGGGAATGTATTATTTCAATATATTATTATCTGGAATCGAAGGGCGGCTTTAAAAAGGAATTTGCTATCCATGATAACAAAATGGAGGCAATTGGGGAAAAAGAGTATTACGATCTCGATGCCCATGCTGTACTTTCCACGGAAATTCATAAAGATCGTTCACGACCGATGGATCAGTTTTGCTCGGCTATGCGCTGGGATGACGAAAAGAACGAATATGGCAACGGCCTGGATATCGTGCTTCAGGACAAGACGAAACGACACACATTCACAGCCAAATGGGACTATGATTATGTGATGGTTGACGACCGTAAAATGGGTAAATCGGCGCCTTTCAACGCGTTTTACGACGAAGTCAACAATGCCTTCGGCTGGGTGTCGTTGGAGGGCAAACAGTTAGTGTTGTATAGTTACCGTTTGTAAAAGAGATGCTTACGTGTTTCATACTCTGCGCGTTGCCCTACTTCGCTCAGTTCGCTACGGAGAGCGAGGCTGCGGTCGACTTCATGGAGACGCACGCCCGGGAGATAGCCGCC
Organism: uncultured Muribaculaceae bacterium; assembly: GCA_945931475.1. GTDB lineage: Bacteria > Bacteroidota > Bacteroidia > Bacteroidales > Muribaculaceae > UBA7173. Next base: position 7,350 of record CAMEPD010000032.1, on the reverse strand, counting down.
GAGATGCCCAATCTCAGTCCGGATGAGCGTGCCATCGCCATATCGATAGTAGCTCCGGAGGTCAGCCAATACTCGCAAGTGGCTGATTTTCTGGAGCTGCGGGCGTTGGGTATCTCGTATCTCAACAATGGTAGCGCCGATTTCAGCGTCGGGTTTTTCCAGATGAAACCGAGTTTTGTAGAGGAATTAGAGAAGAAAATCGCTGCAAACCGCTCTCTGAAAGCTAAATACGCGGCGCTGATACCCACGGGAACCGAGCGTGAGAAACGTCGTACCCGATTCGAAAATTTAACATCGCTTCAGGGACAACTGCATTACCTTCAAGTATTTATCGAAGTAGCGAAGCTGCGGACGGCGTCGCAGCGGTTCGCATCGAACGAGGAGAAAGTGCGGTACTGGGCAACCCTGTATAACGCCGGAATGAACCTGTCGGCGACCCGTGTGGCATATTTTCAGAAACGCAAACATTTTCCGCGGCGGAATGCCGAACATAACTACGGTGATGTGGCGGCCGAATTTTATTCGACCTTCAGGGAACGGAAATGGTGAGGATGCCGGGTTGAAAATCGGGGAAAAACATGGCCCGTGAGGGTCGGGTGGCGTCGTAAAGTTTAAACAATCTTAAACTATCAATATTTTTAATTAAGGTAGGAAATTTTAACAATGTAATGTTAAAATGAAGTATTATATTTGCAGCCGTTACGTCATCGTAATATAACAATCTGCGGCGGCGCCGTCGCTTCACAGCGGGCCGTCCTTCCACAAGTCAAGTAATTTATTTGCGAAAATCATGAAAAGAATACATCAGATTGCAGTGGCCTCGGTTATGTTTGCAGCCGGTTTCCTGACGGCATCTGCAGCAAATTCATCAGATTGGGTTAAGGTTTCCAACAACGCCTCGGTGCCGACAGACTTCACGGAGGCCGCCGAGAGCACCATCAACGGTGTAGTCTCAATAAAAAGTTACGCCACACGACGTGCTCAGCAGAGCTTCGGTGGCTTCAATGACCCGTTCTTCGACTTCTTCTTCGGCCCGCAGTATCAGCAGCAGCCGCGTCAGCGTCAGCAGGAGGGGAAAGGTGAAGAGCAGCCCCGCGGACTCGGCTCGGGCGTCATACTGAGCGCCGACGGATATATCGTCACCAATAACCATGTAATCGAGGGCGCCGACCGTCTGGAGGTTACACTCAATGATAACTCTACATTCAACGCCCGAGTGGTGGGCACCGACCCCGTCACCGATGTTGCCCTTCTGAAGATTTCGGCAGAGAATCTCCACGTCATCCCCATGGGCGACAGTGATAAGCTACGCATCGGCGAATGGGTGCTTGCCGTCGGCAACCCCTTCGGCTTCACCTCCACCGTCACCGCCGGCATCGTTTCGGCCAAAGCCCGCGGTATCGGGGGCTCCTCGGCGCGCCGCGGCCAGATGGGTATCGAAAGCTACATCCAGACCGACGCCGTGGTGAACCCCGGTAACTCGGGCGGTGCGCTGGTCAACACCTCCGGCGAGCTCGTCGGCATCAACACCGCCATTTATTCCGAGACCGGCAGCTATGTCGGCTACTCCTTCGCTATCCCCACCTCGATTGTCACCAAAGTGGTCACCGACCTGAAGCAATACGGCACCGTGCAGCGCGCCGTCCTTGGCATCTCGTTCCGCGAGCTCACCCCTCAGCTTGCCAAAGAGAAGGGCGTTACCGCCGTTAACGACGGCATCTATGTAGCCGAGGTCAACGACCGCTCGGCCGCCATGGAAGCCGGCATCAAGGAAGGCGATGTCATCACATCGATTAACGGTGTGGCCGTGCACAATACCGCACAGCTCCAGGGCGAAATCAGCAAATACTCCCCCGGCGACAAAATCACCGTCGACTATATCCGCGACAACAAGAAGCGCACAGCCAACGTTACATTCCGCAACTCGGAAGGCACTACCACCATCACCAAGAACGAGGGCTTCTCGTCGCTCGGTTGTGCCCTCAAGAGCGTATCGGCCGAAACCAGGAGCAACCTTCAGATTAAATATGGTGTCGAGGTAACGGGCCTCACCGCCGGTAAGTTCCGCGATGCCGGCATCAAGGAGGGCTTTGTTATCCTGATGGTCAACAACGAGATTGTCACCACCCCCGAGGAGATCGAGGATATGTACGACGCCATCGTCAAGAGCTCAGACCCCGACAAGGTGATGTTCATCTCGGGCCTTTATCCCACCGGCCGCCGCGTGTACTACGCCGTTGACCTCTCGTCGGAGTCAGGCAACAAAAAGTAACCCGTCCGTGCCAGCGGTTTTTCAACTCCGGCAAATTCTACTAAGTTTCTGACATAATTGTATACGCCGACTGACGACTGCCGTCAGCCGGCGTATTATGTAAACAGCCTATAAGAAAAGGCATGACACGGGCGCTTTTAACCGTTTTTGGCAAGATATTTGCTACCTTTGTTTGTTGTAACTGACAGTACTAGATATCTATCCTTTTATGAACCAGACCATACTTTCTCAGTTAAAAGATAAAATATATAAGCTCGTGAAAACCCGTCGCTTGCGCGAGGCCTTCTCGGAGGCGCTCTCGCTCTCGGAAACCATGATGAGTTTCGAGACAAGCGAAACCCTGCAGCGTGCCGAGGAGACATACCGTCAGATGTTGCGCTATGCAGCATCGGGCGCCGCTGACCCCGAACGCCAGGAGATGATTGCCCGGCTTGGTGAAACCATCCTCACTGTCACCGATATACTCGAGCGGCAGAATCAGATGGCCGACAGCGCGTCGCTCTATTACAGCACAGCACGCTTCGAGAAGATGCGCCCGGCCGAAACGGTGGCCGCTATGCTCGACGATTACCGATGCCACAGCGCGTCGGGTTCGGTATTCAACTTTGTTGCCGGTTCGCAGAAACAGGAGGAATACCGCGCCAACAAGCAGCACACCGAGGAGCTCGAACGCCGCATTTTCAACCGCGTATGGTGCTCACATCCCCTCGACCGTGCCGACGCCGAAGCGCTTCATGCTATGTTTGCCTCCGACAGCTACCCGCGCCACCTGCGGATACTCGTGGTGTGGGCACTTACGTTGGGGGCATTGCAGTTCTACGATTCCCGGCGCCTGGAGCTGCTCTGCGACGCCCGCATGACCGCCGATCCGCAACTTCAGGGCGCCGCCCTGGTGAGTCTGCTGCTGGCCCTTGGCCATGCACGCGGCCGTTACATACCGCGCCGTGTGCGCAACCGGCTTGATGCCCTCGCCGACACTTCCGACTGGAATGCCGACATCGAGTTGACCTACAAGGAGTTGACCCGCACACGCGACACCGACCGCATCACCGCCAAAATCCGCGACGAGGTTGTGCCCGAAATGATGAAACTCCGCCCGGAGATTTCAAAACGCTTCAACAATCTTCCAACCGACCCCGAGGAACTTGAGGAGAATCCCGAATGGGCCGAACTGCTCGAAAAGTCGGGTGTCGCCGATAAACTCAAGGAGATGAGCGAGATACAGGAGGAGGGCGGCGATGTGATGATGGGTACATTCGCCCATCTGAAGGTATTCCCTTTCTTCCACGTGGTGGCCAACTGGTTCCTGCCGTTTCACACCGAACGCTCGGAGTTTGCCGGAGCCGAAAACGAAGATTTACAGGCGATTACCGACATTGTGGCCGCTATGCCGATGCTGTGCGACTCCGATAAATACTCGCTGATGTTTTCGCTGACCGCCGCGCCGAAAGCGCAGCGCGCCATGATGATGCGCCAGATGAATGCGCAGATGGATCAGCTCAACGAACTCCGCGCCGCCACCCTTACCACCGACCTCACCGACCGCCGCGACATCATCCGCCGTCAGGTGCAGAACCTCTTCCGCTTCTTCCGGCTCTACCGCCGCAAAGGGGAGTTCAATAACCCGTTTACCGGCGTGATTGACCTCACCGGGCTACCCACGCTCGAACATCTCAGCCGTCCCGATATCGTGCAGGTTATCTGCGAGTTTTATTTCTCGCACGGTTACTACGAGGATGGCCTCGAACTTGCCCGGCGCACCGGTATCGCCTCCGAGGGGATTCCGCAGCCCGATACTCCCGAGTATCTGTTGGTTCAACGTATGGGCTTCGCAAATATGAAGCTCGGCCGCTACCGCGAGGCTCTTGGTCATTTCGACCGCATTCTCATGACCTCCCCCGAAAAGACGTGGGTGCTCAAAAATGCCGCCCGCTGTCTGATGCGTATCGGCGATTACAGCAAGGCTTTGCAGCACTGGAATACAATCGCCTCGCTGAAAGGGAACGAAAACGACGCCCAGTTTGCGCTGAATGCCGCCACCTGTCATCTCGAACTGAAGGAGTACGACCAGGCGGTGCGCGATTTCTTCAAGGCCGAATATCTCGGTGCGAAACCGGCGCGTGTGCTCCGTCAGCTCTCGTGGGCGCTGCTGATGAAAGGCGACCCCGAACGAAGCCGCCGCTACCTGCAGCAGGCCATCGAGAAAACCGGCGCTATACCCAACGATTACCTCAATATGGGGCATATCAGCCTCGTTACAGGCAATTTTTCCGACGCGCTCGATTCATACCGTAAAAATATTGAAACGCGAACTGCTTTGCCGGAAGACACCACGGATGTGGCGGCGCGTCAGAAGAAGCGTCGGAAGGCTGTCGACGATTTTATGGCTGATATGACCGAAGATACCCCCTCACTTACCTCATTAGGCGTTGACCCGGCTATGATCAGGCTGCTCGGCGATGCGCTGCTATATAATATGGAGTAATCAGGAAGCCCCGGGGCTACATCGGCTTTATATAGACGCTATATCGCTGACAGCAAGCTCTTAAAGCCCGGGCGAAGCACCCCGAGATGCCCGATTTTTATGCGCATTGCTCTGAAATATTACTTAAAAAATTATTTTGTTAAAAAATATAGTTAATTTTGTGAAACGAATTGTGAGGTTCGGGTGTTATAAAAGCATCAATAAGTAGCAGCTCGAAATTTCCGGGACAGTTACTTACATCTTACAATTAAACTAATAACAAAAACTATGGTTATTCAACGCTGGCAATCGGCATGGCTCTTCTTAGCCGCCGTATTTATGATTTTTTACCTGATTATGCCGATGTTTGTAAGTATCGCCCCCGACATTATGTCACTTCAGGGTTATACTGAAACTATTGTTTATCCCATTGATGCAACAGTTTACTTCATCGTTTGTGCTTTGACCGCTCTGCTGCTTTTTGTCGACATCTTCCTCTACAAAAACCTCTCGTTGCAGAAGAGCCTCGCTCTCATCGCTATCTTCCTGATTCTTGCAGTCAACATCACCTGCTGGATTCTCTACGTAAACTTCTACGGTACAGACACTTTTGACTGGCAGCCCTCTATCTTTATGCAGTACGGCGCCTTCATCTTCGCTATCCTTGCCTGGTACCGTATCCGTAAGGATCAGCAGCTCCTGGCTTCGGCCGACCGTCTGCGCTGATTCTTTCTATGACGACAAACTCAGATAAATTAGACAATACTACCCGGAGCGACGAAAAGCTCTGGAACAGAAACTATATGAAGGCAATGACCAGCAATTTTCTGCTGTTCTTTGCTTTCTATATTCTTACCCCGTTGCTGCCTATTTATCTCGATGCCCAGTTTGCAGCTGACAAACACATGATGGGCATTGTGCTGTCGGGGTATGTTGTGGCGGCGCTAATCGTACGCCCGTTCAGCGGCTTTATCGTCGACAGTTTCGACCGACGGAAGGTGCTGATGATATGTTTTTTCTTCTTTTTCATCTGCTTCCTGGGGTATGTGGGAGCCGGCACCCTGCTGCTTTTCGCCATAGTCCGCACCCTCCACGGGCTGCCGTTCGGCGCCGTGACGGTAGCCAACTCCACTGTGGCCATCGACTCGCTGCCATCGGTTCACCGCAACGCCGGAGTAGGGTATTACGGACTGAGCAACAACCTCGCTATGGCCTTCGCTCCGTCGGTGGGTATATGGATTTACACCTCCACGCATAATTTCGAGCTGCTGTTCTGGATTGCGTTCGTGCTGGCGATGGCCGGATTCGTGTGCGTGTCGCTAATCAAGCTCCCACAGCGACCGACTGTCAGGAAGAAACAACCGCTGTCGTTCGACCGTTTTTTCCTTATTCGCGGCTGGCTCCTGGCTGTCAACATACTCTTTTTCGGCATTTGCTGGGGCATCATGAGCAATTATGTGGCTATTTACGGCAAGGAGGAATTAGGCATAACCGACGGCACCGGCATCTTCTTCATGATACTGTCGGCGGGGCTGTTTCTTTCGCGTCTGCAGGGCTCCAAGGCCCTCCGCCAGGGGAAACTTACTGAAAATGCCATTATGGGAACCCTGCTGTCGCTGGCGGGCTACACACTATTTGCGGCCGTCGGGCAGCCCTGGGCCTACTATACGTCGGCGGCGCTCATAGGTCTGGGCAACGGACACATGTATCCGGCATTCCTGAATATGTTCGTTTCGGTGGCGCGTCACGACCAGAGAGGCACAGCCAACTCCTCGATTCTGACATCGTGGGATATCGGCATGGGCCTCGGTATACTGTTTGGTGGTATCCTGGTGGATTTCGCCGCATATTCGTGGGCATTCTGGGCGGCCGCCCTGCTGCAGCTCACAGGCACGCTGCTAATGATATTCTTCACCCGCTCCTTCTTCCTGAAGCGCCGCCTACCCGACTCATAACCCTCGACTATCGGCCGCCTCTCGCCTCTCTCGACGCTCCACTCATTCCACCGGAAGGGTGACGACGAAACGGGCCCCCCCGGTGTAGGTCGTATCGAGTTTCAGTTCGCCTGACATCAACCGCGCCAGCGACCGCGATATGGCCAGTCCAAGCCCTACGCCCTGAGTGTTCGGGTCGAGTTTTACGAAACGGTCGAAGATATGTTCGGCGTGTTTCGCAGCTATGCCGATACCGGTGTCCTCCACGAAAATATCTACACTCGTGTTGTTGCGGTTGGCCTTGTACCCTATGGTGATTGTACCGCTTTGGGTGAATTTCGCGGCGTTCAGCAGCAGGTTGATGAGTATCTGCATCAGGCGGTGACGGTCGGTAAAGACCATCTGGTCTTTGTCGCCGGGCTTGAACAGAATCCGCACATTCTCGTTCACGCGGTGCTTTACTGTGTCGATGGCCGATTCACAAATAGGGCTGACATAAAGCGGTTCACGGTGAACTTTCACTTCCGAATTATGAATTTCCGAAATCTGGAGCACATCGTTGACGATGGTCTCCACCAACTCACTGTTGAGCAGCAGCAGGTCGGCGAAATGCTGGATATATTTTTTTATTACTGTCCGCTAAACTTTAGGAGGCAATATAAAGAAAGGACCGATTCCAT
>CAMEPD010000031.1 GCA_945931475.1 uncultured Muribaculaceae bacterium | reverse complement strand
TAACAAATATGAAACTTTTCAAGAAGATTCTGGTATCGGTTTGCCTTGCAGCCGGGTTCTTTACGCTGGCTCCTCAGGCTCAGGCCGGGGGCGCCTTCCGGTTTGGTGTGAAAGCCGGTGTGGCAATCAATGACCTCAAATTCAACGATGATGTCTTCAATTCAAACAACCGGGCAGGTTTCACCGGCGGTGTAACCGTGCAGTTTGTAATGCCCCTGACGGGTATCGGTTGCGATCTGTCGGCTATGTATACCCGCCGTTCGAACCGCATCTCCGTTCCCACGATTGACGATTCTGGCTTAGAATCGGTGGAGAGTGTTACCACCAACCGCGATTACCTGGAGCTGCCGTTGAATTTCCGCTGGGAAATTAACCTTCCGGGGGTCAATAAGTTGGTTGTACCCTTCTTGACCACGGGGCCTGACTTCTCATTCCTTCTCTCTAAGAAGAACGCAGAGGCTGCCTGGGAGCAGCACAAGTTTGATCTTGCCTGGAATTTCGGTTTCGGCGTACAGCTGATGAGCCATGTACAGTTAGCGGCATCATACGGCCTCGGTATCACCAAGAGCGCCTCGGGCAACGAGTCGCTCTATGGCAACGGCTTCAACAGCAAAGATCGTTTCTGGACCGTGACCGCAGCTTATCTCTTCTGATTATTTGACCAATACAGAAATAACAACCCCGGCGGAAGGCTCTGCCGGGGTTGTCATGTGTTTTGTCGAATCGGTTGTCGAAACAACGGCGTTCGGGTCAGTCTGCTGGAACGAAGATTACGATACGGTTCCAGTCGTTTGTAGTGTAAGGCTGCGAATCTGAACCGAGAGCATTGGTAGTAAGGCGGTCGGCGCTGATATCGTAGGTGTTGACCAAGGTATCGTAAACAGCCTTGCAGCGACGTTCCGAAAGTTTCATGTTGTATTCCGACGTACCGGTATCCTTGTCGGCATAACCGCGGATTACTACATTTACATCAGGATTGTCTTTGAGATACTGAGCCATGTTGTAGACGTTGACCATCTCTTCGGGGGAGATTTCAGCAGAATTGATTTTGAATCGAACGGTCGACATCAGGGGCGCTGATTCGGGGCATTCGGCTGTTACTGTTTTGGCTTCGGGGCATGGGAGCTGAGCCTGAGCGGCAGCGAGAGCGGCTGTGGTGCCGGCGAGTTCGCCACGGAGGTCGTTAATCTGACCGTTGAGTGCCGAGATGTAGGCAGCGTCCTTGCAGGGGTTATATGCGGTGTAGTTTACGCCACCAATATTGAACGACAGACCGCCGATTGCCTGGATGTTGACATCGATGGGGCGACCGAAGGCATAATTGTTGCCGTTGTCGCCATAGAACGAAGCGCGGCCTTCAAGGAAGAAGTCGGCGTAGCGGCACAGACGGAAGCGGAACTGGATACCCGCCGAAACGGGGAGTGCCCAGGTGCTGTCCTTGATTTTACCGTCGCGACCGAGTATGTTGCGGCCGCCACCCTTCATGTCGAATGCGTATGTGCCACCGAGGCCGACGAACGGTACAACGCTTACCGGACGGTCGGGGTTGACGCCGCCGAGCGAGTTACACATATCCCACATGATGTCGAAATTGGCGTTCACGAATTTCGATTTTGTGTAGTAATCATTGTCCCAGTGCCATGCACCATAGTAAGCACTGATGCGGAAACCCATATAGGGAGAGAACCAGCGGCCGAAGCCGAGATTATAAGTGGCTGTGATATGCCGTTTTGCATCACCGTTAATCAGGTGGTTCTCAAACATGGGCACGTCAATACCGGCTCCGAGCTGAATAAACCAGTTGGCGTTGTGAGGCGTGGAATACTGTGTCTTGCAGTTTGCAACGTCAACTACGGTGACGCTCTCCTCTTCAACGACATAATTTTCCTGGGCCGATGCGTTGAAGGCTGTGGCCAAGCTACAGCTTACAACTGCGGAAACAAGAAATATAACCTTTTTCATACGAAATTGATTTTATGAAAATTATTAATCTCTATGAAGCAGCCGAAACGTGTGGGGTTTAAACCTATTTCAACATCATTAACCCTCGTGTGGATGCTTTTTATGCTTTCATAACATCTGCTGCAAATCATTGGTTCAGCCCCATGTCGTGAAAAATTCGTCTTGCCTCCGAAACTGCAAGGGTAGGGAAGTTGGATTTACGAACAAAGGACCTGTCCTCACGGGCAAGTCCTTTATTCCTAATCCCGTCGGTTCCTGACACCGAGCGTGGATTTACAAACCTAACATAAAACACGATTATTATCTTTCTTTTTAGTATCTGAAGGGCTTCCATGTTTGGATGCCTCTTCTTTTCAAATACTAACCCTAAAAACTAATTCCTTAGTGTAATTATAAATCAAACAAATCCTTTTGTCTTAAATCCTGCAATCGGGTTTTATTTCCTGATTGCATTGCAAAATTACAACATCAAACAGCTCTTGTCAATAGCTTTTCGGCACTATAAGGGCAAAGTATAGTTTGTATAAAATATGTAAATTTTTAATATACTGATAACAAGGCATTTAACTATTTGGATATGTCGTTTTAGTATAGAAGTCTATATAGATAAATTTAGCCAAATTTTGAGGCCAATGCAGGTCTACACCAATAAATCCAGAAGCTTTCGGCGGTCGGTTACACATATAATGTTATTACCGTAGGTGATGAGATTTTTGTTCTGCATCGATTCGAGCGTGGCCAGCAGCGACTGGCGCTGCACGCCGAAAACCTTATATATGTCTCTTTGCCGACACTCGAGCCGTATGTCGTGGCCGGTAGCGTCGGTCAAGGATACTATCCAGTAGGCGATTCGTTTCTCGAGATCACCTGATGTAAGCGCAAGCACGCCCTCGACCGAGAGCTGCGCGTTCATCGACAGAATGTTGAGAAAGTTGAAGGTGAAAACCGGGTCGGAGTTGATGATTTTCATGTAGTCGGCCTTGTCAATCTGTAGGATTCCCGTATTACCGATGGCTTTGACAGTACCGGGATAGGTAGTGGTTTTGCCGAAAAAATAGTCGGGATAAATCACTTCGGGTGCGTCAATGGTCTGTGAGATGCGGAAGCGGTTGTCGTGGTTGGTGATTGTCATTCTGACACTCCTCGACACTACCGACCGGATGTGGGTACACATATCACCTGCTTCAATAATTGTTTCGCCATCGTTATAGCTCAGAAAATGGAAGCGGGTTTTACCGATAATTTCAGAAATCTTGTCAGCCGACACCCCTTTGAACAGAGGCAGCGTCTGCAGTGTTTCGTACATGCTGTTCATCTTGTGTTAATATTTATAAAATACTAACGTTCAGAACGCTTAAAAGTTGGCTCACCGCAAAACTTCCTCCAATTTTTAAGAGGGTAATGTAAATAATTATAAGATAGAATAATCAAGCTGTTTTTGCCTTTTCGTGTCGTATGATCTGCCATGAATTTACAATGTTGTGCCATGCGACGTATGCGGCCGGCGCGGCTGATGCTAACGGATTCATATAGGTGATGGTGAGCCAGATAGCAAGCACGGTGTTCTTCTGACCGAGGCTCTGCGCGCCTGAAATCGGGTCGCCGTAGCGACGCCCTATCTTGCGGCCGAGCCAGAACTGCAGCACGCAAACCACAAAAGCGCCCAATGCGAGGATACACATATTCGGAATCTCGGATGCAGGTTCACGCATCAGGAAACTTACGGAGTTGCCTACGACAATCAGCAGAGCGACTGCCCAAATGTAGAATGAGAGGCCCTGGTGCGTCGATATGGCATCGTGTGCACGAGGCGCGAAACGTTCGAGCAGCAATGCCACCACTAACGGCCCGAGTATCAGCGGCAGTACATTTATGGCGATTGCCATCAACGAATCCATAAAGCCGATATGGGCTCCGGCGCCGATGTATGAGAGGATAGGGGGTGTCAGGAAAGCGACCGACAGGTGAGAGAACAATGAATAGGTTGCCACCTTCGCCACCGAACCGCCGAGCATTCCGGTGATGACAGGCGCGGCGGTCGCTGTCGGACAAAATACACATATAAATATACCCTGTGCTACAACAGGGTCGAGCGGCGCCAACAGGAAATAAAGGGCAACGGCTCCGACAATCTGTACAAGCAGAAGCCATCCTATATATGTTCCGACATGAAAATCCGAGGCCTTGAGTCGGCAATAGGTAATCAGCAGCATGATAAAAATCAGATAACGCGACAGAAATGCCACATATCCGATATATTCATGCAGTACCACCCCGAGGAGCATTGCAATAGGGAGCATCCACGGTTTGATAAGCTTTTTGAATTTTGCAAAACTCATTATTCCATTGAACTTTTAAATTGCCTTTACCGAGACGACAGAAGTGCCCGTCTTCGCAACCGACAATTGCCCATTCCGTTTTTTTAGCCTGCAAATTTACAAAATTGTTGACTTATACTCAAAATTTCTCATAAATCCACATTTTAATCATGAAATTTGTCGAGAACAAAACGAAAAAAAGTGCTGTGTCGGAAAAATCTGACACAGCACGTAACGGTATTATTCTTTTGGAGAGCCTATTCCCTGAGGAAGGCTCAGGATGTCATTTTACGTATTTTGCGAAATCGGTGAGGTGCATGTCGCCGCGTTCGGCAAATGCTTCGTGGAATGCGAACGCCGAATGGAGCGAAATAGGGGTCTGACCCTGGTTGCCAAGGTTCATGTATTCGCGCAGCAGCGGACGGTATTCGGGATTTGCGCAATTCTCGATGATTTCGTGAGCGCGCTGTACGGGGTCCTTGCCGCGCAGGTCGGCGATACCCTGGTCGGTGATAATGATGTCGACTGAGTGTTCCGATGAGTCAACGTGGGCTACGTGAGGTACAATGTTGCTGATGAGACCGCCCTTTGATACGCTCGGACAAGAGAAAATTGAAATGTACCCGTTGCGGCAGAAGTCGCCGGAACCGCCGATGCCGTTCATCATGCGCTGACCCAGCACGTGCGAGGAGTTGACGTTGCCGAAAATGTCGGCTTCGAGGGCCGTGTTCATGGCGATAACGCCCAGACGGCGGATTACCTCGGGGTTATTGGAGATTTCAGCCGGACGAAGAACAATCTTGTCATGGAAGAACGACAGGTCGGAGAAGAGTTGACTTTCAACCTCATTGGAGAAGGTCATCGAGCAGGTCGAGGCAAACGAGCACTTGCCGGCACGCAGAAGTTCAAGTACCGAATCCTGCACAACCTCGGTGTACATCATGAACGACGGAAGCTCCTTGTCGTGAAGCAGATAGTCGAGCACAGCGTTGGCTACATTGCCCACACCGCTCTGCAGGGGGAGGAACTCTTTGGGAATGCCGCCCTTGCGGTATTCACTGATTAGGAAGTCTACGACATTCGCACCGATTTTGCGGGAAGTTTCGTCGGGTTTTGTGAAGGACTTCACGCCATCGAGCTCATTAGTACGTACTATGCCGATAATCTTCGAGGGATCGACTTTCAGAACCGGCGAACCGATGCGGTCCTTGGGCGAGTAGATAGGGATTTCGCGGCGGTAAGGGGGATCGGCCGGTTTGTAGATGTCGTGCATTCCGTACAGCTGGTGGGGAAGCGCCTCGTTGAGCTCGACAAAAATTTTCTTTGCCAGGGGAGCGTAGGTGGGTATATTGCCCACACCGCACCCAAGGACGATTTCGCCGTTCTCGTCGATGGCGGCCGCCTCGATTACGGCATAGTCAATGTCGCCATAGAAACCGTACCGGGTCTCCTGGGCCATTTCCGAGAGGTGACGGTCGAAGTAGTGAGCGTCGTGCGCGTTGATGCGCTTGCGCAGGTCAGGGGTGTTCTGATAGGGCGCGCGGCGATTTATTGTGTTGGTGCGAGCCAGGATGCCGTCGACGTGGTCGTTGGTCGATGCTCCCGAGAAAATGTTGATTTTGAACTCGCGACCGGCTTCATGTTCCTTCTCGGCGCGCTTGGCTATAGCTTCGATAATGCGTTTTGAAACGCCCGGGGCTGTGAAACCCGAAAGACCGAAGGTATCGCCGTTCTTTACCATCAATGCGGCTTCTTCTGCCGTAATAAAGTTGTAGGCCATGGATATTGATGCTGTTTACTCTGTATTGTCGGTATTAGAATGCTAAAAAAAACGGTCTGATTTGGTGCAGACTTCACTTTTTTCGTAATTTTGTGCAAAATTAATCCTTTTAGCCGACTTAGACAAAACCTGGGCGTGTGTTTTTGAACATTTTTCTGTTCTATTGCCTGCCGGGCTATCGAGGGAGGTTCATAATTTTTTTCAAAAATGAACGATTTAAACGAATTGAACTCTGATTCGTCAAAAAAATTATATATCGAGACTTACGGTTGCCAGATGAATGTAGCCGACTCGGAGGTGGTGGCTTCAATTATGGAGATGGCCGGATATTCAACCACCGGCAATATCGAATCGGCCGATGCCATACTGCTGAATACCTGCTCGATACGCGACAATGCCGAACAGAAGATACTCTCGCGTCTGCAGTATCTGCGCTCGATACAGCGCAAACGTCGCAATCATCGCCTGATTATCGGCGTAATCGGCTGTATGGCCGAACGCGAGCAGACGCAGCTCGTAACCCGTGAGGGAGTCGACATCGTGGCCGGCCCCGATGCCTACCTTGACTTGCCGGCGCTCTTTGCATCAGCCGAGAGGGGCGAGAAGGCCGTGAATGTCGAGCTTTCGACCACCGAAACCTACCGCGACGTCATACCGAGCCGAATCACCGGCAACCGTGTAAGCGGTTTTGTCAGTATCATGCGCGGTTGCAATAACTTCTGCTCCTACTGCATAGTTCCATACACCCGTGGACGTGAACGCAGCCGTCAGGTACAGAGCATCCTCAATGAGGTTGCCGACCTCCGCTCAAAAGGGTTTCGCGAGGTGACGCTGTTAGGACAGAATGTCAACTCATATAATTATACTGATGATGCCGGCGGCGAGACGGTGAATTTCGCGAAACTTCTGTCGCTTGTGGCCGAGGCCGCACCCGATATGCGTGTGCGCTTCACCACCTCTCACCCCAAGGATATGTCGGACGAGACAATCGACGTCATAGCCCGCTACCCCAACATCTGCAACCATGTGCACCTGCCGGTGCAGAGCGGCTCCAACGCCATTCTCAGGGCCATGAACCGCAAATATACACGCGAATGGTATATGGACCGCATCAATGCCATACGCAGCCGCATTCCTGACTGCGGCATCTCCACAGACCTCTTCACCGGTTTTCATGACGAAACAGAGGAGGACTTCCGGCAGACCCTCGACCTTATGCGCGAAGCGGCATTTGATTCGGCATTTATGTTCAAATACTCCGAACGCCCGGGTACCCTGGCAGCACGAACTATGCCCGACAATATCCCGGAGGAGGTTAAAATCGAGCGCCTGAACCGCATGATAGCCCTGCAGAACCAACTCTCGGCCGAGTCAAATCGCCGTGATATCGGCAAAGAGTTCGAGGTGCTCGTGGAGGGCGTCTCCAAGCGTAGTACCAGTCAGTGGGTTGGGCGCACTCAGCAGAACAAGACCTGCGTTTTTCCACGAGGCGATTTCCGCGTGGGTGATTTTGTGAAGGTACGGGTCACCGGTTCGTCGTCGGCAACCCTGCTTTGCGAGCTGGTGTGAGACTTGTCAGATGCTTGTCGCAGGCCTGATTGCAATGACCGAATTGTACTTTTTTAAGCAAAAGGTGTCAAATATTATTATTTTTTAGTAATTTTAAGAGTTAAAAGGTTGACATCCGCTTTTTGAAGTTGTAATTTTGCACTAAATTAGGCAAAGGAGGTGCCCCCTGTGGGTTACCGCCTCCTTTAAGCCCGCATCGCGTTGACCCTTAATCATGGGTACGGCGCGGCCGTTTATCATTATGAAGAAGAATCAACATACGCGCATATCCGGTATAGGAGACCGCGTGACATCTACTATAAGTGTCACTCTCGTACTCTTGATACTGGGGCTTGTCGCTGCTATAAATATCACTTTCGAGGGTGTAGAGCGCTCCGTGAAAGAGAAAATCGGATTCTCGGCCATCCTGGTCGACTCGCTCGACACGACGGCTACCCAGCGCCTGCAGAAAATATGTTCGACAGCCCCTTATATAAAGGAGTTTGAATATATGTCGGCCGAGGATGTGCTCCAGGATGAGACCGGCGGTGAAGGTAAGGAGCTGGTTGAGCAGATCGGTTTCAACCCATACGCCCCGATGATAGACATCCGAGTCACCGAGGCCAATGCTCACCCCGATTCGCTTAAGCGACTGATGAATATGTGGCAGATGATGCCCGAGGTATCGGAGGTGTCGGGTAATACCGAGATGGCTGAAAACCTCGCGGAGAACGCCCGCAGTCTCAATGTAGTGCTCCTCATTATCGCCGGAGCGTTGCTGCTGATTTCGTTTGTACTGATCAACAATACTGTACGCCTCACTATATATTCGAGGCGTTTCCTCATACACACAATGAAACTTGTCGGTGCGACCGGCAGTTTCATACGCCGTCCCTTCCTGGGATGGAATACTGTGCAGGGTGTCATAGCCGGTGTGTTGGCCGGCGGCATGCTCTGCGGCCTTGTCGGCTGGACCAAAGAGTGCTTTCCGCCGTTGGGCGGCCTGCTTCCGTGGCCGGCTGTATTCGTCGTCTTCGGATGCCTGGTAGTGCTCGGCGTGATAATCTGCGTGCTCGCGGCGCTGTTCGCTACAAACCGCTATCTGCGTTCTGATTACGACGAAATGTTCGACTGATAATTTAACAGATATAACCCTCACGGGGAGAATAATCCCCGCTAAGTAAAAAAGATTGATATGGCCATAAACAAAAATAAAACCGAAGCGGCAAAAGCCTCGACTGTCGCCGGCACTAAACCGAGCCGAATCGAGCGCGAAGACAGGTCGCAGTTCCCCTTGGGCCGCAACAACTTCATCTTTATGGGAGTAGCTGTGGCGCTGATAGTAATCGGTTTCCTCCTGATGCTCGGGGGCAGCAGCACCACCGAAGCTTTCAATCCCGATATATTCTCTACCCGAAGAATCGTGGTAGGCCCGACAATCGCTTTCATCGGCTTTATCGCCATGGGTATCGCCATTATAATCAAACCCGGTGAACGAAAGTCGGCAACTGATGAAGAGAAGAAAGCATGACCCCCTGAGGGGACAGCTGACTGATTGGCATTTCTCAATTTTTATCTCAAACGGCCGGCCGTAAAATCCCTCCCTCTGCGCCGGCAATATTGCACTTAACAACTATAATTTCCTCAAACGATTATAAATGAGTTGGTTTGACGCTCTAATACTTGGCATCGTTCAGGGCCTGGCGGAATATCTGCCTATAAGCTCAAGCGGCCATCTTGAAATATTCCGTACAATCCTCGGCCTGAATCTCTCGGGCGAGGATGCTCTTCAGTTCAATGTGGTACTTCATGTGGCCACCGTTCTCTCTACCATAATAGTACTCTGGCGCGAGTTCGTGCCGCTGTGCACCTCATTTTTCACATTCAAACGTGATGACAACACCTCCTACGTCTGGAAAATTCTGCTGTCGTGCATCCCGGTCGGTATCGTCGGCGTGCTTTTCAAGGACCAGGTCGAGAACTTCTTCGGTGTTGACGACAACGGAAAAAGCCATCTGATGGTAGTGGGTATTTGTCTATTGGTGACGGCATTACTCCTTGCGTTGGCATATTTCACCCGTACCCGTGAGGACCTGCGCCGCAACATTGTGCCGCGCCATGCATACGATAAATCGGCCGGCAAGCAGCGCGGCCGAAACATCAACTGGCTCGACGCAATCGTTATCGGTATCGGTCAGGCCATAGCAGTGCTTCCCGGTCTCAGCCGCTCAGGTACCACCATCGCCACGGGTATCCTCCTTGGCGACAACCGCGAGAAGGTGGCCAAGTTCTCCTTCTTCATGGTGATAATCCCCATCCTCGGCGAAGCCATGCTCGATATGATAAAATTTATGGGTCAGGACAGCTCCGAACAGGTAAGCGTGGGCTTCGTGCCGATGCTCGTCGGATTCCTTTCGTCGCTCATCGTTGGTTGTCTGGCCTGCAAATGGATGCTCAACCTGGTCAAGAAAGGAAAACTCGTATGGTTCGCCCTCTACTGCGTAGTAGTCGGTGCTCTCTGTATTATCTGGCAATGTTGTCATTAAACCGTTATGATTGACCCCGTAGCAGGATACGTTTTCGCTATCGACAAGCCGTTGGGCTGGTCGTCGTTCCATGTAGTCAAGAAACTGCGTGGAGCGTTGCTGGCTCGTCTGCGCAAGGTTGGCATACGTAAACTCAAAGTCGGTCATGCCGGTACCCTCGACCCGTTGGCTACGGGAGTGATGCTGCTCTGTTGCGGCAAAGCCACCCGCACTATCGATACCCTGCAGGCCGGCACGAAAGTCTATGTGGCTGAAATAGCGTTAGGGGCGACCACCCCCTCGTTCGACATGGAAACACCGGTTGATGCCACATACCCCACGGAACATATCACCCGTGAGCTTGTGGAGGAGACGCTCCGGAAATTTGTCGGCGACATCGAGCAGATTCCGCCGCAATATTCGGCCTGCAAGATTGAGGGTGAACGTGCCTACGAGCTGATACGCAAGGGCGAAACACCCGACCTGAAGCCCAAAATACTCCGTATCGACGAAATCACCCTGCTCGACTTCTCGCCCGAAAAGATTACAGTGAGGGTAGTCTGCTCGAAAGGTACCTACATCCGTGCGTTGGCACGCGACATCGGCGTTGCCCTCAACTCCGGGGGACACCTCACCGCATTGCGTCGTGAAAGGGTAGGTGACTATTCGCTTGCCGACTGTATGCAGGTCGACCGGGCCGAAGAATTCATCCGCTCGGCCCCGATGCAGGTACACCGCGACGATGGAACTCCCGAGGAGGTACCCCCCTTGGCCCCCCGGCACTCCGACAGACCGGCAACCGACGACGGCGGTCCAATAAAGCCCTGGCACCTGCGTCCCGAAAATCAGAATTTTACTCAAAACAATAACCTCTCAGCCACTGACTGAACAACCGCATATATCCGCATGAAACTTTCACAGTTCAAATTCAAACTTCCCGAGGAACTTATTGCCCAGTATCCCGCTCCTGCCCGCGACGAATGCCGCCTGATGGTTGTACACCGTAAAACCGGTGAGATTGAAGAGAAGGTATTCAAAGACATTCTCGGTTATTTCGATGAAGGCGATGTAATGGTATTTAATGACACCCAGGTTTTCCCGGCACGTCTGTACGGCAACAAGGAGAAGACCGGCGCGCGTATCGAGGTATTCCTGTTGCGTGAGCTTAACGCCGAGAATAAGCTGTGGGATGTGCTGGTTGAACCCGCACGCAAAATCCGCATCGGCAACAAACTCTATTTCGGCGACGACGAGTCGATGGTTGCTGAGGTTATCGACAATACTACCTCACGCGGGCGCACACTCCGTTTCCTCTATGATGGCCCCCACGAGGAGTTCAAAGCCAACCTTTTCAAGCTCGGCGAGACTCCGTTGCCCGAATATATCAAGCGCGATGCCGAGCCTGCGGATGTAGAGGCATATCAGACCATCTTCGCCCGCAAGGAGGGTGCCGTAGTGGCTCCGGCTGCAGGTATGCACTTCTCGCGCGAACTGATGAAGCGCCTGGAAATCAAGGGTGTGGAAATGGGATTTCTTACCGTTCACAGCGGACTGGGTGCATTCCGCGACATCGACGTGGAGGACCTTACGAAGCACCGGATGGATTCCGAGGATATGGAGGTTACTCAGCAGTTGGTCGACCTGGTAAACAAAGCCAAAGATGATTCGAAGCAGGTATGCGCCGTCGGCACATCGACTTTGCGAGGTATTGCATCGGCAGTCAGCATGGGCGGTCACATGAAGACCTATACCGGCTGGACCAATAAATTCATCTTCCCGCCGTATGATTTCACCGTAGCCACATCGCTTGTCACCGGATTCCATTTGCCATATTCCACTATGCTGATGATGGTATGTGCTTTCGGCGGTTATGACCTGATTATGAAGGCTTACGAGAAAGCGGTAGCCGACGGCTACAAGTTCGGAGCATACGGCGATGCCATGCTGATTATTGACTGATATATCTGTGCAAATGATAGAGAACGAACGAGATATCCGTACAGCGAATGTCATCGAGGCCGGGCGCAGGATGCTGACGGCTGCCCGCACCGCCCCCAAGGCCAAGGGACTCGATATGCTCGAGTGCTGTCTCGTCATCGGTGAAGATATCGACCGGCTTGCCGACGAGATGATGAAACTCTACGGGGAGACATCACGGAATGTGTTCAAGCGCGATTCGGCCAATATCCGAAAGGCACAGTGTGTGGTGATTATCGCGACGCAAAAGGGCGTTATGGGGCTCGATTGCGGTCATTGCGGTTACCGGACCTGCACGGAAAAGCCTGAGAATGTGCCGTGTGCGTTCAACAGCATTGATGTTGGTATCGCCATCGGTTCGGCATGCGCCACAGCAGCCGACCTGCGTGTCGACACCCGCGTTATGTACTCTGTGGGAATGGCGGCCGAACGTCTCAAACTCCTTGGCGAAGGTACGTATCAGTACATTGCCATCCCCGTATCAGCCTCGTCGAAATCGCCATTCTTCGACCGCTGAACCTCCTGCCAATCAGACTTTTTTCAGATGGCGGTTTAATCGGGGAATGATACACCGGGAATGTCACTGAGTTTGTCTTGCAATGACTCCGCCAGATCGGCCCGGATTTCGAGCGTCAGGGAGCAGGCATTGTCGAAATTGCGTTCCAACACTGTAATTTCGGGGTCTTTCACGGCCTTCATCACATCGTTCATCGACAGGTAGGGGAATGTGAACGTAATTCGGCGTGTTTCATGGCGTTCGACAATCTCCGCTGCATCGAGTGCAAGCCGTGCAGACTCCTTGTATGCGGCGATGAGTCCCGGCGTGCCGAGTTTAATACCGCCGAAATAGCGTACAACCAGAACTATGACATTCGTCAGCTCCAACGAGTTGATCTGACCGAGTATCGGCTTCCCCGCGGTGCCCGATGGCTCGCCGTTGTCGGTCGACAGAAACTCCCTGCGGTCGGCTCCCAGCATATATGCCCAGCATACATGGCGCGCATCGTAATATTTTTTGGTGAATTCCTTCACAAGAGCCTTCGCTTCGCCGGCCGAGGCAATGGGGAAAGCAAACGCCAGGAAATGAGAGCGTTTCTCGGTGAGCGACGCCTCGGCCGGGGAGGTAATTGTGCGGTATTTATCGGTCATTTTTACTCTTGTGATTTCGGGTTAGGCAATTTTCCTCGACGGAATGCGTCAATCATCGAATCGGGAGTGGCATTGATTATTGACGCACCGCAGCGGGCGGCATACCGTTCGATGATATGGTACGACCGGAACGCTATCATCATGCTTTCGAGCACCGAATGCAGCTTGATTCCCTTGTACACGCTGTTGACGCGTGCTTTCTCCCGCGCATCGTCGCCGTAGAAGTGCGGCTGAACCGACACCACCGTGTTATCGTCGGACACAGCCAAGGTTTTCAGCCACGAATGGTCGGCGCCGAGCACGTAAATCGTTTTGTAACCCATCGCCAGGGAGCACATCAGCGCCGGAATCAGTACATTACGCGGTCGGGGCATCGCCCAGTTGTGGCGGAAGGCTAAATTCTCCAGCCAACGAAAACCCTCGGCGGCAAGGAAGTTGAAGCGGCCCACTGATACCTTGCAGCCGTCGAAAAGGCGAGCGGCACCTTTTGCCTGAGCCGGAATGAGCAGGTGCATCTCCCAGTCGGCTGCCCGGATATTGTCAATCAGCCGGGCTACATTCCCGTCGGTGGTGGCATTATCGAAGAAGTGAGGATCGGCAAGCACGTAATATCTGGGGCGCACCGTGCGGAACTCGGGCGCGTTGGCGAAAAAATTCACAGCCATACAGGGGAGCATCTTCAGCACCGGCATATCGTCGGCGAGATTCTGCCGCAGGGAGGGGCCATTGCCGAGCACAACGAGCGGCAGCTCCGTGCTTCCGGCCTTGGGCAACCGGGCCTTGCGGGCTGAGAATGCGAGTTTTACGCAAGTCTTGGCGGAGGCACCGAGATTTGCGGCAAACCTTGATATTTTGTTAGCGGATGAATCGGCCATCGGTTTATAGCTAAGAGGCTGTTTGAAATCTTTTGCAAAACTAACAAAAAACATCGAGAGTTATATGTGATTTCAACCAAAAAGCCGTAAATTTGCCCTATGAAAGATGAAACGGCACTGAAGATAGACCTTCAGGAGGTGCTTCGTGAGCGCCTTCCGAATGTCAGTCGCTTCATACCGCGTGGATTGGTGCGCTGGGCTGAACGCACAATCTGTCAGGACGAGATGAACCGCATCATGGAGGATAACCGGGGCCTGGAGGGCGCTGATTTCTGCCGTGGGGTATTCCGTTCGCTCGATCTGAAATATGATGTGCACAACAGCGGGCTCCTGCCGCCGCCCGACAACCGCCGTGTTGTTTTCATCTCGAATCATCCGCTCGGGGCACTCGACGGGCTGGCGCTCATCGACTATGTGCAGAGCCGTTACGGCGGACAGGTATGGTTTGTGGTGAACGACCTGCTGATGCACGTCAAGCCGCTTGCGCCGGTGTTCCTGCCGATCAACAAGTTCGGCAGCCAAAGCCGCAGTTCGTCGGTACATATCGACGAGGCCTTCGCCGGGAATGATCCCATAATAATCTTCCCGGCAGGTCTGGTTTCGCGACTGCAGAAAGACGGCCGTACAATCCGTGACCTCGAATGGAAGAAAATGTTCGTGAACAAGAGCCGGATTTACCGGCGTGATATAGTGCCGATGTATGTGGATGCCCATAACTCGATGCACTTTTATAAAGTAGCCCGGTGGCGCAAACGTCTCCGCCTGAAATTCAACATCGAACAGATATATCTGCCACAGGAGATTTTCAGCCTGCGGGGTGGACATTTCAGCATTTATGCCGGAGAGCCTGTGCCATGGAGCGCACTTCCGGCAGCCCGAGATGCCAAGGCATTTGCGTGCAGGATGAGGGAGTACGTCTATTCGATACCTCGCAGCGTGTCGCCGGATAATGACTAATGTGATAATATCATGTCAGAGAAGATTATTGAACCTGTTGCTGCTGATTTGATTGAGGCCGAGCTTACGCCCGACCGCTTTCTTCGTCATGCCAATAAGGGGGGGAACATGCTTTATGTTGTAGATGCCAAGTGCGCGCCCAACACCATGCGCGAGCTCGGACGCCTGCGCGAGGAGGCCTTCCGCACGGCCGGTGGCGGCACGGGAAAGGCCTGCGACATCGACAGTTACGATACTATGGACCCTCCCTGCAAGCAACTGCTCGTATGGGACCCGGTCGACCGTGAAATTATCGGAGGCTACCGCTTCATTCACGGTAAGGATGTGAAAATCAATCCCGACGGCACTCCACGTATCGCCACTTCGCACATGTTCAGGTTCTCCGACCGTTTCATCAGGGAGTATCTTCCGAAGACTATCGAGCTCGGTCGCTCGTTCGTGCGGCTGGAGTATCAGTCGTCGAAGGCCGGGGCCAAGGCAATCTTCGCCCTTGACAATCTTTGGGATGGTCTGGGGGCGCTCACTGTTGTCTATCCCGATATCGAATATCTGTTCGGCAAGTTCACCATGTACCCCAGCTACGACCGCGGCTGCCGCGATATGCTGCTCTATTTCCTCAATACCCATTTTCCCGACAGGGAGGAACTCGCACGGCCTTACACGCCGCTCCGGACAACTTCCGACCTCAGCCGTTTCAAGGCTTTGATGCCCGGCACATCGTTCAAGGATGATTACCGTGTGCTCAATACTGAAATCAGGGCTCATGGCATAAATATTCCGCCGCTTGTCAACGCATACATGATGCTGTCGCCTACGATGAAGATTTTTGGCACGGCCATCAACGACGAGTTCGGCAACGTGGAGGAGACAGGCATTTTCCTCACTATTGACGAAATCTTCGAGGAGAAGAAACACCGCCACATCGACACCTATCACCCCGACGAGATTTCATAATCCATCACGAAGTACCATAACCAGATGACTTGTAATATCGGAAAAATAACCGGAAGAATCTTCGGCTCACTGATGGTAACGCTTTTCGCCACAGTGGCAAACGCCGAGGAGAAAATCAACTATTCGGTCGAGGGCCTTGCAAGCATAGCCGAAGGCTCGTTCGCGCCATATTATATGGCGTCGAACCGTCATGGCGTGCTTACACAGTCGAAGGGTCTTCAGCTTAAGGCCGGAGCCTTCCGTCTGTGGCAGAGCGACCGGAGGTTCAGCTACGGGTATGGCGCTGAGTTTATAACTGATTATTATAACACAGCGCCATACAGCCGATATACGTATAACTTCAATGGCCATGACGGCTGGGACGGCAATCCGCAGCGCCCGGCCGGTATATGGCTGCAGCAACTTTATGGCGAGGTGCGCTATCGAGGCGTTTTCCTTACTGCCGGTATGAAGGAGCACCAGTCGGCTCTGTTGAATTTCAACCTTTCGTCGGGCGACCTTGTGGAGAGCGGCAACTCGAGGCCCATTCCCGAGGTGCGCGTCGGTTTCAACGATTTCCAGAATATACCGTTTACCGACGGGTGGGTGCAGATTCAGGGCGAAATTTCTTATGGAAAGTTTACCGACAACGGCTGGCTTAAGGATCATTTCAACTACTATACCGGTCATATCAACCTTGGCGCCCTGTACACCTATAAACGCTGTTATTTCCGCACAAAACCGTCGCAACCGCTTTCGGTCACTGTGGGTATGCAGGTCGGCGGAATGTTCGGTGGCACGACTCAGTATTACACCGGCGGCCGTCTCACCGCCGAGAAGAAATATTCCAAAGGCATCAAGGAATTTTTCAAGATGTTTGTACCCACCGACGGCGGACAGGAGTACTACTCGGGCAGTTCGCTGGGTTCGTGGGACCTTCATCTGCGTTACTGGCTCAAAAATGGCGCGCATATCGTAGCGTATATGCAGAAACCGTGGGAGGACGGTTCGGGAATCGGATTCATGAACGGCTTCGATGGCCTCTGGGGCCTGGAGTACAAATCGGCGTTCCCCGGAATAGTCAACGGTGCTGTGGTGGAGTATCTCGATTTCACCAATCAGTCTGGCCCTATGCACTGGGACCCCGATGACGCTCCCGGTTCGACCATCACCACTCGCGCCGAGGGAGCCGACGACTATTACAATAATCACGAATACAACTCTTACGCCAATTATGGCATGGCCATCGGTACGCCGTTCCTGCCGTCGCCCGTCTACAATACCGACGGATACTTGGGCTTCGCCAATACCCGAGTGCGGGGCTTCCATGCCGGTATCGAGGGTGAACCCGTCCGTGGTGTGAAATACCGTGTACTCGGCGGCTACCGAAAAGGGTGGGGCTCAGGTTATGTCCCCACCAAACCCACCCACGACACCTCGTTTATGGCGGAAGTGAAGGTGACCCCTGAGCGCATGGAGTCGCTGTCGATGAAGCTGCAATTAGCACTGGACCATGGTGATATGTTCAGCAATACTTTCGGAGCCTGCTTTGGCATCAGTTATAAGGGCGACCTCACTTTCGGCAAAAAGTAAACTATGGAAAAGCGAATAAAATACCTGATTCTCTGTGTCGTGACACTGATGGCCATCGGCCTGGACAGCTGCACACGCAACAACGGCGCTATCGGTCATCTCTTCGGCATGTGGGAACTTTCCGAAATAACCGTTGACGGCGAACCCGCGTCAGACTACGACCACAACATCTACTGGGCGTTCCAGAACAATATCATCGAGTTCGTGATGACCGACACGCAGAGTCATAATCCGGCCCGACGTTTCGGAACATTTGACGAGGAGGACAACTACATAATCCTGCACCTAAATCATAAGGGCAACGGCGAGAACGATTATCTGTACAATATATTCCCGGTGCTCCGTCTTCCGTGTGAGGCCGATGTGGCTCTGCGTAAAATCGAAGACAAAGGCAACCGGCTTGTGCTCGGTTACACCGCAACCGACGGAACAGAAATAGTATATACACTTAAGAAACAATGAATAAAGACGATAAGGTGACAAAACGCGCAATCCGCCATGCGCTCGTAACGGGCGCCGACGGATTTATAGGTTCGCATCTGGTCGACGAACTGTTAAGCCGTGGCGTGAAGGTACGCGCCCTCTGCCAGTACAATTCGTTCAACAACTGGGGATGGCTCGAAGATCACTCCGACCCGAATCTCGAAATTGTGTGCGGCGACGTGCGCGACGCGGCTTTCTGCCGGCATATAGCGCGCGATGTCGACACCATATTCCATCTGGCTGCTCTGATTGCCATTCCGTACAGCTATGTGGCTCCCGAGAGCTACGTCGATACCAACATCAAGGGTACGCTGAATATGTGTCAGGCTGCTCTTGACCACGGCACGGAGCGCCTTGTGGTCACCTCTACGTCAGAGGTTTACGGAACCGCGCAGTATGTGCCTATCGACGAGAAACACCCGCGTCAGCCGCAGTCGCCCTATTCGGCCACCAAAATCGGTGCCGACGCCATCGCCAAAAGTTTCTTCAACGCGTTCGGTCTCCCGGTGGTGATTGCCCGGCCATTCAATACTTACGGTCCCCGGCAGAGCGCCCGCGCCATTATACCGACAATTATTACGCAGATTGAAAATGGTGCTACTGAAATCAAGGTCGGTGACCTCTCTCCGACCCGCGATTTCAACTTCGTGGAGGATACCTGCCGCGGATTCATTGCATTGGGTGAAACTCCGGGCATTGAGGGTGAGGAGATAAACATCGCCACCGGAACCGAAATTTCAATGGCTGACACCCTGAAGACCATCGCACGAATCATGGGGCGCGATGTGAAATTCGTGGTTGATCCGGCACGCCTGAGGCCCGGTAAGAGCGAGGTGTTCCGCCTCTGCGGCGACAACACGAAAATTGAATCGCTTACCGACTGGCGCCCGCAGGTTACGCTCGAAGAGGGATTGCGCCGAACCATCGAATGGTTCAGCGATCCGAAGAATATTGCCGGTTATAAATCAGATATTTACAACCGTTGACGATGGCTTTGAAGGATTATAACATACTCTTTCTCGGTGGAGCTAAACGAGTCTCGATGGCTCGGTTGTTTCAGAACGCCGGACAGCGTATAGGGCTGAATGTCAATGTCTTCGGTTACGAACTCGATACACGTGTACCACTCGCTGCAGTGGGCAAAATCATTGTTGGCCGCAAATGGCGTGATACCGATCTGTACCAACATCTGCACGGCACCATAGAGGATTACAGCATCGACCTGTTGGTGCCGTTCGTCGACCCGGCAGTGGGCGTGTGTGCCCGATATGTGCAGAAATATGGCGACGTGAAATCGGCGACCGGGAGTGTCGAACTCTCCGACGGAATGTTTGATAAGGCGGTGGCCGACAGGCTTTTCCGCGACAATCAGATTCCAGTACCGGCGAAATTTGATGTCGGGAACCCGTCGTTTCCGGTTATTGCGAAACCGCGTACCGGTTCGGCATCGAAGGGCATCTACGTTATCCGCAACCGTGAGGAGCTGATGCACCTCAGCCTGCCCGAAAACCAATATCTGATGCAGGAGTTTATCGACGGCGCTGAAGAGTTTACGGTCGATTGCTATGTCTCGGATAAAGGTGAGGCACAGGCGGTTGTGCCCCGTAAGCGAATCGATGTAATCGGCGGCGAGGTGAATGTTACCGAAACTGTCAGCGACAGCAAGCTGATTTCACTCTCAAATCAGATTTTGAAGAGTCTTGGCCTGCGTGGTCCGGTGACGCTGCAGTTCCTTCACGATCCTGCCGATGGACGCTATCTGCTGATGGAGATAAATCCACGTCTTGGAGGCGGTTGCGTTTGCTCGGTTTACGCAGGAGCCGATATCCCCGGGCTGATTCTAAGTAACGCCCTCGGCAAGAATATGCCGGTTCAGAATGTGTGGCGCCCCGCTGTGCGCATGACCCGCTATATGCAGCAGGTAGTCTTCGACCCCGATGGCCGTTATATCCCTGAACCATTACACGATTGATTATTTACCCCACGATTATGAGTAATTTCGGTGATAAAATTATAATTATAGCCGAAGCGGGCGTGAATCATAACGGCGACTATGACCGTGCCGTCGAAATGATATATGCCGCCAAAGAGGCCGGTGCTGATTATGTGAAATTTCAGACGGCCGTACCCGAACTGGTTATCTCCACTATTGCTCCCAAAGCTGAGTATCAGAAGGAAACGACCGGCTCGGAGGAAAGCCAACTCGAAATGTGTCGCAAAATTCATCTGAAACTTGATGATTATGCTCCTCTTTCACAACTCTGCCGCGAGGTCGGCATCGGATTTATGTCGACACCCTTCGACCTCAAATCGATTGACTGCCTGGCGGAGTTAAACATGGATTACTGGAAAATCCCGTCGGGCGAAATCACTAATTTGCCCTATTTGCGTAAAATCGCCCGTATCGGCGGACGGGTAATACTTTCGACCGGTATGTGTGAGCTTTTCGAGGTGGAGAATGCACTGAAGGTGCTTGAAGATAACGGCATACCCCGTCGGGATGTGGCCCTCCTGCATTGCAACACCCAGTATCCCACCGGAATGAAGGATGTGAACCTGTTGGCAATGAATACGTTGCGTACCCTTAACCCCGGCGCGGTGGGTTACAGTGACCATACGGTGGGTATCGAGGTTCCGACTGCGGCAGCCGCATTAGGCGCACGTGTTATCGAAAAGCACTTCACGCTCGACAAATCACTACCGGGCCCCGATCACCGTGCGTCGCTCGACCCTGCCGAACTTAAGGCTATGGTTAAGGCTATCAGAAACATAGAGCAGGCGCTGGGCTCGGGCGAAAAGCACGTTACCGACTCTGAACGACCGAATATCGAGGTCGCACGCAAGAGTATTGTAGCTGCACGACCGATTAAGAAGGGAGAACTTCTTTCTGAGGATAACCTGACCGTGAAACGTCCGGGCAACGGCATCTGTCCGATGCTGTGGGATTCGGTTATCGGTACCCGCGCGGCGGCCGATTTTCCATACGATGCTTTGATTTCGCTGTAAATCGCTGATACCGAGATGACTGTAGGAGAAGTTGCACGGCATGTTTCCGGCACGCTTGCCCCAAAATTCGGGGGTGGCGAGGCCAAGGCGATGATGTATATCATTTTCGAGAATCTCAAGGGATGGAATCCTGTAGATATTGCAATCAAAAGCAACGAGGAGATGACGTCGTTCATGATTGGAGAGGTTGACGGTGTGCTTAAGCGCCTGCTCAACGATGAACCGATTCAGTACATTTTCGGAAACGCTTCGTTCTATGGCCTGAAGGTACGGGTAAAGCCAGGTGTGCTGATTCCACGCCCGGAAACCGCTGAGCTCGTGGATGTTATCGTAAAAGAGAATCAGCAGAAAGACCTCCAAGTAGCCGACTTATGTACCGGTTCGGGGTGCATTGCTCTGGCGCTTGCCCGTAATTTGCCTTTCGCAGAGGTGATTGCCACGGATGTAAGCGATGTGGCATTGTCAGTAGCGAAGGAAAATAACAAAGAGCTGCATACAGGAATCGAATTGCTGAAAGCCGACATACTGAAGGGGGAGCCATCGGGACGCACATTCGATATTATCGTGAGCAATCCACCATATATCGCTGAGAGGGAGAAACAGAACATGGAGCCGAATGTGCTCGACCATGAACCGTCATTGGCTCTGTTTGTGCCAGATAATGACCCGCTTATCTTCTATCGTGCCATACTTGATTATGCCGGTAACGCGCTCGCACCGGGGGGAAAGATATATTTTGAAATCAACCCGCTCTTCGCGGATGACCTTCGCCGACTGGCGCAATCAAAAGGTTTCGACGGGGTGGAATTAATGCGCGATTCATTCGGCAAAGTGCGTTTCGCACGTATCACCCGAAAAGATAACTAATCGCTTAAAACAAGAAAACTATTCGATTATATCAATGATATTATGCCGCTTAAGTCCAAAAAGCCGATGACAGCCGAAATGGCCATGATACGTCTGGAAACACTCTGTTCCCGGGCCGAACATTGCCGGTATGAGTTGTCGGAGAAGTTGCGGCAATGGCTTGTTCCGGCTGCCGAGGCCCAGAAGATTCTGGAGTCGCTCGAATCGCGCAAGTTCTTCGACGACAGCCGCTTCGCCGAAATTTACGCGCGCCACAAAGCTCTTTACGGCAAATGGGGCAAGCGTAAAATAGCGATGGGATTGCGTTTGAAGCGCATATCTGCAGACAATATCACAGCCGCACTTGAAGCGATTGACGAAAATCAGTACCGGGCTGCTATGATTGAGGCACTTACGGCAAAAGCGCGGACCATCAAGGAGGGAGATACGTTCGAGGGACGTACCAAACTTTACCGATTTGGCGCATCACGCGGTTATGAACCGTCACTCGTTGCAGCCGCGTTGAGGGCTAAAATTCTGTGGCCGGATTCCACTTCACAATTATAGATAGCCAATTATTAGGGTTATGTCGGGCGGCATTCTGAGTGAAATAAAGCGTTGGGGCAATGACCTGCTCCGGATATTCTTCCCACCGGTGTGCCATGTCTGCGGCAAACCTTTGGTCGAGGGAGAGTGCATCATCTGCCTGGAATGCGACATGAAGATGCCCAGGACCATGTATCATACAGACCCCGACAATCCGCTATATTACAAGCTGATAGGACATTCTCGACTGGAGCGTGCCACCGCTATGTTCGGATATGTCAGAGAGAACCCGTATGCCGCACTCATAACCCGTGCCAAGTACGACGGACACCCCGAAATCGTGGATAATCTGGCCGAAAGGTACGCCCGTGAATTGCTGCCGGCCGGATTTTTCGACGGCATCGACCTCCTTCAGCCCGTGCCTATGTTCCGGTGGAAAAAGGTAAAACGAGGGTATAATCAGGCTGAGATAATAGCTGACGCCATTTCGCGTGTGTCTGGCATCGGGGTAGGAAACCTGCTGGTGGCACGCAGCCACACCTCGCAGACCAAAAAATCTTCTTACCAGCGACTGCTGAATGCGCGGAATATCTATTCCGCTGTTCCTGAGGCGATAAAAGACCCCGGGTTGCAGCATGTGCTGCTGATTGATGATGTGATAACCACCGGCGCGACGATTGTATCGTGCTGTGAGGCCCTATACCGGGAGCGGCCGACGATGAAAATTTCAGTTCTCACCCTTGCCGCTACCCAGAGCTTTTAAATGGTTACTAAAGTGTTACAGTTACAGCTTCGACTGGTTCGCGAAGGAATGTAGCTGCCATCGAGGAGAATTTGCGGGCATTCTCGGTGGTTTCAAATGCAGTCTTACCACCCTTCGAAAGGCGAGTTTCCATCTCCGTATGCATTTGCAGATAATCGCCCAGCGATTCGGC
>CAMEPD010000030.1 GCA_945931475.1 uncultured Muribaculaceae bacterium | reverse complement strand
CGGTGATGGCGACGGTATACCTTCGATTTGGAGTGGTGACGCGGCTTCTGACTGGCCTGGGGCGGAAATTTGTCTTTGTGCGAGGCTATATCGGCCTGTGTATCTGGATTGATAATAACCTTCATGCCGACGTAAACGTGCTTGCGCAGGGCTGAGATGTCCTCGTTGCGCATACGGATGCACCCGGTGCTTTCGCGCCCTTTCACCGACTGCGGAAAACAGGTCCCGTGGATACCTATGTGCTTGCTCTGCGGGGTGTTAAGTCGGAAGAACCAGGGCCCGTAAGCGTCGTTACGCATCCCTTTGCCGTCATTGAAATCGTGTCCCCAGCCGATGGCGTTGTGGATTACCGAAATCTTGAAAGTACCTTCGGGAGTCTTGTGGTCGCCGCGCCGTTTCTTCTGGCCGTAATTCATGCCACAGCACACCGGATACGTAGCCAGAGTTTTGTCGCCGTCCTTTAGCGTCAGCGTCAGCGACGGTTTGTCGATTACGATATACTTCTCGGCATAAGCGCCGCAAACCATTGTTACTAAGGCGATTAATAGCAATAGCCGTTTCATGTTGCCAGTCAGCGATATGGTTGAGGGTTAGAAGATGCCTGCTACAAGGATAATGAGGATGGCCGGAGGAGCGAAGTACTTCAGCGAAAACACAATACACTTCATAGCCACAAGCATAGCCGGATGTCGGCGCCCATCGGGGGCCTCGTCGGCGCCCACGAGTTCGCGCCGGATAATGCCCTTGTCAAGCACCCAGCCCACGAAGACCGAGATAAGCATACCGCCCAACGGCAGGAGCACTTTGGCCGACAGATAGTCAAGGAAGTTGAACATATTCATGCCGAAGATGGTGACACCTTTCAAGGGGCCGAAGCTAAGGGAGCATATCGCAGCTACAATACTGATAATCACGCCATAAAGCACAGTGGCTTTCTTACGCGAGATATGCCATTCACCCTCGAGCCACGCCACGACAACTTCGGTGATTGAAATTGTAGAAGTGATGGTAGCCAGGAACAGCAGCAGGAAGAAGAGGGTACCCCAGATCATTCCGCCGAGCATCTGCTGGAAAATCGAGGGAAGCACCTCGAAAATCAGGGTCGGGCCGGCCGCCGGATCCATATTGTAGGAGAAGCAGGCCGGGAAGATGATAAATGCAGCCATTATGGCCACAAGCGTATCGAGTCCGCCGATTATCGAGGAGGTCTTGATAAGCTGCGTATCATGCTTGAAATAAGAGGCATACGTGATAAGCACTCCCATGCCGATGCTCAGCGAGAAGAAAGCCTGACCCATAGCGCTCAACAGCATATCAGGGGTGAATTTCGAGAAATCTGCCTTGAAAAGGAAGTCGAAACCCTTTTCAAATCCCGGAAGGAAGAGGGAATTGACGCAGAAAGCCAGGAGTATCACGAAGAGGAGCGGCAGCATGAGATTCGACATCCGCTCGATACCTTTCTGTACGCCCCGACTGATTATCAGGAAATTAAGGAAGAGGAAAAGAAGTGTCCAGAGCAACGGTTTCCAGCCGCTGGAATTGAAAGCCTCGAACTGCTCGTGGAGCTGCTGCTGGGTGACTGCGCCTCCAAAACCGGTGGCTGCCTGATAGATATAGTCGACACACCAGCCGGCCACTACGGTGTAGAAACCGAGGATGGCGAAGGAAGCGATGATGCCCATCGTGCCGATAATATGCCAGAAGCGCCCGACGCCGAGTGCGCGGAATGCACCCGAAACGTTTTCGCCGGTGGAGCGCCCGATAATGAATTCGGCGCAAATCACGGGGATACCGAGTACGATGACAAAACCGAAATAAGCGAGAAGGAATGCTCCGCCGCCCCCGGCGCCGCATTCATAGGGAAAGCGCCATATATTCCCGAGACCGACGGCCGAACCGACCGTGGCCGCTATTATGCCGAACTTGGTTGCGAATTTGTTTTTTGCCTGCATAGGATTAAAATCATTAAGCCAACATTAACAATTAGCTACATAAATTCAAACTTCACGTCTATCTTGTCGCAAAGTCAAGCATAATCGCAGAAATATGAAAATCACAGGCCCTTATATGCAGTTAATTTGCAAATTTTCATAATTTATTGCGGAGTGTGGAGAGTCATGCCTTGATAAGCTCGCGGGCTTCGTCGAGCTTGTCGGCGGGGATTAACATCTGCAGGGGAGTCCACGTATCGGTCATTGGGTACACCGAGGCGATGGTGGCATTGTTGATTACGCACGGGATGCCGTTGGCTTCGAGCAGGCCTTTATCGATTTCGGCCGTTTCGAGCGACGAATAAGTCTTGAATATGGTCCAGGAGTCGTTCATGGTTGGAGTGGGATTTATGGTTAGGCGTCGAGCATGGGTTGGATGCGCTTCAGGGCGGCGATGAAGGTGCGGCATTCGTCGAGGGTGTTATAGACGGCAAACGAGGCGCGCACTGTGCCCTCGATACCGAGGACCGTCATCAGCGGCTGAGCGCAGTGATGGCCGGTGCGGACAGCCACGCCGAGTTTATCGAGCAGCATGCCGGTGTCGTAGTGATGGGCGTGTCCCATGAGGAACGAAATGATGGCGCTCTTGCCCGGGGCGGTGCCGAAGATGCGCATTCCGGGAATCTGCATCATTTCGCGGGTAGTCCATTCAAGCAGCTCGTTTTCATGGGCGGCGATATTGTCCAGTCCGATTGATTTAATATATCTGAGGGCCTCGGCGAGGGCAGCGATGTCGACGAAGTCGGGGGTACCGGCCTCGAATTTCAGCGGTGGCGCGGCGTAGGTTGTACCGTCGAAGCTGACGTTCTCAATCATCTCGCCCCCACCCTGATAGGGTGGCATACGGTCGAGCAGCTCCTCGCGGCCGTAGAGCACGCCAACACCGGCGGGGCCATACATCTTATGGGAGGAGAAAGCATAGAAGTCGACGTCAAGGCCCTGAACATCAATGGCTATATGAGGCGAGGCCTGTGCACCGTCGACCAGCACGGGCACCCCGTGGCGATGCGCTTCGGCCACCATTTCGCGCACGGGGTTGACGGTGCCGAGCACATTCGAGACGTGGCAGAACGACACAAACCGGGTGCGTTCGCAGAAGAGCGCGCGATAGGCCTCGAGGTCGAGCGAGCCGTCGGGCAGAATCGGCACCACGTCGATAACGATGTTGCGGCGGCGTTGCAGCAGTTGCCAGGGCACGATGTTGGCGTGATGCTCCATCACCGTGAGTATGATGTGGTCGCCATCGCGCAAAAATTCGCCGCCGTACGATGCTGCCACCAGATTGATTGACTCGGTGGTACCACGGGTGAAAATCACCTCGGCGGTCGAGCGGGCGTTGATGAACGCGCGAACCGCCTCGCGCGATGCCTCGAGTAACTCGGTGGCTTCCTGGGCGACAGAGAAAACTCCCCTGTGCACGTTGGCTTTGTGCTGAAAATACATTCGGTCGATAGCCTCCACGACACATCTCGGGGTCTGCGACGTGGCCGTGTTGTCGAGGTAAACGAGCGGCTTGCCGTAGATTTTACGGTCGAGAATCGGGTATTGGCTGCGTATTTCTCTGATGGG
This sequence comes from uncultured Muribaculaceae bacterium, assembly GCA_945931475.1. GTDB lineage: Bacteria > Bacteroidota > Bacteroidia > Bacteroidales > Muribaculaceae > UBA7173. The sequence goes on along the minus strand of CAMEPD010000030.1, from coordinate 21,106 downwards.
AAGCATTTTATAGGGAATTTAGTCAGATTTTTGAGGCGGGATTGTTGCGGCAGGTGGTGCAGGTTGTATGGTCGCCCGAGAAGCGGTTTTCAACCATGTGGCGCAGGCGGTCGCGCAGCTGTTCGAGGCTGATTGCGTCGATAACATCGACCAGGAAGGCCTGCATGAGCATACGTCGGGCCTCCTTCATGGGGATGCCGCGGGTCTGCATATAGAACAGCGCCTCGGCGTCGAGCTGGCCGGTAGTGGCTCCGTGTGAACACTTTACGTCGTCGTTGTAGATGAGCAGCTGCGGTTTGGTGTGCATACGGGCGTCGCGAGAGGCAAGGATGTTGCGGTTAGACTGGTACGCCTCGGTGAACCGGGCGCCGTGAGCCACTTCGATGCTCCCTTCGAAGGCACCGGTAGCGCGGTCGTCAAGCACATACTTGAAGAGCTGGCGCGACGATGAGTGCTCCGAACGGTGAGTAAGCTGCGAGTTGTTGTCGACATGCTGGCTGCCGGTACCGATGGCCATACCGGCGAGCAGGGTGTGGCATCCGTTGCCGACGACGTCGATGTTATATTCATTGCGTGTCGAGCCGTTGCAGAGCGTGGCTGTACATGAGTCGAAGTGCGAATCGCGCTCCTGCCGGAGGTAGAACTGGCTGTAACGGGCCGTTTCGGCCGACGATTCCTCGAGGTCATACCAGCCGATGCGTGCGCCGGCGCCGGCGTATATCTCCACCACCTCCGACGAGAGGTATTTCACGCCGGGAGTCTGTGTATGGTCACATTTAAGCAGCTGCACCTCAGCGCCATCCTCAGCCACGAGCAAGATGCGGCGCGGTGCCATGAAGGGGAACCTCGCCGAGAAGATATTCACTAACTGCAGCGGTTTATGCAGACGCACTCCGGCGCCCACGTGGATGAACACGCCTTCCTGGCAGAGCAACGTGTTGAGGGCCACGCCGGGGACGTCGAGCGGCGCCAGGCGTCCGTAATATTTGGCGACGAGGTCGGGATGATTGAGCGCCGCTTCGCGCAGTGAGCACACTGTCACTCCCTCGGGGAGGTTTTTGATGAGGGTCGAGGTGGGCACAAAGCGGTCATTGACCACGAGCGCCAGAAGTGTCGACAGATTGGGCACATCGCAGCGGAATGTGGCGGCGATGTCGGCCTCGATGGGCAGACGGTCGGGGTTCAGACCGAAATCGGGCGCATACATCTCCTCGATGGAGGTTTTCTCGAACCCTTCGTCCGAGGGCAGCGGCAGCCGGCCGGCACGGTCAAGGGCTTCGAGTGCCGCCGGGCGCAGAGCGTTGAGCACCGGCGCCGAGTTGGCGTCGATTTTCGCGGCGGTCTGCCGGTAGAGGTCGGTATATTGTGTGAGCGATGACATGGCGGCCGGCATTATTTGTTGTCCTCCAGCTCCTTGATCCAGTCGTAGCCGCGCTCCTCGAGTTCGAGGGCGAGCTCCGGACCGCCGGTGCGCACGATACGCCCCTTATAGAGCACGTGCACGAAATCAGGCTTGATATAATCGAGCAGACGCTGGTAATGGGTAATGACGATAGTGGCGTTACGGTCGGTCTTTAGCTTGTTGACACCGCCGGCCACTACGCGCAGGGCGTCGATGTCGAGGCCCGAGTCGGTTTCGTCGAGTATAGCCAGCCGCGGTTCGAGCACCGCCATCTGGAAAATCTCGTTACGCTTCTTTTCGCCGCCCGAGAAGCCCTCGTTGACCGAGCGCGACGCCAGTTTGTTGTCGAGCTCCACGATGGCGCGTTTGGCGCGCATAAGTTTGAGGAATTCGCCGGCCGACAGGGGCGCTTCGTGGAAGTACTCGCGCTTGGCGTTGACGGCGGCGCGCATGAAATTGACCATCGACACCCCGGGTATCTCTACCGGGTACTGGAATGATAGAAACAACCCCTCGTGGCTGCGGTCCTCGGGCGACAGCTCCAGCAGGTTTATGCCATGAAAGATGGCCGAGCCGCCGGTGACAGTGTATGCAGGGTCACCGGCAAGCACACCCGAGAGGGTCGATTTACCGGACCCGTTGGGCCCCATGATGGCATGAACTTCGCCCGGATGAATCTCCAGGTCGATGCCGCGCAGTATCTCCTTGTTCTCTACTTTGGCGCGCAGTCCGCTTACTTTCAGCAATATATCTTTATCCATAAGGATTATGTTTTTTAAGTGAATTTACAGCCCGGGTCAGCCTACGCTCCCTTCGAGGGTAATCTGCAACAGCTTCTGGGCCTCGACGGCAAACTCCATAGGGAGCTTGTTCATCACCTCTTTGGCGTATCCGTTGACAATCAGGCCGATAGCCTCTTCGGTGGGGATGCCGCGCTGATTGCAGTAGAAGAGTTGGTCCTCTGAGATTTTCGACGTGGTGGCCTCGTGCTCGACGATTGCCGTGGGGTTCATCACGTCGATGTAGGGGAAGGTGTGCGCTCCGCAGTTCGAGCCGAGCAGCAGCGAGTCGCATTGGGTGTAGTTTCGCGCGCCCTCGGCGGCGGGGGTAACCTTCACCTGGCCGCGGTAGGAGTTCTCGCTGTAACCGGCCGATATACCTTTCGACACTATGGTCGAACGTGTGTCGGGCGCCAGGTGAATCATCTTTGTACCGGTGTCGGCCTGCTGATGGTTGCGTGTGACGGCCACGGAGTAGAATTCGCCCGTGGAGCCGCGTCCGGCCAGCACGCACGACGGGTATTTCCATGTGATGGCCGAACCGGTTTCGACCTGCGTCCACGACAGTTTGGAATAGTCGCCGCGGCAGAGTCCGCGCTTGGTGACCAGGTTGTAGACGCCGCCTCGCCCCTCGGCGTCGCCGGCGTACCAGTTCTGCACGGTAGAGTATTTCACCTCGGCGCGATCCTCCACCACTATCTCCACTATGGCTGCGTGGAGCTGGTTTTCGTCGCGCATCGGTGCCGTGCAACCCTCGAGATAGCTGACGTAGGCGTCATCGTCGGCAATTATGAGCGTGCGCTCGAACTGGCCTGTGCCCGAGGCGTTTATGCGAAAATAGGTCGACAGCTCCATGGGGCAGCGCACCCCCTTGGGGATGTAGACGAACGAACCGTCGGAGAACACCGCCGAGTTGAGCGCCGCATAGAAGTTGTCCTTGTAGGACACTACCGAACCGAGGTATTTGCGCACCAGGTCGGGGAAATCCTTCACGGCTTCGGAAATAGAGCAGAATATGATGCCCTTTTCGGCAAGCGCTTCGCGGTGAGTGGTTTTCACCGACACGGAGTCCATCACGGCGTCGACAGCCATTCCGGCAAGGTGCTTCTGCTCCTCCAGAGGGATGCCCAGACGATTGAACGTGTCGCGTATCTCGGGGTCAATCTCGTCGAGGCTACCGGGGGCCTTCTTCTTGCCGGGGGCGGCATAATAGCTGATGGCCTGGTAGTCGAAATCGGGGATGTTGAGATGACCCCAGTGAGGCGGCGTGAGCGTCAGCCAGTAGCGGTAGGCTTTCAGGCGGAAATCGAGCAGCCAGTCGGGCTCCCCTTTCTTATGCGAAATCAGTCGGATTACCTCCTCGCTGAGTCCCACCGGGATGCGGTCGGTCTCGACGTCGGTAACGAAGCCGTATTTATATTCGCTTCCCGTAACATCGCCGATAATATCGTCGGTTGACTCGGGTATGTTTTTGGGTTTATTCTCCATATATATTAATGAGTGTCGGATGACACATCGTTGCTTTCGGATTCAGTGGTATCGGCCGCGGTTTCGTCGTCGAAGGCCCAGCCGAGCACAGCGGGCGCCAGCTTCACTACCGCGGTCTCCATGCGCCCCTCGTGGAATGACGATTTCTTGGTGAAATCGTAACCCGGACGCAGCACAAGCCAGAAATTGAGGCCCAGACTCAGCACGAGCATCCACTGCAGAACGCAAAACGCCACACCGCCGATACGGTCGAAGAGGCCCAGGTGCACGGCGCGGGTCACCTTCTTGGCAAAATAGCATATCACCTTCACCACGATATATCCAATCAGGAATAAGATGACATGGGCCAGCACGATGTCGAAGGCATCGGGCCCGTCGGCACCTGCCAGCATCTCCGCCAGGGGAGCCCCGGCGATACGGCAGAGCAGCACGGCCGCAATCAGGCCGCCGACCCAGCTGAGCTGTACAATAATGCCGCGCATCCAGCCGAAAATCACAGCGGCCACGAACACTATTACTATTATAAGGTCAAGCGAAGTCATTTTGTTTACACATTACGTAATGCAACTGCAAAGTTAAGCATTTTTCATATAAGTACGAACATATACAAAACTGGAAAGGCTGTCTCACGACAGCCTTTTCCGGTTATCTTTAACCTTAAATCTAATACCATGAAAAAAACACAGTGCAAATATAGTAATCTATACCACTATAACGCCGGGAGGGTATGTTGGTTCAGCGCATAATAAATTTTAACGCATTTTAACATTTCCACCGGATAAATCTCCGAAAAATGCGCATAATTGGCAAATTATTGCCGGAAATGTATATATCTTTGCAAAAATAAATGTCTTTTAGGCAACCATCGGGAGTATTGCGATGTTAATTTTACTGAAGATGCCTCCCAACCGGTGACGCATCTCTCCATTTTGTTTCAACTATTCCCCCTGAAAACTGAGCATGGCTCACAAACAGGTTTCGCCAAACACAGAAAACGCGCAGCCTCAGGCGCCTCATAACGACGTCCCGGCGCCGGCTCATACCGGCTCCGACGCCGCACCGGCAACTCCGGACGATGCACACTCACCCAAAAAGCATCGCGGAGCAGCCGGCATCATTGCGCGCGTGTTACTGTGGTTTATCGTGGGGCTTATCGGGCTGGCGGTTCTGATTCCCGTGCTCATCTATATTCCGTTCATTCAGGATATTATAGTACCGATAGCCATCGAGAAGATCAACGAAGGGGGCGACATGAAGCTGAGTGTCGACCGGCTGCGGCTGCGTTTCCCGCTTGACTTCACGGTCGATTCGCTCGATCTGCGCACCAAGGACATGACCGTCACGACGGCCCACGCCGAAGTGTCGGTATCGCTGCCGCCACTGCTCAAGGGCGATATCAAGGCGTCGGAAATTTCGGCCCGTGGCGGATACGTGACCATCGGGCGCCCCGACACATCAATGTATATGACTGTCGCCATGCAGCAGGCTCGGCTCCGCGACGCATCCATCGCCCTTAAAGCTCAGGAAATCAACGTCGAGAGCATCGAAGGGCGCGGTGCGCGTGTGCGTATGTGGATGAAGCCCGACTCGGTGCCTCCGCCCGACAAAGAGACCAGCGACTCCACCCCGGTGAACTGGCATATATGCCTGGAGTCGGCCGAACTCGCCGACATCGACTATGCCATGCAGCTCGAACCGATAATCAACGACCTGGGCGCCACGGTGCGCAACGCCAGCATCCGCCGGGCCGAGGTGGATATGCGCTACAATAAGGTGGCTGTCGGAGATGTGGAAATCGACTCGGTCGACGCCCGCTACATATATTATCCGCCCGAATATGTCGAGAATTACCCCGTGAAAGCATACGTGGCGCCCGACACGCTCCCCACCCTCCCCTGGACCGTCACCGCCGACAAACTGCGCCTCAACAACGGCGCGGCGCTGTATGCCCTGAAAGATCACACGCCGCCAACGGGCGCATTCGACCCCGAATATATCCGCGCCACTGAGATTACCGTGGCTGTTGACTCGTTCCTCAACCGGGGTACGAAGGTTTACGCTCCGGTTAGCGAAATCGCGGCCCGCGAACGCTGCGGTGTGCCCCTGAAAGCAAGCGGTCTGTTCGATATGGACTCCGTGAGGATGCGCGTCGACGACTTCCTGATTACCACCCCAAGTTCACATATACGTCTCACCGGCAGCATGGCCATGGCACCCGAAGGGAGCGCCATGTCGATAATGGATACACCTGTGTCACTGCGGCTTAACGCCGGAATCAGCCACGAGGATATGGCCCGGCTCGTACCCTTCCCCATGAACTCTATGGTGGCTCAGCTCCCCCCGTACGCTCCGCTCAATGCCGACATCGACATCGAGGGGAAAGCCTCGGGGCGCGTAACCGTCAGCCGTCTTGCCGTGGCACTTCCCGGCTACGTCGAGCTGTCGGGCAAAGGATTCATCGAGAATCTGCCGGCCGGCATCGACCACATGAAGGCCCACGTCGACCTCTCCGGCAATATGCGCAACGGCAACTTCATAAAGCCAATGCTTCTCGACGCCAAGATGGGACGCGAAATCAACTTCCCGCCGCTGACTCTCGACGGCAGCATCGACATAGACCGCGGCAACTTCGGGGGCGACCTTTCGGCCACCACCCCGGGCGGCGACATAGCCATGACGGCGTCGTGGGACGGTCGCGAGGAGGGGTATTCGCTCGACCTTAACGCAAACACCTTTCCCGTGCAGAGCATTATGCCCGGTCTGGGCATACGCGATGTCGACGCCTCTGTCGTACTCGATGGTCACGGCCTCGACCCCTTCCGCAAGGGGACGGTGCTCCGCGCCGACATCGACCTGCGTAGCATGGTTTACAATGGCGTAAGGTTTCATGACGCCACGTTGAAGGCGTCGATCAACGAGGGCTTCGCCGACCTGAACGCCTCCCTGGCGCACCCCGATGCCAACCTCACCGTCACCGCCTCGGGCAACCTCCTGGGCGACACCCTCAGCTGGGACTTCGACGGCGACGTCCGCAAACTCGACCTGATGGCCCTGATGCTCTCACCCACCGAATCGGAGGGGAACATCACGCTGCACGGCCACGCCGACATCGCCACCGACGGAAGCTACGACCTGCTTGCCCCGATTATGGCGCCCCCGGCAACCGCGCTGACAAAAGGGAAACGTACGGTAAAAACAAAAAAGAGAGGCCAAAATCAAGCCAATATACTTGACCGTATCTCGCAAATCAGCGCCAGTCTCGACATAGAGGATTTTTACTGGCGGCTGCCGGCACAGTCGCTCAACGGCCGCAATGTGCTGCTCGACTTCCTGGCCGGCCCTAAGGCTACCGACCTGAATCTCACCAACAACGACCTGAAGGTGACGTTCGGTTCCCCCGCGCCGGTGGGTGAACTCGCGACATCGTTCGGCGAGACAGGCCGGATTCTGCAGCACATCTTCGAGACCCGCAAAGCGTGCATCGACACCCTCAGCGACGCACTGCCGCCATTCAGCTTCGACATCAACGCCGGGCCGGAGAATATCCTCGCCAGCTTCCTGCTCGACCACAACATGACCTATCAGGCGATAAAATTCAGCGCCAACAACGATTCGATACTCAACGCTACCGGTGAGGTGACCGAACTGAAAACCGGCGAAACCACCCTCGACTCAATAGCTCTCGACATCCATCAGGCCGGCAAGCACCTCCTGTATGAAATCAACGTGAACAACCGGCCGGGCACGCTCGACAACTTCGCCCACATACAGCTCAGCGGCTTCCTCGGCCCCGAGAACTTCGCCCTTGTAGGCAAGCAGCAGAACATCGAGGGGGAGACCGGATTCTCGTTCGGTTCGGTAATCTATATGCCCGACCCCGAGACGTTCGCCCTGCGGTTCGTGCCCTTCCACCCCGTCATCGGCTACAAGGACTGGACCGTCAACCGCGACAACCTGCTTACCTACAACTACAAGACCGGGCGCATCGACGCCAACCTCAACCTCCACAGCGACAAATCGACCATAGAGATACTCACCGAGCACAACGAAGCCGACAGTACCGGTCAGGCCCTGATAGTACACCTGAAGGACATCCACCTGTCGGAATGGCTGGCACTCAACCCGTTCGCTCCCCCAGTGAAGGGTCAGCTCAGCGCCGATGTTCGTCTGGGCAAAGCCAGCGATGGTTACAACGGCAAAGGAACGATACAGCTCGCCGACTTCATGTACGACCTCCAGAAAGTGGGTGACTTCGACATTGACTTTGACGCCCACACACGCCGGGGCGCACTCATCGCCAACGCCGCAATGATGGTCAACGGCCGCCAGGCACTTACCCTGTCGGGCACCCTCAACGACACCACAGCCGTCACACCCTTCAACCTCGACATGAAGGTTATCCACTTCCCGCTGTCGGTTGCCAACCCGTTCCTCGGCGCCGGCACAGCCACCCTTACCGGCACGCTCAACGGCACGATGGATGTTACCGGCCGCGCCACCGAACCGGTGCTCAACGGTTGGCTCGAATTCGATTCGGCAGCTGTAGTGCCGACGGTGCTCGGCACACGGTTCGCCTTCGAGGAGAAGCGCATTCCGGTTGTGAACAACCGCCTGACCCTCGACAACTTCAACATTACCGCACTGAACGACAACCCGCTCACCATCAACGGCTGGGTTGACATCAACGACATGACCGACATAAAGATGGACATCGACATGAAAGCCTCGAATATGCAGATTGTCGGGGGAAAACGCATCAAGAGCGCCGACGTTTACGGCAATGCATTCGTCGACCTGACGGCCCGTGCCAAAGGCTCGACCTCGTTCCTCGATGTCAACGCCAACCTCACCCTGCTAAGCGGCTCGAATGTAACATACGTAATCCCCACCCTCACACAGACCATCGCCGCGCAGAGTGACCGCAATATGGTGAAATTCGTAAACTTCACCGACTCTACAGCTGTCAGCGACGCCGATTCGCTGGCTCGCCCGTCGATGCTGATGAACATCGACGCACAGCTCACCGTGCAGAACGGCACCACCGTGGCCGTGGACCTCTCGGCCGACGGCAAGGATAAGGTTCAGCTTCAGGCCAACGGCACCATCAACTACTCCTCGGACTTCCTCAACGACCAGCACGTGACCGGCCGCATCAACCTCAACAGCGGTTTTGCACGCTACACTCCACCGTTCATGTCGGAGAAGAATTTCACCTTCGAAGAGGGGAGCTATGTGGCCTTCACCGGCGACATGATGAATCCGCAGCTCAACATAAAGGCCGTCGACAACATCAAGGCCAACGTCCAGGAACAGGGCGCATCGGCCCGTCAGGTGAACTTCGCCATACAGCTGGCGGTTACCGGAACCCTCAATGCCATGAATGTGGCCTTCGACCTCTCGACCGACGACGACCTCACCGTGGAGAACGAGCTGAAATCCATGTCGCCCGAACAGCGCGCCAACTCGGCCATGAACCTGCTCGTCACCGGTATGTACACCGGGCCCGGCACCAAGGCCGCCGTGGGCAGCAACCCGCTGTTCTCGCTTCTTGAATCGCAGCTCAACTCGTTGGCCGCCAAGACCATCAAGGGTGTCGACCTGTCGTTCGGCATCGACCAGCTCAACCGCGAAGGCGCATCGTCGGCCATGAGCTACAGCTACAAGGTTTCGAAGAGCCTCTTCGACGACCGGTTCAAGATTGTGGTCGGTGGCAACTACACCACCGACGAGAACGCCGACGAGAATTTTGCCGAAAACCTTATCGCCGACATCTCCTTCGAATATATGCTCAACAAACAGGGCACAATGTATGTGAAGATATTCCGTCACACCGGCTACGAGTCGATAATCGAAGGCGAAGTGACCGAAACCGGTGTCGGATTTGTTTATAAGAAAAGGCTGCGGCATCTGCGCGACCTCTTCCGCCGGGGCCGCTCCAGAAAGAGCAACGCCGACGCTCAGGAGACCGAAACCCAAGCCACCACGGCTCCGGCCGACGGCAACGCTCCGGCCGAACCTACGGCCCCGGTGCACGAAACCGGCGCACCGGCCAAAGAACCCGAACCCTCCAATCAGAATTTGTGATGAGAACCAAATCAGGACTTCTGCTTATGCTTCTCGTGGGGCTGCTCACCGCAGGCTGCTCCACCACAAAGCGTATACCCGAGGGTGAAATGCTCTACACGGGCATCAAGAAGGTGAAAATCGTTACCCCCGAAGGAGAGAAACCGGCCCCCGGCCTCTCCTCGATGATAAATTCGTCGGTGGCCTACAAGCCCAACTACGCGCTGTTAGGGTCATCGTCGCTGAAATTCCCGTTACCCTTCGGTCTGTGGGTCTACAACAACTGGCCCAACCCCGAACACGGCTTCAAACACTGGCTCTACGAGAAGCTGTCGGTCGAGCCGGTGCTCATCTCTGAGGTACGCCCCGACGCACGCCTCAAATCGGTGGATAACGTGCTGGAAAACAACGGCTACTTCCGCGGCCACGCCTCGTATGAACTCGTGCAGGGGAAGAACCCCAAGAAGGCCTCCATCTCATACCGCATCGTCACCGGGCCGGCATACATGATCGATACCCTTGAGCTGCTGCCCGACACATGCCACCTCAACCACGCCATCGACTCGCTGGCCATGAAGGATACATACCTGAGGAAGCCCGGGAGATATTGCGTTGATTCACTGTCGGTTGCACGCACTCGAATCACCAACGCCCTGCGCAACGACGGATACTACTATTTCCGCCCCGAATACATTGAATATCTGGCCGATTCGGTAGCAAAGCCCACACGGATAGCCCTGCGCATGATGCTTGCGCAGAACTACCCCCCCATGCTGACGGCCAGATACAAGACCGGCGACGTGACCGTATACCTGTTCCGCAACAATGGCGGAGGCACTCCCGACACCATCCCCACTTCCCGGGCGACACTCATTCAGATGCAGCCGTCGCGCTTCCGGCAGCAGCTTGTTCCTGAATGCGTTACATTCCGCAAAGGACGCTGGTTCTCGGTGCGACGCATGAACTCCACGCAGACACGGTTCGCACGTCTGGGCATCTTCAACGCCATCGATATCACGGCAGTGCCCGACACGACGGCCGCTGAACCCACCCTCAATGTGCAGGTAGCATGTACGTTCGACACCCCTCTGGAGGCTCTCGTCGAGCTGAATGCCACCTCTAAATCCAACTCATACCTCGGCCCCGGCATAACACTCGGCCTGACCAATCACAACACCTTCGGCGGCGGAGAGCAGCTCGGCGTGACTCTCAACGGCAGCTACGAGTGGCAGACCGGCCACCATGCCTCGTCGATATTCAACTCCTACGAATTAGGCATCAGCACCTCTCTGGCCTTCCCGCGAATGATAGCCCCGGGATTCATCCGCCGACGCAACCGTAACCTCAACTGGACCCGCATTCAGCTTGACGGCAGCGTGCTCAACCGTCCCCACTACTTCAAGATAGCGCAGTTCGACGGTTCGTTCAACTGGGACTGGCAGTCGTCGCGCTATTCCTCGCACACGCTCACCCCCTTCAAGCTCACATACACCAAACTGATGAAGAGCACCGCCGAATTCGATTCGATTGTCAACAAAAACCCGGCCGTGGGCGAGTCGTTCAAGTCGCAGTTCATCCCCCAGTTGTCGTACACATATAAATACGACCGCGTGCTCGACCCGAACAACACGTTCAACTGGACATTTACAGTGCAGGAAGCGGGCAATCTGTTCTGGTGCATATATGACCTGTGCGGCAAAAAGGGGGAGAAAAAACTGTTCGGCACCCCCTTCTCGCAGTTTGTGAAAGGGGTGACCCAGATTGTCTACGGGCGCCGCGTCGGCGACGGCAACCAGTGGCTGGTAGCCCGCGGACTGGTCGGTGCGGCCTGGGCTTACGGCAACTCCTCGGAGGTGCCATACGCCGAACAGTTCTATGTCGGGGGCGCCAACTCAATCCGTGCGTTCACCGTCAGGTCAATCGGTCCGGGCAGTTACCGTGCGCCGGCCGATGTGCGCGACTCGTATTTCGACCAGACCGGTACGTTCAAGTTTGAATGTAATCTCGAATATCGTTTCCCCATCTTGGGTCCGCTGAACGGCGCGGTGTTCATGGACTGCGGCAACGTGTGGCTGCTGAAAAAAGACCCGCTGCGTCCGGGCGGTGAATTGCGCGCCAAGACCTTCCTGCGTGACCTGGCTTTAGGAACCGGCGTCGGGCTCCGGTTCGACATCAGCATGCTTATAATTCGCGGCGACCTCGGCATAGGCATCCACGCCCCCTACAACACAGGTCACGGCGGTTACTACAATATGCCTAATTTCTGGAAATCGCTCAACTTCCACCTCGCCATCGGCTACCCCTTCTGATCGAGGATGAAGCTCACTTCCTTGAAGTAATGGCGGGTGAGGGCGCCGTCGGTGTGGCGAAGGGTGAGCTGCCCGTCGGGAGCGACGGCGGCAATCGAGGCTCGGAAGAGGGTGCCGTCGTGGAGCGCGAAGGGGTGCTCTCCGGTACCGCGCCACAGCGACCCGACATAACGGTTATGCAGCCCCGCGCGACGCTCAGACGCTTCAGCTTCTTCCAAATTGCGTAGAATGCGGCACGCCACATCGCGCAGCAACGGCTCCAAGGGGTAGTTGCGTCCGGTTATCTGCCAGAGCGACACGGGGTTCGGAGCGTCGGAGTGGAATTCCTCCTGATTGATGTTTATGCCGATTCCGGCCACTGATGAAGCGATACGGTCGACACCTGCCAGGGTGTTTTCGATAAGTATGCCGCAAATCTTACGGTCGTCAACGAATATATCGTTGGGCCACTTCACCTTAATCTCCTGTCCGGCCGGAAGCAGAGGGGCGAGCACGTCGGCCACGCCGAGGGCCACCGCCTCAGAGATGTAAAACTGCTCGGCCGGGCGTATGCCGTCGGGCCGGAGCAGCATCGAAAAGGTAAGGTTTCGGCCGGGAGCGGCCTCCCAGCGATTGCCGCGCTGGCCGCGTCCGGCTGTCTGACTCACTGCGGCGAGGGTGTAACCATGCGGGAGCGCAGCCATACGCTCCTTAAGTGCTGAATTTGTCGAGGGTATCTCGGGCTCCCAGCAGATTTCGGGCTCAGTCATCGGCGCGGCGCAGTGACAGGGTTCGCGAGTCGTCGGCATTTACAGTGATGTCGACGATAACAGTGTCGTCGGGGAGGAGCGCCTCGATGCGTTCGGGCCACTCCAGGAGGCAGAGAGCGCCGGAGTCGAAATAATCCTCCACGCCGATTTCCAGGGCTTCGTCTATACTCTCCAGACGGTAGAGGTCGAAGTGGTATATAAGTTCGGCGGTGGTGTCAGAGCGGTATTCGTTGATGATGGAGAAGGAGGGCGAATTGGCCATATCCTCCTCAACGCCAAGGGCTTTGGCGAGAGCGCGGATGAAGGTGGTCTTACCGGCGCCCATCGGGCCATGGAATGCGTAAACGGTCTCGTCGCCCATCAGGCCGACAAATTCGCGGGCCGCGCGGTCGAGGTCGTCGAGCGAAGCTATTGTGATTTCCTTTTTCATTGCAGATCAGGTGTTTTTGGGGGTGAGTGTCACCAACGGCACCAGCATCTCCTCGAGCGAAATACCGCCGTGCTGGAAGGTGTCGGTGTAGTACTGCACGTAGTAGTTATAATTGTTGGGATAGGCAAAAAAGTCGTTGTTACCGGCGAAGATGTAAGTCGACGACACGTTGGGCGACGGCAGTCCGAGCTGCAGCGGGCGTTTCACTTCGTAGACCTGTTTGGAGTTGTAGCCCAGATTCTTACCGACTTTGTAGCGCAGGTTGGTATTGGTGTTTTTGTCGCCGACGACCTTCACCGGGGTGTCGACGCGGATTGTGCCGTGGTCGGTGGTGACAATCACCTTGGCGCCGGTGCGGGCCATGCGGCGGAAAATCTCCACGGCCGAAGAGTGGCGGAACCACGATTCGGCCAACGAGCGATAGGCGGCGTCGGTACGCGCCAGCTCGCGGATCATGCGGCTCTCGGTTCGCGCGTGCGACAGCATATCTATGAAGTTCAGCACTATGATATTCAGCTGATTATTCTCGAGGTTGGCGAACTCGCGCAGCAGCTTTTCGCCGCCGGTGGAGTCGTTGATTTTATGGTACGAGAATTTGCACTGGCGCCGGTAGCGCTCGAAGTGCGTGGCAACTAATTCGCTCTCGTTGAGATTCTTGCCCTCATCCTCGTCTTCATCGACCCAGAGATGCGGGAACATCTTGGCGATGTCGACCGGCATAAGACCCGAGAAGATGGCGTTGCGGGCATACTGTGTGGCCGTAGGGAGTATCGATGTGTAGATATCCTCGTCGAAGGTGAAATAGTCGGCGAGAATAGGCTTGATGGTCTGCCAGAGGTCGAGACGGAAGTTATCGATGAGCACAAAGAAGACCTTTTCCCCTTTGTCGAGCAACGGGAAAACCGAATTTTTGAACACATCGTTGCTCATGACGGGGCGCTCGGCCTGGTCGCCGGTAAGCCAGTCCTCGTAATTTCGCCTGACGTATTTGAAGAATGTGGAATCGGCCTCAACCTTCTGCATACGCAGCATCTCGTCCATGTTTGTATCGGCCTGCGAGAGGCGCATCTCCCACGCCACGAGCTTCTCGTAGAGGCTGTACCAGTCATCGATACTGTCGGCCGAGCCGATGAGCTGACTGATGTGCGAGAACTCCTGGCGATAGTCGGCGGCGGTGGTTTCCGACACTAATTTGTCGCTGTGCAGGTTCTTTTTGATTGACATGAGAATCTGCATGGGGTTGACCGGCTTGATAAGGTAGTCGGCAATATTGTTGCCGACGGCCTGGTCCATAATATTCTCCTCCTCGCTCTTGGTAATCATGATTACCGGAGTCTGCGGAGCCACCTCCTTGATGCGCTGGAGGGTTTCCAGGCCGGTGAGGCCGGGCATATTCTCGTCGAGAATCACCAGGTCGAAATGGCGGTTCTCAATCAGTTCGAGAGCGTCGCGGCCGTTGTTGACGGTCACGGGTTCATAGCCTTTCGACCTCAGGAAGAGGATGTGGGGCTTCAGGAGGTCAATCTCGTCATCGGCCCATAATATGGAGTATTCGCTCATGGCAAAAATAATTGACAAGTTGGCAGAGGGTTAGTCAAGCAGGGGGTCGTCATCCTCGGAGCCTTGCGGGTAATCGGGCACAACCGGAGCGGGTGTGGGTTTGGGTGTCGGTTTCGGCGCTTCGGGCTTCGGTGCCTCGGGCTTGGGTGCCGGTTTCGGTGCTTCGGGCTTGGGGGTTGGTGCAGGTTCTTCGACCTTAGGTGAGGGTGCAGGCTCCGCTACTTTTGGCTCTCCGGCTGCGGGCGCTTCGGCTGCGGGTTCTTCGGCTGCGGGCGCTTCTTCTGTCTTCCCCTCATCCGGGAGACTTTCTGTCTCTTCGGCTTCGGCAGCGGCAGACTGCGCGGCCTCAGCTTCCTCGGCCTCCTGTGCGGCCTGCGCGGCTTCAGCTGCTTCGGCCTCCTCGAGCGTTTCTATCAGCTCGGGGGGCAGAACGGTCTGCTGTGTATCCTGATACGTCTTGTCACGCATAAAGTTGAAATAATCGTCAAACGAGCGGCCCGACTGTATGAGTTTGTCGAAGTTCTTCTGTGAAATCACCACCGGACGCACGTCCTTCGGGTGGTCGAGCAGCGGGCTTTCGGCCATCATCTTGCGATAATAGTTCAGCTCGTCGACATTGTCGAACCCTTTTATTATAAGGAGTCCGAGGCGCCCGAAGTTCATTTGCTCAAGGTCAAAATCCTTCACCATGAAGGTGGTGAAATTGAAGCGCGCTATATTATAAAGGAGTGCGTTCTGCGAGATGACATCCGTAGGGAAGAGCAGAATCAGCAGCTGCTCGTCGGCCGGATTCACGTCGAACTCGAGGCTCTCGCCGACGGTCGTTGCGGTGGAGTCGTTGCCGAGCTTGATGTCCCAGATGAGTCCGCGCATATTCTTGACGCCCTTCTGCAGCTCGCGTCCCTGGGCCAACCCCTTGAGGTACGATGATGCGTAGGGCGACAGGTCGGTGTCGGGATACTTTTCGAGCATCTCGCGCAGTGTCGAGCGGAACCCCTCTGTGTTGCGGTCGGTGACATACGACAATGCCTGGAGGAACATGAATTTCGGCATGAGTTTGGTCATGGGATAGTCGCGCGTCACGGTAGAGTATACGGCGTGCACCATGGCGTTGTCGTTGTCGAGATACGCCTCGAGGGCCTGGTCGTAAAGCTCATTCTCGACCTGCTGCATTCGCCTGAGCGACTCTATATAGTCGGGGTCCTGCATGGCGATTCCGTAGTTTGAGTCGGCGAAATCGCTGAGTATCAGCTGACGGTACTGCTCGGCCTTGGTATAATTGCGGGCGCGCATGTACATCAGATACATATTATAATATGTGTCGAGCCGGTAGATGTTGTCGGGATAGCGTCTCAGCAGGGTCTCGAATTCATCTTCGGCGGCCGGGAAGTCCTCCATCTTGTCTTTCAGGATTACGCCCATATTATAGAGTCCCTCCTGGATAACGTCGTTTGAGGTCTGCTTGTCGAGGTCGGTCTTGGGTATCTGCTTGAGGTAATATTCGGGGAAATGCGGGTCGGCCTCACGCTTTGCGGCCTCGGCATCCTGTTCGGTGGCAGCCTCCTTTTCGGCGTCGGGATTGTCGCTGATCGAGTCGGTGGGCTGCTCACCCTCCTCGCCCGTGGGTGAGTCGAAGTCGTTGAAGTTGAACGACGCTTTATTGCGGCGGCGCCAGTCGTCCTCGAGCTTTCGGTTACCCCATTTGCGCTGGAATTCGGTGCGGCCGGCGTTCTTCGAGGCAGTGTTGTAGAAGTACCACGAGTCGTCGCCGTTGTTGAGCGTAAAAGTCTGTGTCTTGTTGTCCTTGAGGGCGTTGTCTTCGCTCTTTGCCAGGTACTCCTCTCGGGCGGCGGCTTCGGCCTCCTCCTTCTCTTTCTTCTTGAGTTCGTCGATGATTTTGTTCACCACTTCGAGCTGCTGTTCGGGAGTCATGGCAGCCAAGCGCAGCAGGGAGTCCTGCAGCTCGACATTCTGCGAGTACACGGCGAGTTCGTCGAGCACATCGCTGCGTCGCTTCAGGGTCTGGTAGTCGGGCCATGTTTCGGGAAGCTGCGGCACTGCCTCGGAGTAGCAGGGCTGCGCCTTGTTGTATTCGTGGCGGTCGTAGTAGAGACCGCCGAGGGTGATCTGCGCGATGGCCTTGTCGATGCCCGATCGGGTCGACTTCTCCACGGCGAGTTCGTAGTTCTCGATGGCGTTGACGGTGTCCTTACGGCTCAGGTATAGGTTGCCGATGGCATAATACACCTGATCGAGATACTCCTTGTTGCGGTCGTAGCGCACCATGCGTTTGAGGGCCTTTACCTCGGGCTCGATGTTGGCGCCGGTATAGACTTCGCTCTGCTTGATGCGGGCATTGAATTTGGTGCGGTACGACGCCGAGTTTGAGCTGCCGGCCTTCTTGAACGCTTCGTATGCCCCGGCTTTGTCGCCGGTGTGCTGCAACACCTGACCCAACAGGAAGTTAAGGCGTGTCTTCTGCGAGCCCGACGACAGCGAGATGGCTTTCCGTAGCATCTCGGCAGCCTTGGCGTAATCCTCGGTCTTTACGTAGTAGTCGCCGTAGGTGCTGTAATATAGCAGTTTATTCGTTTTGTTGGTGAGCTCGTCGGGCTTGATGCGGGTCAGTATCGACTCCGTCTCGAAGAGCCAGCCGAGGGCGCAGTAGGAGCGCGCCTGCCAGAGCTTGGCCTCGGTGACGGTGACCGGCAGCCATGTGAAATGCTTGGAAATGTAGAAGAAAGTGGAGGCCGCGCCGAGGAAGTCGCCGTTCATGAACTGCGAGCGTCCCATCATCATCCAGGCGTTGTGGAGGAACGGGTTGTATTCGTCGCGCTTGAGCCACTCTTTCTGTTTGGGGTCGTTGGCTTTGCCGGCTTTCTTTTTCGGTTTCTTCTTTATGGCGCGGAGCTGGATGGCCTTCTGGGCCTTCTCGATGGAGCGATCGAAGTTGCCCGTGGGCTGTGGTGCCTTCTGGTCGCCGCGAGCCTCGGCCGGATGCACGAATACCAGCCGCGAGTAGTCGTCCTCGTAGTTGGTCTCCATCTCCTTGAGTGTCTCCTTGTAGTGGGTATCACCGTTGTAGTAGATGTTGTATTTGGTGATAAACGCCTGATAACGACGTGTTGCGGCCGTGTTCTTCTTGGGGGAACACGACACACCGACGGTCACGGCAAACAGGGCCACAACCGTCCAGAACAGGCTTCGGTACAACCGTATCGGTGATTTCATACAATATGTAAACGCGCGCGAGGTCTAAATATTGCCTCCGATATGGCCCGGTGTCATAAATGTGATAATTTATGCGTATCTTTGCACCCATGAGGAAGATTTTCACGCTTATGGGCGCACTGACGCTCCTGCTGCTCGCTGCGGCCTCTTGCACCAACGGCAAGGAATGGCATCGCGAGGAGGGCGCAGTATGGGCAACGTCGTATCACATAACATATTACGGCGACTGCGACTTGGCCGATTCCATTCAATGGGTTCTCAGCCGGGTTGAGTCGTCGCTGTCGCCCTTCGACAAGCAATCGACCATCTCGCGCATCAACGACAACCGATGCGACAGCACCGACGCTCTGATTGACAGCGTCATGCGCATATCATTGGCTGTAAACCGGTTAAGCGGGGGCCGCTTCGACCCGACGGTGTCGCCGATTGTGAATCTATGGGGCTTCGGCTACACGGGGCACCCCCGGGACGGACACGCAACAGAACCCACTCAGGCCCAAATCGATTCGGCGCTGAGCCTCGTAGGGCTCGCCGAATGCCGTATCGAGGGGGGACGCATGCGCAAAAAAGCGCCCGGCACTTCGTTCAACTTCTCGGCGGTCACCAAGGGTTTCGGTTGCGACATGATCGGCCGGATGCTGCGACGTAACGGCGTGACTGACTACATGATAGAGATCGGCGGCGAGATGGCTCTGTCGGGCACCAATCCGCGCAACAAGCCCTGGCGCGTGCAGATTGACGCCCCGGTCGAGGGCGCCACACCCGGTGCGCGCGGTATGCGGGTCATCGAACTTACCGACTGCGGCGTAGCCACTTCCGGTAACTACCGCAACTTCCTGACCGACAGCGCCGGGCGTCACTTGGGGCATACCATTTCGCCCGTTACCGGTCGCCCATACCAGGCCGAAATAGTGTCGGCCACCGTGGTGGCACCCACCTGCGCCGAAGCCGACGCCCTGGCCACTGCCTGTATGGCCTCCACACTGCCTCAGGCCCGCAAAATGCTGCTGTCGCTCAAAGGGGTAAAGGCGATTTTGGCCATCGCAGAGGCTGACTCCCTGCGAGTTATCAACATAGAGTAACCTCCTGCGGACCCACTGCGGATTCGTGAACATGAACTATAAATCAACTCTCGATTTGGTTATTTGGGAAATTATTGGTAATTTTGTCGCAATTTTCTGAAGCCGTTATTATTTTTATGTCAAAACGGCACCTCAGTGCATCATAACGGTTTCTCAGTAGAAATTCACAATTTTCCAATCATGAAGAAAGTATTATGCGCTGCCGCGATGGCAGTCGCTATCCTTCCGGCTGCGGCCGAGGGGTATCAGGTCAACACTTACAGTGCCAAACAGCTCGGTATGGGTCACGTGGGCACTGCTATGAAACTCGGCGCCGAAAGTCAGGTTTTCAACCCCGCAGCAATGGTTTTCTCCAACAAAACAATGGAGCTGTCAGGCGCTCTGACCGCCATCAAGTCGGAAGCCTCGGCCACTGTCGACAACGGTACCAAATACACTACATCGTCGAAAGTCTCCACGCCGATGAACATCTCGGCCTCTTTCCGCATCTACGATAACCTTTATGCCGGCGTGACGCTATTCACCCCCTACGGTTCGTCAATCAACTGGGGCCGTTCATGGCCCGGCGCACTGCTCAACCAATCGGTTGACCTTAAGATATTTACTGTACAGCCCACCTTCTCGTGGAAGATTCTGCCAAACCTGTCGGTGGGCGCAGGCCTTATGATAGCCTGGGGCGATGTCAACCTCAACAAGGGCCTGGTGTCGGCCTCGTCGATGGACAAGGTGCTCGAACTCCAGTATCAGGCCGACCTCCTCAAATACAATGTCGCCAAGGCCCAGGCCGCGCTGACCGGTCAGCCATTCGACGCCCCGGCGCCTGCCGAACCCACAATGAAATACGGCGAAGTGCCACCCGCCTCGGTTAACCTCAACGGACACTCCGAACTGGCCCTCGGCGTAAATGTCGGCGCCATGTGGGACATCAACAGCAAGGTTACCGTCGGCGCCTCGTTCCGCTCGAAAATGAAGATGCACGTCAAGGCCGGCGACGCCCAGGTGAGCTACGCCGACGAACAGGCCCGACTGATTCTGGCCAAAACTCTCGACAACCTCAACTATACCAACTTCGACGCCTCGATGCCGGCGCCCTACGTACTGTCGGTAGGTGTGGCCTACAAGCCTATCGATAAACTGCTCCTGGCATTCGACGCACAGCTCACCGGATGGGGCACATACGACTTCCTTGATTTCAGCTTCGACCATCTGCCCGACTTCAACCAGCATCTCGTGAAGGACTACAAGAACTCGTGGACCTTCCATCTTGGCGGACAGTACGCCATGACCGACCGTCTGGACCTGCGCGCCGGCCTGATGCTCGACCTCACCCCCTGCAACAAGAACTTCTACAATCCCGAGACTCCGGGTATGACCCGTGTGGAGCCCTCGGTCGGACTCTCGTTCCGCCCCATAAAGAACCTGTCGATTGACCTGGCGTTCATGTACGTTCACGGTTGCGGCAACAAGGGCACCGGCGAATACAGCGACTTCATGGCCGGCACATTCAATAAAGGCCTTGACGAGTACAATAAGGGCGTAGCCGCCTTCAATCAGGTGCTTGGCGCCTACGGTCTGCCCGCATATAAGGGTGCCGAGTTCGAGGAACTCCCCGCCAACGGCAAATTCTCGGCCGACTACCGCGTGAAAGCCCTCATCCCCGCGGTAGGTATCTCCTACTCCTTCTGAGCCGGCCCGTAAGCCCCAAATTCAGGACCGGCCAATAGGTTTACCTTCTGAGTATGCCCGATTCGATGGAGTAGTCGGTGTCGAGTGCCGGGGTAACTTTTAGAGGCTGTTTAAAATTTATTTTGTCTTGTCATTGAGGCCTTTGTCGGCATCTTTATGATATTTATTCAGTCATAATGGAACCCTATAACTCCATTCATAAATTTCAAAAATCTGCTCGACAAATCCTCTCAACTCCTTCGACAAATAAATTTAAACAGTTTCTTAATTTTAATATTAGTTTTTTGGGGGCAGCGGCGTAGTTCCGTATTTTCTTTAGTTTAGTAA
>CAMEPD010000029.1 GCA_945931475.1 uncultured Muribaculaceae bacterium | reverse complement strand
CCAGGCACCCCGCCGATTGGGCGTATACCGGCATATTACGCGAAAAATTAGTGAATCTGTTATAAGAATCAGAGAATTTTTGATACCTTTGTACAAAATAAGATTATGTATATGATTTCACTCCGCAAAACCATATTGGCTGCGGCAGCAACCCTGCTTTTCACTCCGGTCACAAAGGCTCAGGAAACCGAAACATATTTCCCCTACCCTACTGTTCCCGAGAGCATTACGGGTATCACGCCGCAGGCCGACTACATGATGGCCCACTTCTGGGACCGTTGCAATCTCAAGCAGGCGTTCTCGTCGATGAAAAAGATGCGCACGGCCTTCGACGACTATGTATCGCTGATGCCATACGCTTCGGCCGATACCATCAGAACATCTGTAAACAAACTGCTTACAGAGGTGGGCAAAAATCCTAAGCACCTGTTGGCTATGATGGAATGGGCCGAATCGGATCTTTACAGCGATTCGGCGCGCGTGGTATGCGATGAGTGTTACCTGCCATTCGTCGAAGCCGCCGCCCGCAGCAAAAAGCTGTCGAAGGCCGAACGCGCCCGCTATGAATATCAGGCCAAGGTGCTGGGCGGTTCGGTGGTAGGTCGTATCGCTCCCGACTTTGAATACACTACTCCCGACGGCCAAACCCGTCGGCTGTCGGAGATTCCCGACGGCCCGTACATACTGCTGTTCATCAACGACCCGGGCTGCGAGGAGTGCGCCATGGCACGTGTGCGACTGAGCGGATGCGTCGACCTTAACGACCTGATCGACGATGGGAAGATAGTGGTTGTCAACATCTACCCCGGCGAATACGATTCAGCCTGGGCCGCAGAGGTTGCCGATTATAACCCGAAGTGGATTGTAGGCGCGTCACCCGCAATCGACGAGCTCTACGACATGCGCAATCCGCCGGTGTTCTATTACCTTAACGGCAGCAAGCAGATTCTGTCGAAATCACTTCAGATTGACAATCTGCTTCAGGCGTTTTATGTTGTGAATCAGCGCGCCAAGGAGGCCAAAGCCAACGCTGCCAACGCCAAGGAAGCAGCCACAGAAGGCACCGAAAGCGAATCGTCACCCTCAGCCGAATAACACACCGTGAAAATAGCTATGCTCATATCGGGCGGCGTCGACTCAGCCGTCGCCGCCTATCAGCTTATGGAACAGGGGCACGACCTGCATCTGTTCTACATCCGCATAGGCATGGACAACGACGAGGGCGACTGCTCGGCCGAGGAGGACATAGAAATGTGTTCGGCAATCGCCCGGCGCTACAACCTGCCGTTAGAGGTCGTATCGCTGCATCAGGAATACTGGGACAACGTGATGGAGTACGCCCTGCGCACCGTCAGATCGGGACTGACGCCGAACCCCGACATCATGTGCAACAAGATGATAAAGTTCGGCTACTTCGAGCAGCGCTGGGGCCACGAATTCGACCTCACGGCCACGGGCCACTATGCCTCTACGGCCGAAATCGACGGCGTGAAATATCTCGCCACAGCAGTTGACCCCGTAAAGGATCAGACAGACTTCCTGGCGCGCATCTCCTACGACCAGCTCAGGCACCTCATCTTCCCCTTGGGCGACATGCCCAAGAGCCGGGTGCGCGAAATAGCCCAACAGGTGAAGCTCCCCAACGCCTACCGCAAGGACAGCCAGGGGATATGCTTCCTCGGCAAAATCAATTATAACGACTTCATACGCCGTCATTTGGGCGAGCGCCGTGGCCCTATTATCGAAATAGAGACCGGCCGCAAGCTCGGCGAGCACAACGGCTACTGGTTCCACACAATCGGCCAGCGCAAGGGGCTGGGTCTGAGCGGCGGCCCCTGGTATGTGGTAAAGAAGAACGTCCACGACAACGCCATCTACGTGTCGCGCGGCTACGACACCGACAAGCAGTACGGCAACCTGCTTCACATCGACGAGACGCAGTTCATCTCACGCGACCCGTGGGGCGAGCAGTGCGATCACGTTCCCATATCGTTCAAGAACCGCCATACTCCGGTATTCACGCAGGCAGCGCTTACACGTCTGGGCGACGGCGAATACATTATCGAATCGAAAGACCCCATACAGGGGATAGCGCCGGGGCAGTTTGCGGTAATCTACACCCCCGACAACCGGCTCTGCCTCGGCTCGGGCATAATCACTGGGCGCCCTGTCAATGTGTGACGCGCGAGGCGCGCGCCGCGTCGATGCGCAGCAGGATGAACAGCAGGATGGTGAAGCCCCACAGCGACGAGCCACCGTAACTGAAGAACGGCAACGGGATGCCGATTACCGGGCATATACCTATCACCATACCTATATTGATACAGAAGTGGAAAATCAGATACGACGCCACACAGTAGGCGTATACGCGGCCGAACGCGGTAGGCTGCCGTTCGGCCAACGAAATCACACGCAATATCAGAGCTAAGAACAGCAGTATCACAGCCGAGGTGCCCACGAACCCCTCCTCCTCGCCTATGGTGCAGAATATGAAGTCGGTATGCTGCTCTGGCACGTACTTGAGCTTGGTCTGGGTGCCCTTGAGGAAGCCTTTGCCGGTGGCGCCCCCCGAACCGATGGCGATTTTCGACTGATTCACGTTGAACGAATCGCCGCGCGGGTCATCGACGATGCCGAGCACTACCTTGATACGCTTCTGTTGGTGTGGCTGCATCATCTTGTTGAACACGAGCCCTACCGACATCATAAAGCCGATAGACACCACGAAGGCCACAAGAGTAATCAACAGCTTGGAGGTACGCTGCCGCAGAAGTTCGAAAAGGCAGTAGGCGAATGCCACACCCAACACGGTGCCGAAGAAAGCGTAACCCATAAGATGCCAGTCGAACAGCGACAGGATCCACTCCACGAGAGCCGTTCCCACAAACCACAGTAAAACATTCCGCGTGATAAACGCATCCTTGACGTATGCGGCAAGCATCGACACCAGCAGTATCATTATCAGAATCAGACAGGCGAACTCCCCGGCCGGCATACCGAGCAGCGGCTCAGACGCATACTTGATGGCCACCACGAAGATTACAACGGCAAAGAGGGCCGCACCGAGTATCAGGCCGCTCATCCCCTCGCGGTAGAGCACAAAAAAGAGTGAAAGATACACCAGGGCCGAGCCCGTCTCTTTCTGCGCCATAATCAGAAGCACCGGCACAAAGATTATCAGAAGCGCCTTGACATAGTTGTTCATCGAGGCGTTGAGACTGAAGTTGTAAGTACTGAAGAGCTTGGCCAGGGCCAGTGCGGTGGCGAACTTGGCGAACTCGGCGGGTTGCAGGCTCACCGGCCCGAAAACGAGCCACGAGCGCGAGCCCTTGGTGTCGGGCGCCACGAAAATGGTCACCAACAGCAACAGCAATATGGCAAAATATATCGGGTAGGCGTAGGTCTCGTAGATGCGCGAATCACTCAGCAGAATCACCAGGCCGATGAAGAACGCGCAGCATATCCACGTAATCTGCTTGCCCGAGAACTCTGAAAAGGAGAAAATCGATGCGTTATCGAAATCGTAACTTGCCGCATAAATGCTTATTACGCCGAAAATCACCAGGGCAAGATAAATCAGCGCCGTCACCCAGTCGAGATAACGGAACACGCCCTGCCCGGTTGAATTGCTGTTTCTGTATGATGGAGATAAAGCCGATGCCATATCCTGATTATGCTGTCATTTTGTGGGTTAGTGTTTCTTTACACCGCTCGTGGCCATGGTGTTGGAAGTGAGCATCGACTGCTCCATACCCTTGCGCGAGGGGTCGATGTGCCCGGTAAGATATTTCTCGATGACGAGCGAACCGATCGGCACACCGTATGTGGCACCGAAGCCGCCGTTCTCCACGTAGACGCAAACGGCGATTTTCGGCTCCTTGTAGGGAGCAAAACCGATAAATGCCGAATGGTCGCGTCCGTGGGGGTTCTGGGCCGTACCTGTTTTGCCGGCCACCTCTATGTCGATGTTGCCGAGGTTGGCCTTCTTGCAGGTACCACCGGTGACAGCCATGCGCATACCCTGCGCCACGTGGTCGTACCATTTGGCGTCGATAGTCGGGCGCTTGCGGGTGCGGTACTGTATGTCGATTACGGTATCTGAAATCTCTTTCACCACATGGGGCGTGATGTACCAGCCGCGGTTGGCGATTGTGGCGCATAGATTGGCAATCTGGAGCGGGGTGGCGAGAATCTCACCCTGACCGATAGCCACGGAGATGATGCTGTTGGCCGACCAGTGCCCCTCTCCGTACACTTTGTTGTAGAATTTGGCGTTGGGGATGAATCCGCGTCCTTCATGCGGCAGGTCGACACCGAGCTTGTAGCCGTAACCCATCGACACGAGGTGCTTTTTCCACACCTCGAAGGCGTTGTCGGTGGAGCCGTATTTCCCGGAGCGGTCAATCATGGCTTTGAGGCCCCAGCAGAAGAAGGCGTTGCACGAGGTCTCGAGCGCAGGTTTGAGGGTCAGCGGCGACGCGTGGCCGTGGCAGCCGACGCGCAGACCCGCGTTGACGTATCCGCGGCTACAGGGGTAAGCTGTATTGAGGGTGATTATCCCCTCCTGAAGCAGGATGAGGCCCTGGGTTGGCTTGAAGGTCGAACCCGGAGGATACGCACCCTGCAGGGCTCGGTCGAAGAGCGGCTTCACATGGTCGTCGACCAGCGCTGCATAGTTTTTGCCGCGCTCGCGGCCGATGAGGGTACAGGGGTCGTAGGTGGGCGACGACACAAGGCAGAGTATTTCTCCGGTCGACGGTTCGATGGCCACCACAGCTCCCACTTTGTTGACCATCAGCGACTCGGCATACTGCTGCAGGCCGATGTCGATGCTCAGTTTGAGGTCGCGGCCCGATACAGGCGCTATATCATGGGCGCCGTCTTCGTAACGGCCGCGGATGCGTCCTCTCACATCGCGGATCAATATCTCCTTCCCCTTTTCGCCGCGCAAGAAGGTGTCGTAGCTCTTCTCGATACCGAGGTCGCCGCAGTAGTCACCGGGCTCGTAATACGGGTCATTGTCGATGTCGCGCTGCGACACTTCGCGGATGTTGCCCATCAGGTTGCCCGAGCTGTGGATATTGTACTGGCGCAGCACGCGCTTCTGTATGAAGAAGCCCGGGTACCGGTAGAGCTTCTCCTGGAGGCGCCCGTAATCCTGGGCCGAGAGGTGCGACAGCAATGTCTGGGGTGTGTACGACGAATAGCTCGGCGACTGGCGCATCTGGCGCAGGCGTTCACGGAGCAGCTCGGGAGTGATCTGCAGGGTGTTGCAGAATCCTATGGTGTCGAAGTCGTGGACGTCGCGCGGTATCATCATCACGTCGTAGGCCGGCTGATTGTAGACAACCAGCGAGTCGTTGCGGTCGTAGATGAGTCCGCGCGAGGGGTAGACTGTCTTTTTGAGGAAGGCGTTGTTGTCGGCGTAAGTCTTGTACTTATCCTCAGTTATCTGAAGACCGAAAAGGCGCACGACGTAGATGACGGCTATCACCAGGATGAAGCCGCCGATTACGTATTTACGCTTCTCCAATCTGTAATCTTTACGCATATCCGGAAAGCAGAGGTTGAATGATTGGGCCATCGGGCCGCGCTGCGTGAGCGGAAGCCGCCTTATGTGCCGGGGCTGTTACCGGCGGCGTGCCTGAAAGGAGTCGATGGCGAGTATGATCAGAAATGTGACGGCTGTCGAGGCGAACGTACGTCCGATCATCGGCAACCATGCGTAGAAAGTGAACGATTCGAACAGAAAAAACATCAGGCAGTAGATAAAGGTCACTGAAAGCGAATACTTCAGGTAGGTGCCTACGCCCAATGTGCGCATCGACGGTTCGGGGTTGGTCATATCCTCGTCGCGGGGATAATAAAGGTGCATGACCGGCAGTCTCAACACGCTCAGCAGGGTGCACGCCAACGCGTTCATGCCCGGAGTATTGGAGAATATGTCGACACTCAGGCCGAGCAGGAACGACAATGTTATCACCCAGTTGAGGTTCAACGTTACCGGCAGCTTGATAATGAAATAGATAAACACCAGCGGAATAGCGTATCCCCACAGGCACAGATGGTTGAACACCAGCACCTGTGCCACCACGAGGATAACGAACATCAGCGCGTATTTGAGGAATTCCTTTGACACTTAGGCTATCAGTCTATCATTTGGTTATTTCTGGCCATTCTGCCGGGGGTCGGCGGTGTTGTCGGCCTCCGATTCCGCCTCGAGTTTGCGTATCTCCACCAGGTCGGTGTTTGAAATCACTTTCACAGTCGAAAGGGCCGAGAAGTCGGTGAGCAGCCGTATGCGCAGGGTGAAGAAGTTGTCGTCGTTGCCGTGCGCGCGACCCATTACCACACCCACCGGGATGCCCTCGGGGAACACTGTCGAGAAACCCGATGTGACTATGGTATCCCCTTTGCGGAATTTGGTGTGCTTGGGGAGTTCCTCGAGGATGGCTTCGCGGGGATTCTTGCCGTCCCATACCAGTGAGCCGAAGGCGTCGCCGTCGTGCACCTTGCATGAGAGGCGGAAGTTGGGGTTGAGCAGCGATATTACGCGGGCATAGTTCTTCGACACCACATTCACCACGCCGACAATACCGTTCTGGTCCATGACGCCCATCTCGGGACGGATGCCCTGGGCCGACCCCTTGTCGATGGTAACGTAATTGTAGGGGTGCGACACGGAGTTGTTGATAGCGTTGGCGATGATGAATTTGAAGCGGCTTGTCGCCGGATTCACGGCAAGGGAGTCCTGAAGGATGGCGTTGCGGTACGATGCAACCTGAGCGCGAAGCGACACCACTTCGGCTTCGAGCGAAGCGGTGCGACGCTGCAGGTCTTCGTTTATCTCCCTGAGGTTGAAATAGCCCGTTACGTTGCTGGCGGCCGAGTACACGCCCCCCGAAAAGGCATTCGCCGAGGTCAGAAGCACATGATGCTGATACGGATTACGCCGAAACAGCATTATGCAGCTGAGCGCCACGAAGAAGGCCAGCACTATCCACGAGCTGTACCTCAGAAGGAAATTAAGTACATTCCGCATTTCTCAGAGGCGAAATGTGAGGTTTATCGGATGAGGAACGAGAAGTTCTCTACGTTCTTGAGCGCTACGCCTGTACCCTTGGCCACGGCCAGGAGTGGGTCTTCGGCCACATGGAACTGGATTCCAATCTTGTCGGTGAGACGCTTGTCGAGACCGCGGAGCAGCGCGCCGCCGCCGGCCAGCCAGATGCCGTTGTGTACGATATCGGCATAGAGTTCGGGAGGGGTCTGCTCGAGGGCACCGAGCACGGCGGTCTCTATCTTCGAGATAGTCTTTTCGATACAGTGCGAAATCTCCTGATACGATACGGGAATCTCCATCGGGAGAGCTGTCATCTGGTTGGGGCCGTGTACCACGAAGTCGTCGGGAGCGTTCTCAAGTTCGGTAAGGGCCGAACCGACGTGCATCTTAATCTGCTCGGCGGTGCGCACACCCACACGCACGTTGTGGGCGCGGCGCATGTGGTTCATGATATCTTCCGTGAGGTCATCGCCTGCAATCTGAATAGACTTGTTGGAAACGATGCCTCCAAGCGAGATAACGGCGATTTCGGTTGTACCGCCGCCTATATCCACAATCATGTTGCCTTCGGGAGCCTCAACGTCAAGGCCGATACCGAGGGCAGCAGCCATAGGTTCGTACACCATATATACATCGCGGCCGCCGGCGTGTTCCGACGAATCGCGTACGGCGCGAATCTCCACTTCGGTCGAGCCCGAGGGGATGCCCACTACCATACGCAGCGAGGGTGAGAACCAGTTGCTTTTCGACGAGGCTTTCTTGATAAGTCCGCGAATCATCAGTTCGGCGGCGTTGAAGTCGGCAATCACACCCTGCTTGAGGGGGCGCACCGTGCGGATTCCGGCCGGCTCCTTACCCTCCATCAGATAGGCTTCCTTACCTACGGCAATGAGCTTGTCGGTACGGTTGTCGAGAGCCACAATCGAGGGTTCGTCAATCACGATTTTGTCGTTATGTATGATGACCGTATTGGCTGTACCAAGGTCAATTGCAATCTCTTTTGTGAGAGAAAAAAATCTCATTTTTGTTTATACTGGTGATATTAATAGTTTCAGAATCAGTCCTAAAGTGTCGCCGGCAAGCGTACCGGCGCCTTAATGGCGGAAGTGACGGAAACCGGTCATTGCCATGGCGATGCCGTTGTCGTCGCAGTACTTGATTGATTCGTTGTCGCGAATCGAGCCGCCGGGCTGCACCACAGCGTCAACACCGGCATTGTGGGCAATCTCCACGCAGTCGGCGAAGGGGAAGAAGGCATCCGAGGCCATCACGGCTCCGTTGAGGTCAAAACCGAAGCTCTTGGCTTTGTCGATAGCCTGACGGAGGGAGTCAACACGCGAGGTCTGACCTACACCGGCAGCGCAGAGCTGCTGATTCTTGGCCAGGACAATGGCGTTGCTCTTGCAATGTTTAACCAGCTTGTTGGCGAACAGCAGGTCGTCAACGATAGCCGGGTCGATAGGTTTCACCGTGACTGTGCGGAGGTCGTCGGGCGTCTCGACTTTGAGGTCGGCCTCCTGCTGCAGTGCGCCGTTCAGGCATGAGCGAAATTTTGTCTGTGCTGCATTCTTCTCATTCTGAATCAGTATGATACGGTTCTTTTTCTGTTCCAATACTGCGAGTGCATCGTCGGAGTAAGCCGGTGCGATAAGCACTTCGAAGAAGATTTTGTTAATCTCCTGGGCGGCATCTACGTCAATCAACGAGTTGCATACCAGCACGCCGCCGAAGGCCGAAACGGGGTCGCCCGCCAGGGCATCCTTCCAGGCCTCGAGCACCGTGGGTCGTGTGGCCACGCCGCATGGATTGTTGTGTTTGAGGATGGCGAAGGTGGGAACGGCATCGCTGAACTCGGCCATAAGGGCGGTGGCTGCATCGATGTCGAGCAGGTTGTTGTACGAAATCTCCTTTCCGTGCAGTTGGGTGAACATCTTATCGAGGTTACCGAAGAAGTAGCCCTTCTGGTGAGGATTCTCGCCGTAGCGCATGGTTTTGCTGCCGTCGATGGCGATACGGAGCGCCGTGGGGTTTTCGCCCAGCGAATCGAAGTAGTTGAAAATCGCCGAGTCGTAACCCGAGGAAACGGCGAAAGCCTCCTTGGCGAAGAAAAGCCGGTCGGCAAGAGTCGACTTTGCGCCCTGACGCTCGAGCATACGGCGCAGCGGCTCGTACTGATGCTTCGATGCGGCAATCACCACATCGGCAAAATTCTTGGCGGCGGCGCGAATCAGCGAGATGCCGCCTATATCGATTTTCTCAATGATGTCGGCCTGCGAAGCACCGGAGGCCACTGTTTCAGAGAAAGGATAAAGATCAACGACAACGAGGTCTATATCAGGAATTTCGTACTGCGACACCTGTGCGCGGTCGCCATCGTTTTCGCGACGCGATAGAATGCCGCCGAACACCTTGGGATGCAAAGTCTTAACACGACCACCGAGAATCGAGGGGTAACCGGTGAGGTCCTCTACGGCCTGGCATTCGTAGCCGAGACTTTCGATAAACGACTTTGTGCCGCCGGTTGAGAGGAACTTAACGCCCCCGTCGTGAAGGAGTTTGAGGATTTCGTCGAGGCCGTCCTTATGGAACACAGAGATAAGGGCGGTTTTGATTTCCTTAATGTCGGTCATTTCTAATGTCTGTTTTCAGTTGTAATGCGATATCCGGTTATTCTTTTTAACCAAAATTTGTACCCGTGTTACAATCGCCGAGTTCAACATCGGCAATCACGCGTCCGGACACCTTTAAATCAAGGCACAAAGTTACAAAAATTTCCCGTCATTTACCATACAATCTTCCCCTTTGCCGTATTTTTTACATTTTTTTGTCCCTAAGCATGAAACTGTGCCAAAACGTCCGACAATCAGAAGAGGCGGACAGCCTGAACACAGACCGTCTACCTCACATTTTTGTTATCATTAAGAAACTGTTTAAAATATCGTCATCATAATACGCTGAGGAGTGATCCAACTGTTATGTATTAAGTTAAAAAAGTTACTACGGTAATGCCGAGAAGTACCCAGTCGCGGACCATGATTTTACGGATCTCTGTGGGGATTCGCTCCTCCACCTGACTCGACGAGCATAGGAATGAAAACCATACCACGCTCCATATAACAGGTTTGATCACCATGGCCGCGTCAACCTCCGATGACGGCAAGATTAAAGCCAGACCAAGGTTTGAAACCAGGTTAGTCACAATAAACAATTTACCCAAAAATACGGCATCAGGCCAACGCTTTACGAAAGCTATGATTGTGAAGATGCCGATTGTCAGGTATACCGCGGATGTCATGACATCCATTAGGTAAAATTCGGCCAGAGGCCCTGATTCAAATTCAGTAATAGTGCTGATGAATGAGACAATCGAGCCCAACCCGACGCCTACAATCAAGAAGAGGAGCAGCCATCCGCGCAGAGGACCGCATTCCGTTTCTTCCTCCTCTTCGTAGACTGTCTGAGTGGCCTCACCATCCTCATCCACAAGGTCATTCAATGTCAAAGTAGCGCCTTCGGAGGTTTCCATTTCGGCGACACCGGACTGTGTGATGTTCTCTTCGGGCATCATGTCGGTCTGTTCATTCTGTTTGTTTTCCATTTTCTTAATTTTATGTTTTTGATTCAATTGTTGTAATCCGGCAATGCGATTTGCGTCGGATTGAATGTGGTGAAGTTGATTTCGCCGAGCTCTTCGGGGGTATATCTCAGTTGGAGTCCTTTCGTGCCGGCAGAGCCTTCGTATGAAATCACTAAACCTTTGTCAGCAGCGACGGCAGCCTCTACCAGTGCCTCCATGTCGGGAGACGAAAGTACCTCATCGAGCATCGTGCTCCGAAGTTCGTCCTTAGCCTGTTCGAGAGCCTTCATGTCGTAAA
The DNA here is from genome assembly GCA_945931475.1 of uncultured Muribaculaceae bacterium. Lineage (GTDB taxonomy): Bacteria > Bacteroidota > Bacteroidia > Bacteroidales > Muribaculaceae > UBA7173. Next base: position 14,893 of record CAMEPD010000029.1, on the reverse strand, counting down.
GAGTCTCATCTGCCTCATAAACTATCACCACATCGTCGGAATTATACACTTTTTTAAATCTTAGCCCATCGGTATACTCCTCAGTAACCCCGGAATTGACCAGTTCAAGTATAAGATTGAGGTTTTCCTCATTTAGCTGCGCCTCCGACATATTACTGTTGCGCAGTTTCTTGAGTTCATCGGTCGAAATTTTCACGCTAAGAGGGTATGCACCCACAATGATTCATCTCAAAAACCGGACACCGGAACGTTAACATTTATTTTTAAACAGTCTCTTAATCATAAAAATTGCGTACCTTTGCACCCCGGATACAAGAACTTATATGAGATTCGACGAATTAGACTTAAGCGACGATATACTTGATGCGCTCGACGCCATGCGTTTCGACGAGTGCACCCCCGTGCAGGAGAAAGCGATTCCCGAAGTGCTTGACGGACGCGACCTTATAGCTGTGGCACAGACCGGCACCGGCAAAACGGCAGCATATCTGCTGCCCGTAATCGACCGCCTCTACCGCCTTCCCGAGCCGGAGGAGGCTGTCAACTGCGTGGTCATGGCTCCCACTCGCGAGCTCGCCCAGCAGATCGACATCCAGATGCAGGGTTTCTCTTACTACCTGCCCCTGACATCGGTTGCCATTTACGGTGGCACCGACGGGGCCACCTTCGCCCAGCAGCAGAAGGCGCTGAAACTCGGCGCCGATGTGGTGATTGCCACCCCCGGGCGCCTGATGGCCCACATGCAGATGGGATACGTCGACCTGTCGAAGGTCTCCTACCTCATCCTCGACGAGGCTGACCGTATGCTCGACATGGGTTTCTACGACGACATCATGAGCATCGTCAAGGAGATGCCCTCCACGCGCCAGACACTGATGTTCTCGGCTACGATGCCACCGCGCATCCAGCAGATGGCCAAAGCCATTCTCAACAATCCGGCCGAGGTAAAAATCGCCGTAAGCCGTCCCACCGAGAACATTCAGCAGTCGGCATTCGTAATCTACGAACCGCAGAAGCCCAAACTCATCGAGCACCTGCTCAAGACTCGCCACAGCAACCGCGTCATCATCTTCGCGTCATCGAAACTCAACGTCAAGGAACTCACGCGCACACTGCGCCGCGCCGGCCTGAAAGCGGCCGAGATACATTCCGACCTCGAACAGAAGCAACGCGACGAAGTGATGCTCAAATTCCGCGCCAACCACATTGACATCCTCGTGGCAACCGACATTTTAGCCCGCGGCATCGACATCGACGACATCACTATGGTAGTGAATTACGATGTCCCCCACGAAGCCGAGGATTACGTGCACCGCATCGGCCGTACAGCCCGAGCCGGTGCCGGAGGCGAGGCCGTAACACTGGTTTCGCCACGCGAACAACAGAAGTTCGGCTCGATAGAAAAATTCCTGGGCTACGAGGTACGCAAAGAGGAGGTACCCGCCGAATTAGGCGAAACACCCGAATATCACCCCGACCGCCGGGGCGGAAACAGCGGCAAACCGTCACGCCGAGGCGGCAAACCGTCGCACAACAGTCGTAGAAACGGCGGCAGAAACAACGGCAATACACAGAAGCCCAAGGCAGGAAAACATCCTGAAAATGAAGCACCGAAACCAAAGAATAGCGAACAGAAGCGCCCACGTCGTAACATCCGCCGCCACAATCGCAAACCGGGACATCAAGGTTCGGGCAATACCTGACCCCCGTTATCGCGCCGATTCCATCGGCAACGCTCTACATGGCAGTGAGTTGCCGACGAATTTCATCATCGGGCCAATAGCCCCAGGATTCAACGATTTTACCATCGCGCACTCTGAAATTCTCCAACGCCTCAAATGAGATTTTCTTACCTGTGGCAGGTATCCCCTGACAAGTTCCCGATTGCGTACCCTCAAAACGAATCCGTGTAGCGACCATATCATCTTCGGCAAAAATATCCAGTATTGTAATTTTGAGATTCGAGAATTGGTCAGCGACAATTTTCAATATGCCCACAGCATCGGCATTACTTCGTGCCGATGCCGGACTATGATCCACATAATCTACCGAAACACAATTCATTACGTGATCATAGTCATGATTGACATACCCTTTTTCAAAAAAAGACCTAACGATTTTTTTTTGCATTTTCGGCATCAGTAGCTGCTGAGTTTGTGCCGCCATGAGAATCCGAATTACAAGACATAAAAGACAACACTGTGCACACTGCTATAAAAACGCGAACACATCGTGCGACAAATTTTGAAATTGAATTATTCATATTGCATTATTAAAATTGGTCATAGTTTATCACTTTTCAATAACCATTCAAATCTAAAATAATGCAAAGTTAATAAGGACACCGACACCATGCAATACTGATTAATAACCATATTTCCACAGTCTATACGGCCAGTTATAAGATAATATGGAGGCCTGCACAGATAAAACTTACAACTCTACGGACGGTAATTCTGGTGCAGGCTCAGGATTTGGTTCAGCAACAGGCACATTGGCAGGTTCATGTTTCGCAGCCGGAGCGGCAGGCTCTGACGGAGCAATATCTTTGTCATGCTTTCTGTCACCCGTAGTTGTTTTGGGTTCAGTCGGAGCGTATGTGCCGTCGCCCTGAGTCAGGAATTTGCGGATATTGTTTGAGGCGGCACTACCGTAAACATTAAAAATATTGAAGCATACGGCCAGGTCGGTTATGTTGTTCTCGGCGACGTACTTTTTCATGTTTCGGGTGAAGTAGCGGAAATCAACCACATGGATTTCTCCAAAGGAGTAGAACAGGAACGCCGGTAACTGGTTGCCGTAGCTGTCCTTGATGATAAGCAGCCGCCGCGACGACTGAGTGCCGGTCTTTATCTTCATAAGCTGCGCATCCGAGCCATAGACCGCCAAGTAAGCGTTGCCGCTGCCGTCGGGTTTGTGACTGAAGAATGGCACCGTGCGGGGTTTGCCTTCGCCTGTGGCCTTAAAATCCTTGTTGGTAAGGATGGGGATGGAGGTAGCGGTGTAGCTGATACCCTGCGGCACGTAATACACGAAGTCCTCGGGCGCATTCTTCACCGATATATCTTTGGAGTAGCCATACATGCTGCCTACGTAGCCGTGAATCACTTTTGGCGTGTAGTTGGAAATATCCTTGAACGGCACACCGGCTACATGGGCCAGCTGGCGTGCGGCATAGTAAGCGCCGCGGGGTGCCCAGTGGTGGTCGGTGCGCAGGAAGATGTCCTCGTCGGTGTGCTGCGACAGCGGTGTGTACACATCGACGAACCGAACTTTCGTCGACAGCAGGTCGTGCACGCTCCGGACAGTGGTAATCTGCGGTTTTGTGGCGCTGCGGGCTTTCTCCGGGATATAAAATTCGGTGGATGTAGGTATCACCATGGCGTAGACATTCACGCCGGGCAATGCGTCGGCGTACTCATTGAGCGCCTTGGCATAGAGATTTCCGCCCCCAACTCCGCCGTATGCCATAAGGGCGCGCACATCCGGACCGGTACCAACTATTATGATTCCCGCGTTGGCCAGTTTCGAGGTGCCGTTGTTGTCGTTATGGAATTCGCCGGGTGCATCATCGCCCGGACCTGCGCCGGATGCTGCGGCCTCCTCCATCGGGGTATCGGAGGCATGGAACGAAATCACCTCGCTGTCGTCGGTCACCCCGGGGACTCCCTTGTAGCGGAAGCTGTCGCGGATGTTCATGCTCAGGGTCATGAAATTGTCGCGGAAGGGCTCGCTGTCGCTGAACCAGTGGGATATGGCGGCTGTGTAGACTGCCGGCGAGTCGAGCGCCGCCGATATGTCGGGGAAGGTGGCCAGCTCGCGCTTTTCGAGAGTGGAATATTTCGTGCGCGGGAAGAACACGAACACCACCGCGAGCGCCACGAACACCACGCACACTAAGAATAAATAGATCACACTGGCCGAGGTGCGCATACGGGGCTTCTCGGGCGACGGCGTATTGGCTTTATGTTGTGGAGTTTCCATAGCTTGCTTGAATCAGAATCGGGTATAAATGAATGCGTTGTTGGTGGCGCCCACGAGCAGAGCCACGCTTACTATCAGGAGTACCACCGAGATGGCCGCGCGGGCGAACATCACCATGTGTGCGCCACCTGCGGGATACCGCAGCGCAATACGGTCGGCCCACGCCGCCACCCACGTACGCAGCGGCAGGCAGAGCAGCAGCGACGCAATCCACAACCACAGGTTGTCCATAATCACCGACTGCACGGCAAAGGGTATACCCCCGCCATCGACCGCTTCGCCGCCGAAGAAAAATGCTTTGTAAAACTGCGTCATGCGGCCGAAATCCTCGAAGTAGAACATTCCCCACCCTATGATAATCAGAAGGATGGCGTAGGGATAGAGGAAAACAGCGGGAATCTTCCAGCGCAGCAGGGTGTACTTCTCGAGCATGATAATCAGGCCGAAATAGAGACCCCATATTATGAAGTTCCAGCTGGCGCCGTGCCACATACCGGTGAGGAACCATACCACCATAATATTTAATGCCTGGTGACGGCGGTTGCCGCCCAGAGGGATGTAGACGTAATCGCGGAAGAATGAACCCAGGCTGATGTGCCAACGGCGCCAGAAATCGGTCATCGAGGTGCACACATACGGATGCTTGAAATTCTCCGGGAAGTGGAAGCCGACGCTGCGGCCAAGGCCAATAGCCATATCGGAGTATCCAGAGAAGTCGAAGTAAATCTGAATCGAGAACGCTACGATGCCTACCCACGCGCCCCAGGTGGTGAGGTGTGTGAGGTCACCCCCGATTAGCTGCGTGGCTATTTCACCCATTATGTTGGCGATTATCACCTTCTTTCCAAGACCGATGAAGAATCGGTAGGCGCCCTCGGCCACATCCTGTGCGCTGACTGTGCGGTTGTTGATTTCCAGGGCGACGGTGCCGTAACGCACGATAGGGCCGGCAATCAGCTGCGGGAACATGGCGATGTAAAGCAGCAGGTCCATGAAGTTGTGCTGTACAGGCGATTCGCGGCGGTAAACGTCAACGAGATAGGATATTGACTGGAAAATATAGAAGCTGATACCGATAGGCAGCGCTATTTCGGGAACTCCGACCGGCAGACCGAGTTCGGCGAGAGCGCCGGCGAAGAAACCGAGGTACTTGAAGCTGCCGAGAATCAGCAGGTCGACAGTCACGCCTGACACGAGCCAGAACCGGCGCCACCCGCTGTTCTGACAGGCGGCGATGCGCAGTCCGCAGATAAAGTTTACAACTACGCTCGCGAGCATAAGCAGCACATATACCGGTTCGCCCCAGCTGTAAAACAGCAGCGAGAACAGCACGAGCGCCATGTTGCGCCAAAGCATCGGGCGCCGCAGGGGCGTGTCGGCCATGGCGGCAAACGCGGTGCGGCGTTTGTCAATCCATGTACCGCCGAGATAGGTCAGAACGAAAAGGGGGATAAATACAAAAATAAATAACAGATCGGAGAAGACCATAATCTATCGTTGCAGGGAATTGCAATATATTTTAGTGATTTTCCCGGCGATGTATTCGCCGAGTAGACGGGCGCCCGCCGGATTGGTGTGAACGCCGTCGGATGTCAGGGTGAATTTTTTCATTTCGGTGTCGCGGCGTATATCCACATCGCGGTCGACGCGCAGCACAGTGTAACCCAGAGCGGAGGCCACGCTGTCGATGGTGTCGGCCACGCGGGTGAGATTTGCCGCCGAGGTTTTGGTCATTTCTGCCGGAGTTACGAACACGAGCCGCGCCTCGGGGAACGAGCCGGCGAGCATTCGCGCCACCAGGCGTATGCTTCCTGCGAGCGAGCGGACCTGGGAGGGTTCCGGCTCCCCGTCGGGCAGTGGTTTCCCGGGGAACATTTCGGGGAAACGCCCTCCGAACCATGCATCGTTTGCCCCGGCATAAAGCACAATCACATCGGGCACCGGGGTGCGTCCGGCCTCTGCGTCCTCACGCAGGCGGAGCGCCTGATTGTAGAGCACATTGTCGGGGTGGAGTACATCGCTGTAACTGCGGGTATCGATGCGCGTCGAAGGGGAATTGGTCCAGGTGGCGCCGCTGCGGGCATAGACCTTCAGCGAAGCCGGGCGCGTAAGGCGCTTGAAGTATGTCGACCAACCCCGCGCCACGTCGCACGAGTCGCCCCCTATCCAGGTCATCGAATCGCCCAATAGCGCCACTGCCTTGTCGCAGAGCGGTGAACGAGCGACGGTATCAGTGCAATGGGCCGACACCGGAAGCAAACAAATACAAAATGCAAAGAGGATGATTGAAAATTTCTTCATAACTGCATAACCGGAGAATCCGGCCCGTCAATAAGAAACTGCAAAGATACACATTCTGCGTCAAATTAACCCACAAATCATCAAGCAAAGTAAAGTCTGCTGTGTATTTCCGTCTGAAATGTCGCTTTTTCACCCAAAAAGTATCATAATCTGAAAAAAAATCACCATCTTTGCACCTTGAATATAACAGGCAGACTCTCTTCTTCCGCTATAATCTGCCGACTCAACTACTTTCACATTTCCAAATGCAATTTTCAGTAGCTCAGATTGCCGCCATGACCGGCGGAACAGTTGAAGGTAATCCCGAAGCTTTGGTTTCTGCCTTCGCCAAGATAGAAGAAGGTCATCCGGGGGCGATTTCCTTTCTTGCAAACGATAAGTATACCCATTATATATACACAACCGAATCGACCGCAGTGCTCGTAAGCCGTGAATTCCGGCCCGAGAAGGAGGTAAAGACCACCCTTATTCGCGTCGACGACCCGTACGCCACAGTGGCATCGCTGCTCCAGATGGTCGCAAAAATCGCCGAGCCGCAGCCCACAGGCATTGAGCAGCCCTGCTTTATATCCGAAGGGGTCGAGGTGCCCGACGACGCATATATCGGCGCGTTCGCCTATATAGGCAAAGGTGTGCGCCTGGGCAAAGGTGTGAAAATCTACCCGCAGGTCTACATCGGCGAGAATACCGTAATCGGCGACAACGCCGTGCTGAAGCCCGGCGTAAAGATTTACCATAACTGCGAAATCGGCGCACGGTGTGTGCTCCACGCCGGAGTGGTAATCGGCGGCGACGGATTCGGTTTCGCTCCTCACGACGGCCACTACAACAAAATCCCCCAGTTGGGTAATGTAGTGCTTGAGGAGGACGTGGAGGTCGGAGCCAACACCACCGTCGACCGCGCCATGATGGGCTCTACCCGCATCGGCCGCGGCACCAAGCTCGACAACCTCATCCAAGTAGCCCACAACTGCTCGATAGGGTCAGACACTGTGATGGCCGCCCAGTCGGGCATAGCCGGCTCAACCCACATCGGCTCCAACTGTATGGTGGGCGGTCAGGTTGGTTTCGCCGGTCACATCCACGTAGGCGACAATGTGCAGATAGGCGCCCAGTCGGGTATCCCCAACGATGTCAAAGACAACGCCCGCATCATGGGCTACCCCGCTGTGGATCACGGCACCTTCGCCCGCACAACAGTGTATATCAAAAAATTGGGTGACCTCTTCAGCCAGGTTAACAGAATCGAAAAGAAAATAAACTCACAGGATAAATGAAGCAACTCACTCTCAACGGCGACTTCACCGTAAAAGGCAAAGGCCTCCACACAGGTCTCGAAATCGAAGCGACCTTCATGCCAGCTCCGGATAACCACGGTTACAAAATCAAACGTATCGACCTGCCCGACCAACCCGTTATCGACTGCCTGGCCGAGTATGTGTCACAAACCGACCGCGGCACAGTGTTGTTCCGCGGCGACGTTCGCGTTTCGACAGTCGAACACGCCCTGGCTGCCCTCTACGCCGCCGGTATCGACAACTGCCTCATAGAGGTGAACGCCCCCGAGCTGCCGATTCTCGACGGTTCTGCAAAAATCTACTGCGACGAAATCGCCCGTGTAGGCGTCAAGGAGCAGGAAAGCGACAAGAACTTCTACGTGGTAAAACACAAGATAGAGGTGCGCGACCAGAACAGCCAGGCACACCTTACCGTGCTGCCCGACGACAACTTCTCGGTCGACGTGATGATTTCGTACGACTCGCCCGTGCTCTCCAATCAGTTTGCACGCATGGAGTCGATGGATGAGTTTGCCAAAAATATCGCCGATTCGCGTACATTCGTTTTCGTGCGCGAGATAGAACCGCTGCTGCAGGCCAACCTCATCAAGGGCGGCGACCTCGACAACGCTATCGTAATATACGACCGTGAAATGTCGCAGGAGCACCTCGACCATATCTCAGACCTGGTGGGCGTACCCCACATGAAGGTTACCGAATTCGGCTGCATCTCGCACCGTCCACTCAAATACGACAACGAACCGGCACGCCACAAACTGCTCGACATCATGGGCGACTTAGCCCTCATCGGCCGTCCCCTCAAGGGCCGCATAATCGCCTCGCGTCCCGGCCACACCATTAACACCAGCTTCGCCAAGCAGGTACGCCAAGAAATCAAGCGTCAGGAACTGCAGGCTCCGTCATACAATCCGTCGGTTCCCCCGTTGATGGACATCAACGATATACGCGCACACCTCCCCCACCGCTATCCCATGCTCCTTGTCGACAAAATCATCGAATGCGGCGACCAATATATCGTAGGTGTGAAGAATGTCACCACCAACGAACCCTTCTTCCTGGGCCACTTCCCCCAGGAACCGGTAATGCCCGGGGTGCTGCTCGTTGAGGCAATGGCCCAGACCGGCGGCCTGCTCGTGCTCGGCACTCTCGACGCCCCCGAAAAGTATTCGACCTACTTTATGAAAATCGACAACGTGAAATTCCGCCAGAAGGTTGTGCCCGGCGACACCCTCCTCTTCCACGTGTCATTCCTTTCGCCGCTGCGCCGCGGTTGCGCCCTGATGAAGGGTGTGGCCTTCGTCGGCGACAAGATTGTGTGCGAATGCGAGTTCATGGCCCAGATTGTTAAGAACAAATAATTATGAAACAGCCCTTTGCATATATACACCCGGCAGCCAAAATCCACCCGTCGGTTGTCATCGACCCGTTTGTGACTATTGACCAGAATGTGGAAATCGGCGAAGGGACCCACATCGGCTCCAACGTCACCATCATGGAGGGAGCTCGCATCGGCAAACATTGCAACATCTTCCCCGGTGCCGTCATCGGCGGAATCCCCCAGGACCTCAAATTCCAGGGCGAGGACACAGTTGCCATAATCGGTGACAACACCACCCTGCGCGAGTGCGTCACCGTAAACCGCGGGACCGCCTCGAAAGGGAAAACCGTCGTAGGCTCCAACTGCCTGATTATGGCCTACTCGCACATCGCCCACGACTGTAAGATCGGCAACAATGTGATTATCTCCAACGCCACTCAGGTGGCCGGCGAAGTGGTTGTCGACAACTACGCAGTGATAGGGGGCGGCTCGCTCATCCACCAGTTCTGCCACCTTGGCGAACACGTCATGATTCAGGGTGGCGCCCGTATCAACAAGGACATTCCGCCATACGTGAAGGCAGCCCGCGACCCTATCGCCTACACCGGTGTCAACTCCATAGGCCTGCGTCGCCGCAACTTCACCAACGACCAGATTCGCGACATCCAGGAGATTTACCGCTACCTTTACCTGTCGCGACTGAATGTGTCGGATGCCGTCGACCGCATCGAAGCCGAGCTCCCCGCCAGCCCCGAACGCGACCTGATTATCGAATTCATCCGCAACTCCAAGCGTGGCATCGTCCGCGGCTACGTATAATCGCTGACTATACAGCAAAAAACGGGCGGCGCGCCGAATCATCTGATTCCGGTGCGCCGTCCGATTTTTTTGAAGCAATCCTGTCAGCGGAGGTTGGATCGGACTGAGGCCAGGAAGGCGCGCATGGCGTCGGTGTCGCGGCACTCGACTATCGAGCGGAGCTCCTCGAGACGCCGGCCGATACGCTCGAGCTGCGAGGGGGTATTGGGATTGAACAGTATCTCCGAGAGGAGGTAATCGTCCTCGCTCATCAGGCCGTGAGCTATGGCAAGGTGCCGCTTGAAGGTTGTACCGGGGGCGTCCTGATGCTGCATGATGCTGCCGAAAACGAGGGTCGAGGCAAACGGTATCGACAACGAATAGGCTATCGTCTCGTCGTGCTTTACGAAGGTGTACTCCTCGATATGCAACCCCAGGCGGGTGTAGATATCGCGGAAAAACACCTTGCCGAGATGGTCGCCCTCGGCGATGATTATGGCGTTCTCGTTGGAGAGATTCGATAGCGAGGCGAACGTGGGGCCGAACATGGGGTGAGTGCTCACAAAGGGGTGACCGCAGGTGGCATAGAACTCCGGGAGACCGGTTTTCACCGACGCGATGTCGGAGATGATGCAGTTTTCGGGCAGGTGCGGCAACGCCTGGGCGAAGGCATCAAGTGTGTAACGCACCGTCGCCGCATTGATCAGCAGCTGAGGAGCGAACTCGTCAATCTCGTCGAGCGAGGCGAAGCGCCTTACGCCGAAGGTAAATTTCAGTTTCTCGGGATTGTGGTCGTACACGGCCACATCGTGGTCGCCGCTGAGCAAGTCGGCGAAGAAGGAGCCCATCTTGCCGGCTCCGAGTATCATGATTTTCATTACTGTTTCAATTTTTGAATCTCAACTTGCTGGCGAACAGATTCTTCATGGATTGCAGTGAGCACCCGTGCCATAAATTCGCCGCTCATATCGAGCTGTTCGGCCATGCGGCAGCGGTCCTTCATGATGTCGTCGTAACGCGAGGCCTGTACCACCGGCATATTGTGCTCCTTCTTGAAACGGCCGATCTGGCGCGATACCTCCATGCGCTTGCCTAAAAGTTCGAGCAGTTCGTTGTCGATGTTGTCAATCTGGCAGCGGAGCGCCGACAGCGATTCGGTTGAGGTATTCTCGACGGGCATCACCAGCGAATCGAGGATAAGACCGAGCGCCGCCGGGGTAATCTGCTGGGCGGCATCGCTCCAGGCCTTGTCGGGCTGGCAGTGTGTCTCTACAATCAGGCCGTCGAAGCCTATTGTGAGGCTCTGCTGCGACAGGGGCGCGATAAGTTCGCGTCTACCCCCGATATGACTCGGGTCGCAGATAATCTGGAGGGCCGGATAACGGCGGCGCAACTCTATGGGGATACGCCATTCGGGCATATTGCGATAGATGTGATGGCCGTACTCCGAAAAGCCGCGGTGAATAACCCCGAGTCGCCGAACTCCGGCGTTGTATAGCCGCTCGAGGGCGCCAATCCACAACTCCAGGTCCGGGTTCACCGGATTCTTAACCAGCACGGCGACTTCGCGTCCCGATTCGGCGATTGTATCGGCAATCTCCTGCACGGCAAAGGGGTTCGCCGAGGTGCGGGCCCCTATCCACAGAATGTCGATACCGGCGTCGAGGGCGTCGAGCACATGGGCGCGGGTGGCTACCTCCGTGGCCGTGAGCATTCCGAACTCCTCCTTGACACGGCGCATCCACGGGAGTCCTTCGCGGCCTACTCCCTCGAAACATCCGGGTTTTGTGCGGGGCTTCCACAGACCGGCGCGGAAAATGCGGATACCGATGGCGGCGAGTTGCCGCGCGGTTTCCATTACCTGCGTTTCGGTTTCGGCACTGCAGGGGCCGGCTATAACGACGGGCCGAACCGAATCGACCACTGGCTTGATATCTTTCATAATTACTATTATAACTCGCCTGAAGGCGATTTTAGTACAGACACATTAATTAATATTACTAAATAATATTACTTTGCGACAGGGTGACAGAGTGCCGTGCCTTACGGTATCAGCGCTGCAAATTCAGGCCCCTGACACGCTCGAGCGCCTGCTCCATGCGTGGCTGCGGCGTACAGAGTGACAGGCGGATATAGCGCTCGCCGTTACTGCCGAAGATGCTGCCGGGCGTCACGAACACGTTTGCCTCATAGAGAATCCGGTCGGCCAGGATTTCGGCCGAGGCGTATTCATCAGGGATGCGGGCCCAAATGAACAGCCCCTGTTGCTTCGGGTCGAAACTGCATCCGGCAGCTAACGCAATCTGTTCGGCTATCGCGCGGCGCGACGCATAGAGTTCGTTGAGGCTTCGGTACCAGCAGTCTGGCTGACGCAGCGCCTCGGCGGCGGCCAGCATCATCGGCCGGAACTGACCCGAATCGACGTTGCTTTTAACGCGGAGCACCCATTTGATGAACTCGGGGTTCGACGCCATCATGGCGATGCGCCATCCGGCCATATTGTGGCTCTTCGACAGCGAATTGAATTCGATAGCTACGTCGCGGGCGCCCTCAACGGCAAGGATGCTCAGCGGATGGTCGTTGAGGATGAAACTGTACGGATTGTCGTTGACGATAACGATGCCGTGACGGCGTCCGAAATCAACAAGCCGTCGGAACAGCTCCATTGTGGCCGGGGTGCCGGTGGGCATGTGCGGGTAATTGACCCACATAAGGCGGATTCGTTCGAGCGGCAGGCGTTCAAGTTCCTCGAAATCGGGCATCCAGCCTCCGCTCTCGGTAAGATTGTAGTTGAAGATTTCGGCGCCGACAAGGCTGCTCACCGATGTATAGGCCGGGTAACCCGGATCGGGCACCAGTACTCCGTCGCCCGGGTTCAGGAATGCGAGAGATACATGGAGTATCCCCTCCTTCGAACCGATAAGCGGCTGAATTTCAGAAGCCGGGTCGAGAGTCACGCCATAATGCTTCGCATACCAGTCGGCAAACGCCCCGCGCAGTTCGTGGATACCGACGTACGGCTGATAGGCGTGAGTGTCCGAGCGGGCCGCCTCTGTCGACAGTGTGTCGATTACCGCTTGAGCGGGCGGCTGGTCGGGTCCGCCGACACCGAGCGAAATCACATCGATGCCGCGGGCTTTCATAGCGGCAATCTCGCGCAGTTTGCGCGAAAAATAATATTCGGTGACCGAGGCCACTCGGTCGGCCGGCCTGAACGCCGGTGTAATATTCTCTGTTTGTGTCATATACATAAAATGAAAAATCCCGAGCCGTCGTGCGGTCGGGATTATTATATTTTGCTTGGTCTGAGCAGTGCAGTCCGTTGACTTTTGGTCAAATTTATGCGCATATAAAATCCCGTCTTATTCCGGATAGAAATAAGAAACCGAATAATAATATGAGCAATATCGTTTCATCTGTTGATTATCGGTGAAATACAGTTTTCTATACATCAGCCATATTTTGGAGCAAATGTACAGAATTTCTCCAACATCAGCAACATAAGTAAAACAAAATCTCAGAGATTAACTTTCTTTAACACAATAAGCGTTAAGCCGGACTGTGAAAACAGCCTCTAATTGGAGGAGGTGTTGAGCACCGGTGTGGCGGGTTCGTCGGAGCAGAGCACCACAAGCAGATTCGATACCATGGCGGCGCGTTGAGCCTCGGTGAACGATGCAAGTTTCTCGCTATCAATCTCTTTCAGGGCCATGCGGACCATCGAAACGGCACCCTCCACAATCTTTTCGCGGGCCGAGATAATGGCCGTGGCCTGCTGGCGGCGCAGCATCACGGCGGCGATTTCCGGCGCATACGACAGGTTGTTGATACGAGCCTCCACAACCTCCATACCCGCGATTTTGAGGCGTTCGTTGATTTTGTGCTCAAGCAGTTCGTTGATTTCATGACCGCCCCCGCGCAGAGTCAGTTCGCTGTTTCCGGCATCGGCGTCAGGAGCGTCGTAGGCGTAATGTCCGGCTACTTCGCGCAAGGCGGCATCGCTCTGAATGGCCACAAACGACTCTAAGGCTCCGGTATTGAACGAGCCACCGGGGGTTGAACCGGTGTCGATGTCGAATACCGCACGGTAGGTGTCGCGGATTTTCCACACAAGCACCATGCCGATCATCACCGGATTGCCGCAGCGGTCGTTCACTTTGATTGGCTCGATATCCATATTGCGCACACGCAGCGACAGTTTGCGACGGGTGATGAACGGGTTAACCCAGTAGAAGCCCACACGCTTGAACGTGCCGACGTACTTGCCGAAAAATATCATCACGCGCGACTCGTTAGGCTCCTGTACGAAATACCCTACAGTTCCGAGTATGAACAGGATACTGAGCACAACGGCCACCGGCACCGACACCTCCGGACTCTCCTCACCCCAGATTACAAGGTCAGCGATAAACAGTGCCGGAATCACCAGGAATGTGAAGACAAGCATCACAAACCCGTTGACGGACATACCATGGTATTCGTATTCGCGCAATTCCTCGCTGTGGCTGGGATTATCACGCATAATCTCTTGGTTTGCAGTTGTCATATCAAGTAAATAAATAATAAAGAAAATCCGGCATAAGCAATTCGCCTCATGGGTGAATACCTATGCCGGAATAAATAATTTTCTGAAAATATGTCTCGCCGACAGCGCTAACAGGGAGGCTGTCAGAAGGTCATTTCGTCGAAGCCGGCGGCATCGAATTCGTCGTCGTTATATTCGTCGGTGCCATAGAAGTTCTCACCCATATCCTCGGCGGCTGTGGCGGCAGCGGCGGCAGCGGCGGCTTTGGCCTTGGCATCGATTTTGGCATCGAACTCATCGAGATCCTTGATGTCAAGCGACTGTGCCGGAGCTTTGCCAAGAGCCAGCGTACACACAGGGTCCTTGAGGTTTTTCCCGGTGATAAGCTCCTTCATTTCTAAGTAGAACGAGCGGTCGGTCAGGTAATCGAAAGTAAAAATCAGGCGCTGACCCTCGTCATCGATGAAATCCGAGAGAATCGAATCCTCCATAAGAAAGATATCCTCCGATGAATCGGAACCCATATCTTCGAGCGTAATCTCCTTCTCTTTCTCCCAGTGGTCATCGCAAAGGAAGAATGAGCACATCTGATTCTTATCGTAGGCCACCGACTCGCAGATAGCGTTTTTGAGGTCAAGAAATGTGGCTTCGGCATCAATCTGGATTTCC
>CAMEPD010000028.1 GCA_945931475.1 uncultured Muribaculaceae bacterium | reverse complement strand
GGAGCATAGCGGGCTATGTGACTGAGTGATAACTCTGAAGACGCTCAAATTTTCGGCCGGAACGTTTAACATTTATTTTTAAACAGCCTCTTACATTATTCAGCGAGTCACATACATAATTTAATATGCCAACCCCACGCACAGCCTATCTGGTGCTTGAAGACGGCACCACTTTTGAGGGTAAATCCTTTGGCTACGAGGCACCTGCCGCCGGCGAGGTGGTGTTCAACACCGCCATGACCGGGTATCCGGAAAGCCTTACCGACCCTTCGTACGAAGGGCAGATTCTCGTCACCACATATCCCATCCTCGGCAATTACGGCGTTCCGCCCGAACGCGAACGCGACGATTTAAGCGAATTTCTCGAAAGTTCACGAATCCACTGCCGCGCTATCATAGCACAGGACTACTCGTGGGAGCCGAGCCACTGGCTGTCGACACGGTCGCTGCATCAGTGGCTGCGCGACGAGAAAATTCCCGGCATCTACGGCATCGACACCCGTGCCCTCACAAAACACCTTCGCGAGAAAGGCTCGATGTTAGGCAAAATATACTTCGATTCGCCCGACGACATCGACTGGGACGACCCCAACCGCGAGAACCTCATCGCCAAAGTGAGCTGCACCGAACCCCGCGAATTCGGCTCGGGCGACAAGACTGTGGTACTCGTTGACTGCGGCACAAAATACAATATCATCCGCTGCCTCACCCGCCGCGGAGTGCGCGTGGTGCTCGTGCCCTGGGACTACGACTTCCTGAGCATTCCGTTCGACGGCCTGTTCATCTCCAACGGCCCGGGCAACCCCGACTTCGCCACCAAAACCGTAGAAAACATACGCCGCGCACTCGACTCAGGCAAGCCCGTCTGCGGCATCTGCATGGGCAACCAACTCCTCGCCAAGGCCGCCGGAGCCCGTACTTACAAGCTCAAATACGGTCACCGCGGACACAACCAACCCGTGCGTCAGGCCGGAACCGACCGCTGCTACATCACATCGCAGAACCATGGCTTCGCCGTCGACGACTCGACACTCGGCTCCGACTGGGAACCGCTCTTCATCAACATGAACGACGGCACAAACGAGGGTATCCGCCACAAGACCAAGCCCTTCTTCTCGGCACAGTTCCACCCCGAGGCATCGTCGGGACCGCGCGACACCGAATTCATCTTCGACCGCTTCATCGCCCTGCTCTGATCCCACCGACGCCCGAATCTCTCCGACACCATCACACAAAAACCTGCCTCTAAATAATTTTGAACAGTTACTTATAATATGAAGGTACTTCTGCTGGGCTCCGGCGCCCTGAAAATCGGCGAAGCCGGCGAATTTGACTACTCGGGTTCCCAGGCTATCAAAGCCCTTAAAGAGGAGGGCATCGAGACAGTGCTCATCAATCCAAATATCGCCACCGTTCAAACTTCCGATGGATTCGCCGACAAGGTTTACTTCCTGCCGGTTACCCGCGAATTCGTAGAACGCGTTATAGAGAAGGAACGCCCCGACGGCATCCTGCTCTCGTTCGGCGGCCAGACAGCCCTCAACTGCGGCGTCGACCTCTACGAAGCCGGCGTCCTCGAGAAGTACAACGTAAAGGTGCTCGGCACCCCCGTGCAGGCCATCAAGGACACCGAAGACCGCGAGCTCTTCGTGAAGAAGCTCGACGAAATCGACGTGAAGACCATCAAGAGCGAAGCCGTAGAGACCACCGCCGCCGCCCTCGAAGCTGCCGAACGCCTCGGATATCCGGTGATTGTGCGCGCCGCATACGCCCTCGGAGGCCTCGGTTCAGGCTTCTGCGACAACGCCGAGCAGCTTGTCGCCCTCACCGAGAAGGCCTTCTCCTTCTCGCCGCAGGTACTGGTCGAGAAGTCGCTGAAGGGGTGGAAAGAGGTTGAATACGAGGTAGTCCGCGACCGCTTCGACAACTGTATCACCGTCTGCAACATGGAGAACTTCGACCCGCTGGGAATCCACACCGGCGAGAGCATCGTGGTGGCCCCGTCTCAGACCCTATCAAACGACGACTATCATTTCCTGCGCCAGCTCGCCATAAAAATCATACGCCACATCGGCATCGTCGGCGAGTGCAACGTGCAGTACGCCTACGACCCCGACTCAATGGACTACCGCGTCATAGAGGTGAACGCCCGTCTGAGCCGCTCTTCGGCCCTGGCATCGAAAGCCACCGGTTACCCCCTGGCTTTCGTGGCCGCAAAGCTCGGCCTGGGATACGGCCTGTTCGACCTGCGCAACTCCGTGACTCGCGAAACATCGGCTTTCTTCGAGCCGGCTCTCGACTATATCGTATGCAAAATACCCCGCTGGGACCTCGGCAAATTCCACGGCGTGAACCGCGAAATCGGTTCGTCGATGAAATCCGTGGGCGAAGTGATGGCCATAGGCCGCACCTTCGAGGAGGTAATCCAGAAGGGCCTGCGCATGATTGGCCAGGGGATGCACGGCTTCGTAGGCAACCGCGACATGAAAATCGACGACATCGATCACGCCCTTGCCGATCCCACCGACAAGCGTATCTTCGTAGTGGCCAAGGCTATGCAGAAGGGTTACTCGGTCGACCGCATACATGAGCTCACCAAAATCGACCGCTGGTTCCTCCAGAAACTCCAGCATATCATCGTCACCGAGGACGACCTTAAGAAATTCGACTCGATCGACGACATCCCCGAGGAGCTGCTGCGCCGCGCCAAGGAGCAGGGCTTCAGCGACTTCCAGATCGCCCGCGCCGTCCGCAAGGAGAAATTCGACATCTCGGGCAACGACAACTTGGTGGTGCGCGCACGCCGCAAGGCCTTCGGTATCCTCCCCGTGGTGAAACAGATCGACACCCTCGCCGCCGAATACCCCGCGCAGACCAACTACCTCTACCTCACCTACAACGGCTCGCAGAACGACATCGAATACACCGGCGACCGCCGCTCGGTGGTGGTGCTCGGTTCGGGCGCTTACCGCATCGGTTCGTCGGTTGAGTTCGACTGGTGCTCGGTCAACGCTCTGATGACAGCACGCCGCGAGGGGTACCGCTCGGTAATGATTAATTACAACCCCGAGACGGTATCGACCGACTACGATATGTGCGAACGCCTCTACTTCGACGAACTCACATTCGAGCGCGTGATGGACATCCTCGACCTGGAGCTCCCCCACGGCGTAATCCTCTCGGTGGGCGGCCAGATTCCCAACAACCTTGCCACACGTCTCGACGACGCCGGCATAAACATACTGGGCACCTCGGCCAAATCAATTGACAACGCCGAAGACCGCCACAAATTCTCGGCGATGCTCGACGACCTGGGCATCGATCAGCCCCGCTGGCGCGAGCTCACCAGTTTCGACGACATCGATAAATTCATCGCCGAAGTGGGCTTCCCGGTACTGGTGCGTCCCAGTTACGTGCTGTCGGGCGCTGCCATGAACGTCTGTTCCAACGAGGAGGAGCTTCACCGCTTCCTCCGGCTGGCCGCCAACGTGTCGAAGCAGCACCCCGTGGTGGTGACCGAATTCGTACAGAACGCCAAGGAGATAGAGATGGACGCCGTGGCCCAGGAGGGCGAAATCAAGGCATACGCCATCTCGGAGCATATCGAATACGCCGGCGTGCACTCGGGCGACGCCACCATACAGTTCCCCCCGCAGAAGCTCTATGTCGAGACCATGCGCCGCATCAAGAAGGTTTCGGCCCGCATCGCCAAAGCGCTCAACATCTCAGGCCCCTTCAACATACAGTACCTCGCCAAGAACAACGACATCAAGGTCATAGAGTGCAACCTGCGTGCATCGCGCAGCTTCCCCTTCGTCAGCAAGGTTCTGAAAATCAACTTTATCGACTTAGCCACTCAGATTATGCTCGGCAAGAAGGTCGAGAAACCGTCGAAGAGCCTCTTCGACCTCGACTACGTGGGCGTGAAGGCCTCGCAGTTCAGCTTCTCGCGTCTGCAGGGCGCCGACCCGGTGCTCGGTGTCGACATGTCGTCGACCGGCGAGGTCGGATGTCTGGGCGACGATTCGTCGGAGGCCGTACTCAAAGCCATGCTGTCGGTAGGCTGCCGCGTGCCCCGCAAAGCCGTGCTCCTCTCCACCGGCACCGCACGCCAGAAAGCCGACATGCTCGACGCAGCCCATCAGCTGCACAATCACGGCTACACCATCTACGCCACCGAGGGCACACAACGCTACCTCACCGAGAACGGCATCCCCGCCATCCCGGCCTACTGGCCCTCGCAGCCCGACCGCCATCCGCAGGCACTGAACCTGCTGCACACCCGTCAGGTCGACCTTGTGGTAAACCTGCCGAAAAACCTCTCGTCGGCCGAACTGTCGAACGGCTACAAAATCCGCCGTGCGGCCATCGATCTGAACGTACCTCTGCTCACCAACGCCCGCCTGGCGTCGGCTTTCATCGACGCATTCACTACGCTGAATGTCGACGACCTCCCCATCAAGTCGTGGGATGAATATTAATAGGTTGTCTAAAAATCAGTCAGAAAAAATTTTAGACAACCTCTGAGAGATTACAACAAGCTCCAATCCACTATGTTCCGGCCCCTTACACTCATCACGGCGTTCTCCATATCCCTTTCAGCATGGAGCGCGTCGGCATCTGACCTGTGGATGGGACGTGGCACCCGACTCGACCCGTACATCATAGTCGATGCAGTTGACATTGAATCGCTTGCCGATGCCGTAAACGGCGGCGAGACCTTCGCCGGGCGCCATTTCCGTCTGGCCGGCGACATCGACATGAGCGCCGCACCCGGCTTCAACGGAATCGGCACCGCCGAGGCCCTGGAGATTGACTCGCATTCGTTCTGCGGCGAGTTCAACGGTATGCAGTACACCATATCAGGGCTCAGCATCGACTCGTCGGGCGCCGCAGTCGGCCTCTTCAACTCGCTCGGCGAAGGAGCCGACGTGCATCACCTGCGCTTCGACGCCACCTGCACCGTCAGGGGTGAAAACTGCGTGGGTATGGCCGCCGGGCGTATGTGGGGCGGCCGGGTGGAATATATCGCCAACGACGGCACCGTCAGCGCCACCAAAACCGCCGGCGGCATAGCCGGAGACCTCCGCGGCGGCGTCATACAGAGCTGCGCCAACCATGCGGCGGTAGAGGCCGTGCAGCAGGTGGCCGGAATTGCCGGCCAGCTCCGCGGCACAGCGTCGGTCACGGGCTGCTACAATACCGGTGCCGTGAGCGCCACAGCCCCCGGAGCATGCGCCGGAATCGTCGCCGTAGCCTTCGACAACACCACAATATCAGCCTGTTACAACGCCGGCACCATACATGGCCGCTACTCCAAGGAGTGGGAATGCGGCCCGTCGGCCATCCTTTCCGACCGCCCGGCCGTGCTGTGGCAGGGGAGCGTCGACGGGTGCTATTACGTGTCGCCCGAATCGTACGCCACCGACGACCTGGCCACACCCCAGACAAAATCGCAATTCACATCAGCCGAGGGGGTTGCGCTCCTCAACGCGGCTGTCGCCACGGCTTTGGGTGGCACCACCGACAGCCATGCCGATGCCACATTCCGCATCAGCAAAGGCATCAACGGGGGCTATCCGCACCTCGAATGGGAAACACACCCCTCCGGCGCCGCCATCAGCGATGTCACGGCCGACCCCGCCGTCAGCATCGTAGTCCATGGCAACCGCGTCAGCCGCACCGACGGCCGTCCTCTACGCGTATACACCCCCCGGGGCATCCTCGCGGCCCGGGGCTCCGAAGTCACCCTGGCACCGGGGTTATATATAGCCGACGGCTACAAACTCTCGATACGATAACCATCAGTCAGAATGAGCAATAACAACAATCATCCGCTGGGGCAGGCCCCGTGGTTTCACGTAATACTCTCCACCGGGCTCGGCGTGGGGTTCCTGCCGGGCGCTCCCGGCACATACGCCGCATTTATGGCGCTGTGCCTCTGGTACCTACTCTATTTCGTGTGCTCGGTCGCGACCCTGTTTTGGGTGACATTGGCACTCGTCGCGGTAACGCTGATAGTGGGAGCGTGGACCTCGCGTGTGATGGAGCGCTACTGGGGTGAGGACCCCCGTGCCGTGGTAATCGACGAATACATCGGTTCATGGATACCGGCGCTCGTGGCCGCGGTGCCCGGCAGCCCGGGATACACAGCCATTCTGGGGCTTTTCGGCTTCGCCTGCTTCCGTGTCATCGACATCACCAAACCCTTGGGATGCCGCAAGATGGAACTGGTGCCCAACGGCTGGGGTGTGATGCTCGACGACGCCCTCGCCGGCATTTACGCCCTGATCCTCACATGGGCACTCCGATATATCCTCTTAGGAACCCCGCTATTTAACGTAATTTAATCCCTCTGTGCCGTTTTTAAACGATTAATTAAACGGAAAACGTTAACTTTGTGGTCATGAAACTCAAATACATCGCATTCCCTGCTATAGCCGCCATCATCACGGCCGGCGCTGCCCTGGCGGCCGGCCCGTCGAACAACTCCGTAATCGAGGAAGTTGCCTGGATGGTCGGCGACCAACCGATATACAAAAGCGAAATCGAAGAGGCCTACCAGCAGGCCCTTTACGACAAACAGCCCATCAACGGCGACCCCATGTGCGTAATCCCCGAAAATTTAGCCATCGAAAAGCTGTTCCTCCATCAGGCCGACATCGACACAGTGGAGGTGCAGGACGCTATGGTTTCGCAGGCGGTCGACCAGCGTATCAACTACCTGATTACCAACCTCGGCTCGAAGGAGAAGGTCGAGGAGTACTTCCGCCGCCCGATGAACGAATTCCGCGAGCAGATGACCGACATGATGCGCAACAACTACCGCATCCAGGAGGTGCAACGCTCGCTCACCCGCGACATAAAGGCTACCCCGTCGGACGTGCGACGCTATTTCAACACGCTGCCCACCGACTCCGTGCCCTATATGCCGCTGCAGGTCGAAGCTGAAATCATCACCATCAACCCCCGCATCCCGCAGCAGGAAATCGACGATGTGAAGGCGCGTCTGCGCGACTACGCCGACCGTGTCAACCGCGGCGAGGCCGAATTCTCAACGCTGGCAATCCTCTACTCGGAGGACGGCTCGAGCGTGCGAGGCGGCGAAATCGGATTCATGGGCCGAGGACACCTCGAGCCGGAATACGCCGCTGTGGCGTTCAACCTCAACGACCCCAAAAAGGTGTCGAAAATAGTTCAGACACAGTATGGTTACCACATCATACAGCTCATCGAGAAACGCGGCGACCGCATCAACACACGCCACATACTGCTGCGTCCGAAGGTAGCCGACTCCGACCTCACCGATGCCGTACACCGCCTCGACTCGGTGCGCGCCGACATCCTCGACAAGAAATTCACCTTCGAAAGCGCCGCGCAGTTCATATCGCAGGACAACGACACCAAGAACAACCACGGCCGCATGACCAACCCGCAGACCGGCTCGACGCGCTTCGAGATGAAAGACCTGCCGCAGGAGGTCGCCAAGGTAATCAACACCATGGAGGAGGGGCAGATTTCGGAAGCATTCATCATGAAAGACCCCAAGCGCAACAGCGATATCGTGGCCATCGTAAAACTGATGAAGCGCATTCCGGCCCACCGTGCCAATATGTCTGACGACTACCAGACCATCAAGGATATGTACGAGGCCAACCGCAAAGAGGAGATTGTCAAGGAGTGGCTCGACAAGAAAATCAAGGACACCTACATCAAAGTCGAGGACAACTGGACCGACTGCGACTTCCAACACGACTGGCTCAAGCTAAAGAAATAATGCGTAACCGCATGGGCAGCAAACGTATATCCCCGCTGATGAAAAGTCTGCCGCTGTTGGCGGCGCTGGTGCTGACACTCTGCGCGGCATGGGGGCGCACACCCCTGAAACGCGACCGCACGCCCATCCGTCCGATGCTGCCGTCGATTAACCGCAACGTCTCCGACAAAGTGTTTCTCGAGAAAGCCGACGTGCTGCGCAAAGGACGTCTCGACGACTTTCAGGAGGTTGTGGGCAACGTTGAGTTCCGCAAGGGGGGGATGTTTCTCTTCTGCGACTCGGCGCTTTTTTTCACCAACGACTCGATAGAGTGCTTCGGCAATGTGCGTATGCAGCAGGGCGACACCCTGTTTGTCTACGCCGACGAGCTCGTCTACGGCGACTCGTCACAGATAGCCACCCTCTACGCCGAGCCCGGCAAACTGGTGCGCCTTGTCAACCGCGACGTGCAGCTCACCACCGAAATTTTCAACTACGACCTGCTCTATGAGCTTGGTTACTACGACGTTGGTGGCACCCTCTGGGACAAAGAGAACAAACTAACCTCGTGGTATGGCGAATACTCCCCCTCGTCGAAGGAGGCGCTCTTCAGCGACGATGTGCACCTGCATTCGCTCCGCCAGAAGGACCCGCTCGACATCTACACCGACGAGATGATTTACAACACGGCCACCCACACGGCCCTGCTCGACACCGTGTCGCGCATCGTGTCGAAGGACGGTACAATCTACACCTCGTACGGCATCTACAACACACAGACCCAGCAGGCCGACCTTTACAGCCGCTCGCTGGTAAAAGCCTCCAACGGCAACACCCTCACTGGCGACACCCTCTATTACGACCGCTCCAACGGCGTGGGCCATGCCATGGGCAACATCGTGCTGACCGATTCGGCCAACCACGCCATCCTCACCGGCGAACGCGGCTACTATTACGAGCTGCGCGACAGCGCCATAATCTGGGGACGCGCACTGGCACGCCAGTTCACCACCGACCGTAATTCCGACACAATCTACCTCCATGCCGACACCATACGCACACGCATGATAGTAACTCCGGCCAAGTATGAGGCCGACACACTTGTGGCCGCCGCCGATACCACCCACCACATCATCGGCGCGCCCCATGTGCGCTTCTACCGCACTGACCTTCAGGGTATATGCGACTCCATGACCATAGTGCAGAAGGATTCGATGCTCTATATGGACCGGCACCCGGTAGTATGGTCGGACCGGCGGCAGATATTCGGCAACCGCATAGAAGTGCATCTGCAGGACAGTACCGCCGACTGGGCCCGGCTGCCCGAATTCGGATTCATGGCCGAACTCATCGAGGATGAGTTTTACAATCAGATGTCAGGCAAGGAGATGTACGCCACCTTCGAGAATCAGAGCATCAGGCATCTTGACGTCAGCGGCAACGTGGAGGTAATCTACCTGCCGCAGGAGAACGACTCGACCTACAACAAGATAGCCAACGTGGAGAGTTCGTTCCTCGCCGCCGACTTCACCAAGCAGCAGATCGACCGCATGAAAATGTGGCCCGAGACGCACGGCACCATGACCCCGCTCTACCTCGCCAAGAAAAACCTGTTTTATCTGCCGCAGTTCCGCTGGCTCGAAGCGCTTCGCCCCAAGGACCCGATGGATGTATTCAACATCTCCCCCGAAATGCTCCAGCTCTTTTCGGAGCCTCCATTCGGCTCACGTCAGTAACACCTCCCCATGCAAGCCGCTACCTCTCAATCTGTCACAAACACCGATGGCCGCAACACACTCCGGTCTCGCAAAGTGCGCGAGTCAAGCTTCGAACTTATGCGCATCATCGCCATGATTATGGTGCTGAGTGTCCATGCCGACTTTTTGGTTGACGGTGTCCCGACCGGGGCCGACATAACCGACCATCCGGCATTGGCACTCACCCGAATCACCTGGGAGTCTGTGTGTATCGTCTGTGTGAATATCTTCGTAATGATTTCCGGATGGTTCGGAATCCACCCTACAGTCCGCGGTTTCTGCCATCTGATGTTTCAGGTGGTTTTCTATCTTTGGGGAATATTCCTGGTGGAACTGGCCTTAGGCCACGCCACCGTGACCTGGCACAGCATCAAGATGTGCCTACTTCTCGAACGCGCCAACTGGTTCGTAATAGCCTACATAGGCCTCTACCTGCTCGCACCGGTCGTCAACGCATTCATCGAAAAAGCCTCGGAGCGGACCCTCCGTCATGTGATAATCTGCTTTTTTATTTTCGAAGTCACGTTCGGCTGGTGCGGAAGCGCCGTATTCATTCAAAGCGGCTATTCAACGCTTTCATTCATAGGATTATACCTGTTTGCGCGTTACCTGCACCTCTACGGAGAGCGTTTCAGTCGCCACGGTCTGGCAATCTACTGTGTATCAACGCTATGCACCGTCGGGCTTTTTATCCTTACACAGAAATTGGATATAACCCTCATATCAGCCACATCATACGTCTCGCCCTTCGTGATAACCGGTGCCGCAGGTATGATTCTGTGGTGCTCGACATGGCATTTCGGAACCAAACCGTTAATCAATTTTTTGGCGCGCTCGGCTTTCGCCGTGTTCCTTATTCATGTGGATTACTACCTTATGCCCACAGTTTTCCGCCCGATAGTACAGCATGCACAGGCGCTGTTTCCCGGAATATTGGGACTGATGGCCGTCATACCGGCCCTTTGCGGCATCTATCTGGCCTGTGTGGTAATCGACCAGCCACGGCAGTGGCTCTGGGGATTGATTTCCCGGTGGTTCAAGCCGAAAGCTATTTTGGAACCCTCTAAAAACCAATGATATGACACAAGACCTCCTGAAATTTCTCGACGAATCGACCTGCTGCTTCACGGCAGCGGCCAATATAGTACGCCGGCTCGAAGCAGCCGGCTTCAAGCGCCTGGATATGCGCGACAAATGGCCGATTCTCCACGTCGGCAGCAAATACTATGTCACAAAGAATGATTCGGCGGTGTTCGCGTTCATCGTCGGCTCACAACCCGAAGCGGGCTACAAAATCATTTCGGCGCACTCCGACTCCCCCTGCTTCCGCGTCAAGCCGCACCCCGAGATGTTCAGCGAAGGTGGTATAGTACGCTTAAACACAGAGGTCTACGGCGGCCCGATATTGTACACATGGTTCGACCGGCCGCTGTCGTTAGCGGGCCGCGTGGTGCTTCGTTCCGACGACCCGATGAATCCGCTGACTCGCATTATCGACCTGAATCGCCCGCTGATGGCCATACCGCACCTGGCCATCCATTTCAACCGCGGCGTCAACGACGGCAACCCGCTGTCGCGTCAGCGCGACATGATGCCGGTGTTAGGTCGGCTGAAAGACGACTGCGAGAAAAACAATCTGCTGATCAACCTATTGGCCGAGCATATCGGGTGCGAAGTGGCCGACATCCTTGACTTCGACCTATGCACCTACCCCGTGGAGAAAGCCATGCTCTTCGGCCTCGACAATGAGTTTCTGTCGTCGGGCCGCATCGACGACCTGGAGATGGTACACTGCGCACTCTGCGCACTCATCGACTCGGCCAAGGCGTCGGCCAATCAGCGCATGACCCGCGTAATGGCCATCTTCGACAACGAGGAGACCGGCTCGGGCACCAAGCAGGGCGCCGCTTCTCCGGTGCTTCGCTCGATTCTCGAGCGTGTCAACAAAGCCCTCGGCGGCTGCCACGACCATTTCCTGCGGGGCGTTGCTGCCTCGTTCATGATTTCGGCCGACAACGGCCACGGACTGCACCCCAACTACGAGTCGAAACAAGACCCCACAAACCACCCCATACTCGGCAACGGCCCGGTAATCAAGAGCAACGCCAACTGCAAGTATATGACCGACGCCGATTCGGCCGCCGTATTCCGCGGAATATGCGAGCGCGCCGGGGTGCCGGTACAGACGTTTGTCAACAACTCCGACATCGCCGGCGGATCAACCTTGGGCAACATCCTGACCTCGCAGATCGAGCTGCGTGGTGTCGACATGGGCGCTCCGCAATGGGCCATGCACTCCTGCCGCGAGACAGCCGCCGTTGCCGACCATCTGTACACGCTCCGTGCCTTCACCGAGTTCTATAACCTCTGATTCCATTGGCGGAAGACGTTCCGCGTTTTCTGAGACAGCATATTTATTCGAAAAGGAGGCTGTGTCGTAATTAATGTTTACGGCGCAGCCTCTTTGTTTCCGTTAGATATGCAAAACGGGCCACGCGAAATGCGTGGCCCGTTGTTTGGTTCCCGGATGGGTGGAGGGTGCTGTCAGAGTGGTCCAGATGGGCCGCTCCTTGGTACCCGGATGGGTGGAGGGTGCTGTCAGAGTGGTCCAGATGGTAGGAGCCGTGGTCCGAGCGCGACGGGAGCGTACTGAGGTACGTGACCGAGCGAGAGTGGCCGCGGCGACGCCCCAGATGGGCCGCTATCACAGCACCCGATTACAGATGGGCCGCTATCACAGCACCCGACGAATTATTTGCCGAAGTAGCGCTTGTACAGTGCGGCGAAACCGCGGCCATGACGGGCCTCGTCCTTTGCCATTTCGTGAACGGTGTCATGGATGGCGTCGAGGTTGGCCTTCTTGGCGTTGACGGCGATACGCATCTTGTCGGCGTTGGCACCTGCCTCGGCCATCATGCGCTTGTAGAGGTTGGTCTTGGTATCCCATACGCAGTCGCCAAGGAGTTCGGCGAACTTCGATGCGTGCTCAGCCTCTTCGTATGCGTAGCGCTTGAAGGCTTCAGCGATTTCGGGATAACCTTCGCGGTCGGCCTGGCGTGACATAGCCAGGTACATACCCACTTCGGTACATTCGCCGCTGAAGTGAGCCTCGAGGTCCTTGATCATTTCGGGATCGCAACCCTTGGCGACGCCTACCTCATGCTCGGTAACGAACTGAAGGGCGTCTTCGGCGTCCAGTTCTTTGAATTTCGATGCGGGAACACCGCACATAGGGCACTTCTCGGGGGGTTCGGGTCCTTCGTGTACATAACCGCACACGGTGCAAATCCATTTCTTTGCCATTTTGATTCTTATTTAAGGTTAGTGAAATTATGAGTGGTTTTAAAAAACGTATACATAAACAATGCTCCGGCCGTAAAGAGCGACACCGAAAACGACAGCACGATGCCGTAGAGGCCTAGACCGGCCGGGAAGGCCAGCAGCAGCGTGGAGGGGATACCGATGACGATATAGCTGATGAAAGCTATCCATAACATGGGCATCACATTGGCCGTGCCGCGCAGTGCGTTGGCGAAAGTAACCTGGGTGCAGTCGCCCAACTGATAGAGTACCAGCGGGAAGAGCACCCCCACTGCCGCCGAAATCACCCGTGGGTCGTCGGTGAACAGCCGGGTAAGCGTCGGACCGAGCGCCACGAATATCGTCGACGACACAGCCGCGCAGACCAGCATCACCACATACCCGTCGAGCGCAGGGCGCCGGCAGGCCGGCAGGCCGCTGCGACCGGCGCAGTTCGACACCTCGACCGTGATGGCTGTCCCGACGCTGTAGTAGATGCAGAATCCGAGGGTTCCGACAATCACTATCACCTGGAATGCGGCAAGGGCCACCGTTCCAAGCCATCCGGCGAATATCACTGCAAACGAGAAGGCGCCGGTCTCGAAGGTCATCTGCAGGGCTACGGGCACCGAGGTTTTCACCACGCGGCGCATCTCGCCCGGAGGCGACACTCTTGTCGCCGTGTACCCCCGGCGGTACTCGCCGAAGCCGCGTCTGCCGAAGAACACCATCAGAATCGCTGCCATCGCTATCAGGCGGGCGGTAAGCGTGGAGACTCCGGCGCCTGCGAGCCCCAATTCGGGGGCGCCCCAGTGGCCGTATATCAGCATATAATTGCCTATGATATTCAGGGCATTGGCCGCAAGGAGTATCCACATGGGCATAGCCGTACGGCGGATGGCGAAGCTCCACTGGGCAAAGACATTAAACACCACCACGGGCAGGATGCCGGCAAGGGTAATCAGATAATACGGGCGGATAATCGGCAGCAGTTCAGGTTTTTGGCCCAACTTGTCGAGGAATAGGTACAGCACGGTCATAATAGCCGTCAGTATCAGTCCCATCACCAGATTGGCCCGCAGCGCCACGCGCACCAGATGTCCGATGTCGGTTTTCCTACCCTGCGAGAACAGCGCTCCCACAAGTGGTGTCAGTCCGTACGAGAAGCCCATGGCGCAGAACATCACCAGGTTGAACACGTTCACTACAAACGACGATGACGCGAACGCCTTCGTGGAGTAATGTCCCACCATACTGTTGTCGGCGAACGCCACAACAATCATGCTGATTTGCGAAATCATCACCGGCAACGCCAGGCGGAATATGGTCATGCAACGGCGAATCATTCTGCTTATCTATCTGATTGGTGAGGGTATTTTTACGGTGGAGTCCGACCGGGCTAAGCCTGAAGGGCGACCCGTCGTGAGCTTCTCTTTGGGGAAAAATTCTGATGTGTAACTTCACGCAAAGATAGCGCTTTTCCCGATAATTCGGCACTCCGAGGCCCGATTTTTTAAAGAAATTTAGGGGGCATTTCGGGCACCGGCCCGGAGGGTGTTGCAATACAGCGCGTTACCACGTCAGCTGTCGAGGCGAACGCGGCCGGTAACGATGAGGTATAGCGAGACAGCGGCGGCGAGGCACACGGCGGCAAAAATCCAGCGCTCAGGTCGGGTGAAAACACCGCGGAGGCTCCACATCGGGCCGGGGGCGCCGTGCTGCTTGCGCGCCATCACGAAGAAAGGTGTGCCGGCAATGTAGAAGAGCGAGGTAACCATGAACAGTTTCAGGCCGCCGGCCCAAAGCGTGTAGAGGCAGAAGGCGACCGCCATGACAGCGATGGCGCGATGTCGCACAATGGCGACGCGGCCGGTGTAGCGTTTGCCCGAAAGCTTCCAGAAATAGCAGGCGCTCATCAGGTAGGGCGGCAACACCATCAGCGTGGTGAGGTTCAGCGCCGCCAGGTAAACGTTTTCGGCCGTCTTTACAAGGATAAGGCAGAGAGTGATGACGCATGAGGCCACAATCATGCCGTATGTGGGCATTCCGTGGCTGTTGAGGTGCAGGAACTGTCGCGGGAGGATTTTGACGGCGGCAGCCTGATTGGGAGTCTGCGCACACACGAGCGTCCAGGCGATGAAACCACCTGTCAGCGACACGATCACCGACACAATCACGAACCATTTGGCCCATGGCCCGGCGCAGGCGTCGAGCACATAAGCGAGCGAAGGATTGGGAAGCGTGGCCAGCTGCGGCTGACGCATCACGCCGAAGCAGAGCACCGTGACAAGCATATACAGTGCCAGTGCCAACAGGAATCCGCGGCGGGTGGCTCTGCCCACATCGGAGGGGCGACGGGCGCGCGCCGACATCATCACGGCCCCCTCGATGCCGAGGAAGCTCCACACCGTCACGAGCATACACGACGAGAACTGGTCGCCTACCGTGCCGAGCGGCGGCAGCGACTGCTGCCCCCAGAAATCATAAGTGAAGAACCCCACGCGGGCGCATACCACCAATACGCCGATGATGAGCAGCAGGCATCCGAACTTAATGACTGCCAGTATGTTATTAACGAGCGAAGCCGACTTTACGCCCTTCGACACCAACAGGAACATGAGCCATACGAACACCGTGCCGAACAGCACCATGTGCCACGAATGGCTCTGAAGCACCGGGAAGAAAGCGCCCAACGAGTCGTTGAGCATCACGATGTAGGTGACATTTCCCAAGATTACGCACAGCCAGTAGCCCCACGCCATATTGAAGCCGACGTAGTTGCCGTATCCAACCTGCGCATACTGGTAGATACCGGCGTTAAGGTCTGGTCTGGCGTCGGCCAGGTGCTTGAATACCAGCACTAAGAAATACACGCCCACCGCCGTAATCAGCCAGGCAAGGATTACCGGACCGAGCGCGGCGGCGCGTGCCATGTTCTGGGCGATGTTGAAGATACTGCTGCCGATTACCGAACCGAATACTATGGCAGTCAGTCCCCAGATGCCGAGTTTCTCTTTTTCTGTCAATTTGTGTACCTTATTGGATATTTTATAGGGTGTTTAAAACCCCTCTTGGATGCTGCGAATTCAAAAGCCGATATTTTCCCCTCTCCGGGACAAAAACGGAGCAGCCTTACCCGGCCGTCACACCCATTACCATACAAGGAACAGCACGGCCGCGGCGATGAAGAGTATCAGATAGGCAATCATCATCGGCATACGCCACTTGTTGAATTTTGCCCAGCTTTCAGGATTTCTGATGGCTGCTGACTGCCACCAGAACATTGCTATCATTATTATGACGCCTGCTATGAGGCATCCGATTGCTGTCCACAACATAATCTTTAGTTTTTGATTGAATAAATATCGTCGGGGGCCCGGAGCCCCCGACCTATAATTATAACAGTGTATTCCACCAAAAGTTAAGCCATGTAGCGGTATTTATGACAGCAAAAGGGGTCATTTGACCGGACGGATTTCGTAGGCGGTGATATCGACCAGGCGCAGGTCGAACTGCAACATCGAATACGGCGGGATGTCGCCGTTGGCCGATGCGCCGTATCCCTGCTGATAGGGCATCACCACCCGGCACGAGTCGCCTACCCTCATGTTCATCAGCGCTATTTTCCAGCCGTCGATACCGGTCGACACCTGGCTGGTATAGCTGGCGCCCGAGGCCGTGGAGTCGAATATCTCGTCGTTGTAGAGACGCCCTTTATAGTAGGTTTCGACGGTGGATGTGAGCATCGGGGTGAGGTTTCCCTCGGTTTCACTTCGGTCGTTGAACCAATGCATCAATATGGTGGCTGACGGGTTCCACGACGGGGTGACGCGCACATAGTACGCTGAGCCGTCGGGATTGGTCAGAGCCTCTTGCTCGGCATACCAGGTCTTGTTGGTATTGCGCCAGTCGGTGTATTTCTCCCAGGTTGTCTTGTTGGCATCGTCGTTACAGCCTGCGAAAAATCCGGCAGCAATGACACCTATGATGATATATATCAGTTTTTTCATCTAACTTCAGGCGTGTTTAGAACTCAACTTTCGGAGCGCGCTGTGCACCCTCCTCGGCGTGGAACATATCGCGTTTGTGGAAACCGAACATCGAGGCGAACATATTGTTGGGGAACGACAGCACCTTCACGTTGTACGCTTCGACCATGTCGTTGTAGCGCTTGCGTTCGGTAGCCACGCGGTTTTCGGTGCCTTCGAGCTGCACCTGCAGGTTCTCGAAATTAGTGTTGGCCTTCAGGTCGGGATATGCCTCCCGTACGGCGTTGACATAGATGTCGAGGGCGCCGCTGAGATCGCTCTGCGCTTTCTGGTAGGCGGCGATATTCTCCTGTGAATCACCGGCTTTGGTTGCGTTGGCCTTGTTGTAGGCCTCCGACAGGCCGGCGCGGGCGTCGGTGACCTTCTGCAGGGTAGTGCTTTCGTGCTCGGCATACCCCTTGACAGTATTCACCAGATTGGGGATAAGGTCGGCACGGCGCTGATAGGCGTTCTCGACGTTACCCCACTGCTTGTCGACAGCCTGGCTCGATTTCACGAGGCCGTTGTAGCTGGAGCATCCGCCGAAGCACAGCACTACTATCAGCAGCACTACCGCGCCTATGGCGATAAGTGATTTTCTCATAACGGATTAAATCTTGCGGAGGAGCGAGTTAAGCGACACGCGGTCGTGGATCAGCTTGTGGAGGTCGGCGATGGGCACACGGCTCTGGGCCATGGTGTCGCGCTCGCGCAGGGTCACGGTGTTATCCTCGAGCGTCTGATGGTCGACGGTGATGCAGAACGGCGTGCCGATTGCATCCTGGCGGCGGTAACGCTTGCCGATGGTGTCCTTCTCCTCGTAGTGGGTGTTGAAGTCAAATTTGAGGTCGTTTACGATTTCGCGGGCCTTCTCGGGCAGTCCGTCCTTACGAACCAGCGGGAGTACAGCGCACTTCACGGGAGCGAGTGCCTCGGGCAGGTGAAGCACCACGCGCTCCTCGCCGTTGTCGAGTTTCTGCTCCTCGTAGCTTGAGCAGAGCACCGACAGGAACATACGGTCGACTCCGATAGAGGTCTCGATGACGTAAGGGGTATAGCTCTGGTTGAGTTCGGGGTCGAAATACTCGATTTTCTTGCCGGAGTATTTGGCGTGCTGCGAGAGGTCGAAGTTGGTACGCGAGTGAATACCCTCTACCTCCTTGAAGCCGAAGGGCATCTGGAACTCGATGTCAGTGGCGGCGTTGGCGTAGTGGGCCAGCTTCTCGTGGTCGTGGTAGCGGTATTTCTCGTCACCGAGGCCGAGGGCCTTGTGCCAGCGCAGACGGGTTTCTTTCCACTTCTTGAACCACTCCATTTCTGTGCCGGGGCGTACGAAGAACTGCATCTCCATCTGCTCGAACTCGCGCATACGGAAGATGAACTGACGGGCTACAATCTCGTTGCGGAAGGCTTTGCCAATCTGTGCGATACCGAAGGGTATACGCATGCGGCCGGTCTTCTGCACGTTCAGGTAGTTGACAAAGATACCCTGTGCTGTCTCGGGACGCAGGTACACGGTCATGGCACCGTCGGCGGTCGAGCCCATCTCGGTCTTGAACATGAGGTTGAACTGGCGCACTTCGGTCCAGTTGCGTGTGCCGCTTACGGGGTCTACTATCTCCTCGTCGAGTATAATCTGGCGCAGGCCGTCGAGGTCGTTGGCGTTCATGGCCTCGGAGTAGCGCTCGTGTAGGGCGTCGCGTTTGGCGACGTGCTCAGTCACGCGGGGGTTGGTCTGGCGGAAGAGTGCCTCGTCGAAGTTCTCACCGAAACGTTTGCGGGCCTTGGCGACCTCTTTTTCGATTTTCTCGTCGTATTTGGCAATCTGCTCCTCGATGAGTACATCGGCACGATAGCGTTTCTTGGAGTCGCGGTTGTCGATGAGGGGGTCGTTGAAAGCGTCGACGTGTCCCGAAGCCTTCCATATAGTTGGGTGCATGAAGATAGCCGAGTCGATACCCACGATATTCTCGTGGAGCAGCGTCATGGCTTCCCACCAGTAACGTTTGATGTTGTTCTTGAGTTCTACACCGTTCTGGCCGTAGTCGTATACGGCTGAAAGGCCGTCGTAGATTTCAGACGACTGAAAAACAAAACCGTATTCCTTGGCGTGTGAAACGATTTTTTTGAACACGTCTTCCTGTTGTGCCATTGTATTTGATACTAAATTTTTACGTTATCAGATATTTCAGATATTAATGTGCAAATTTACATCTTTTTTTGGTAATATGCCACGTAAATCACAAAATACCGCGCTGCCGGCCCCCGAATCCGCCCAATCCGCGCCGCAGCGGAGTAATGCCACACTCAATCCGCACCGTGACACTACTTTTCTCCACCTCAAAACAATTATCCGGTGATGGCGATTTACTCCCGGTAGATGGCCGGGGCGGGAAGGGTAGATACAAAAAATCGGGCCACACCGGCAGGGGTGCGGCCCGACATGGGGTTAAGGCTATCGAGCGATTAGTCTTTTTCAACGATGGTAACGCAGCGGTCGAGTGTCAGGCACTTGTCGCCGAGGTCTACGCGGTTGCCGTTGTTGGTGGTGGCTTCGAGCTGGCTCTCGTCAACGCCGTAGCGGAGGAGCTGCTTCTTGACACCGTTAACACGGTTGTGACGCAGGCGAACGTTAATCTGATCGTTACCGGTGTAGTTGTCAGCCCAGCCGGTGAGCACGTACTGCTTGCTGGTGTCGGCTTTCATTACGTTGGCAACAGATTCGAGAACCTTGCGGTCAACCGAAGTCAGAGCGTAAACGTCGCAGGGATAGTAGATTGTAGCGAGGGGGTATTTTACGACGGTCTTCTCGGGCTCGGGGCGTGAGAGGCAAGCTTTCAGCTGAGCTTCGAGGTCGGCGATGCGTGCATCGGCAGCCTGAAGGCGAGCGCGGTACTCGTCGCAGTTCTCTGCGGGCGGGCAAACGGGAACGATAGGAGCGTTCCAGTCGGTCTTGTTGAATTTATAGGTAGCGGTGAGGAGGGCTTCGCCGGCTACGAAGGTCTTGCCCCAATTATCAGTGTGGTTCGAGATGGCGTTGGCGCGGATGTCGAGACCGAGGGCAAAGTTTTTGGTGATGTTGAATTCGTTAACGATGCCGGCGTGAAGACCGATTACACGGTCGTGGCAGTTTTTCCACTTGAAGTCGTCGCCCTCTTTGGTCTTGGTGAGAGTCCAGTAGAAGTCACCACCACCATAGAGATAGGCGTTATATACACGGCCGGGGCGATAGCCACACCACCAGTTGGTGAGGTTCAGCATAACGCTGAATGAGGGGCCGAAGTAGTTCTGCATTGTTTTCCAGTATTCGCCGTCGATTTTTTCGTTCCAGGGCTGCAGACCGACACAGTTGGGGTCGTTCGACAGACCTTTTACCGAAACGTAGCTTGCACCGATACGAACACCCAGCAGCGGTGAGAACCACTTACCTACATAGAGGTGAGCCGAGGGTGAGAAGCGGTCGGTGAGTTTACGGTGGTTATCTTCATCGGTAAAACCGATGGTAACACCGCCTTCACCCTGGATGAACCAGTTGTCGCGGAAGCGATTGAACAGGTAGCCCTGTGAAGGATCCTCCACATAGGTGACTTCCTGCGCATTCTGTGCCACTGCAGTGCCGGCAAGCATAGCGAAGCAAAATGCGAGAGCAATACTTTTCTTCATAGCTAAAGTAGAAAATTTTGAGTAGATTAAGTTTCTTTATCACTAAATATCTAAAGGTGTGGCGTAAAGGGAGGTCACCGGGGGAAAACAGTGAGTTAAGATTGCCGACCGGAGATATGTCACATCTCTATATATGAGTAAGGGGACACCGCACCATGCTACCGGCAGGGGCACAGATTGGATAGTTCCGCAAATTCGGCGCTAAGTTAAGTATTTTTTTTTAAATATTTCACATTCAACCTGAAATAAAGTGAAAAATGTGAAAACTTTTTACGCCACGGCGCAGAAACGCTCTCAAAAAGCATCAAATTCGGGAGGAATTAGCCAATTTGTGGCCATTTTGACCACAACGAACGCCGTCCCTCATAATTTCGAACAACCAATCGCGGAATAATGTTGAAACCGTGCCGGAGATTTTGGCTCCGGCACGGTTTTCATTCGGGCTCAACACCGGTGGATGTCCACAGGTGCCGCCTTAGGTTACGGCTATCAGATGCGATGCAGGAACTTGAGGATTTCGGTGGTGATGTTCTCGGGGGTGAAACCGAATTTCTCCTCCAGCACTTTGTAGGGAGCGGAGGCTCCGAAGTGGTCGAGACCGAATATCTTACCCTTGTCGCCTACCAGCGGTCGCAGCGTCGAAGGGAGGCCGGCGGTGAGACCGAACACCGGTATTCCGGTGGGAATCACGCTGCGGCGGTAATCCTCGTCCTGGTCGAGGAACAGACCTGTCGAGGGCACCGAAACGACGCGGCATGGTACCTCGCCGGCTTCGAGCATAACGGCGGCCTGACACAGGGTCGACACCTCCGAACCGTTGCCTACGAGAATCACCTGCGGGTGAGGGGTGTCCATTACCACGTATCCGCCATGACGCGCGCCCTCGGCTTCGCGGTAACGGTCGCCGGTCACCGAGGGGAGGTCCTTGATGTCCTGGCGCGAGAAGATAAGGCCGGTGGGGGTGTCGTTGTTCTCGAGGGCCATCTCCCAGCAGACGTTGGTTTCGAGGGCGTCGGCCGGCCGGAGCACGAGCATCGAGCGCTTGCCGCTGAGGTTGCGGAGTTCCTCCATCAACCGGAGCTGTGCCTCCTGTTCGACGGGTTCGTGAGTGGGACCGTCCTCGCCTACGCGGAATGCGTCGTGGCTCCACACGTACTTCACGGGGAGTTCCATCAGCGCCGACATACGTATGGCGGGTTTCATGTAGTCGGAGAAGACGAAGAATGTGCCGCAGGCGCCCATGACACCGCCGTGAAGCACTATGCCGTTCATGATACAGGCCATGGTGAGCTCCGAAACGCCGGCATGAAGGAATGCGCCGGTGAAGTCGCCGTTGGTGAACGGGTGCGTATGCTTGAGGAAGCCATCGGTCTTGTCGGAGTTTGCCAGGTCGGCCGATGCCACGATCATGTTGCCGAGTTTCTCGGATAGTACGGCCAGGATGGCCGATGAAGCGTTGCGGGTGGCGATATTGGCCTTCTGGGTGATTGCCGAGAAGTCTATTTCGGGGAGTTTGCCGTCGATGTAGTCGCGGAGTGTGGCGGCCTTTTCGGGGTTTTGACGCGCCCATTCGACCTCTTTGGCGCGGCGTTCAGCCACGATTTTACGCAGCTGCGCGTTGCGGTCGGCATAGAGTTTGACTACCTCATCGGGGATGAGCCAGGGGTTCTGGGGGTCGCCGCCGAGGTTGCGGACGGTGGCGGCATAGTCGGCGCCCGACTTGCTCAAGGGCTGTCCGTGAGTGGAGCACTTCCCCTCGAACGGTTCGCCGGAGGCGGTGACGGCGCCGCGGCCCATGATGGTGTGGCCGATGATGAGCGTCGGGCGCGAGGGCTCGTTCTGCGCGGCAGTGAGGGCGCCGGCGATAGCTACGGGATCCGAGCCGTCGATTTCGAGCACGTTCCAGTGCCATGCACGGTATTTTGCTGCGACATCCTCGCGGTCAACGGCGTCGACGTCGGTCGAGAGCTGGACCTTGTTGGAGTCGTAGAACATTATGAGGTTCTTCAAACCGAGGAAACCGGCTATACGGCCGGCGCCCTGCGAAACCTCTTCCTGAATGCCACCGTCGGAAATGAACGTGTATGTCTTGTGGGCGACCACATCGCCGAACCGAGCCTGGAGGAAGGCCTCGGCAAGCGCGCAACCTACGGCCATGGTATGTCCCTGTCCGAGAGGGCCCGAGGTGTTCTCAATGCCGCGCTCGGGGTCAAGTTCGGGGTGCCCGGGTGTGATGCTTCCCCACTGGCGGAATTGCTTCAGCTCGTCGACGGTGTATTTGCCCGAAAGGGCGAGCACCGAGTAGAGCATGGGCGACATGTGTCCGGGGTCGAGGAAGAAACGGTCGCGCGCAAACCATGTCGGGTCGTCTGGGTCGGTGACGAGGAACTGTGAGTAAAGCACGTTGGCGAAATCGGCGCCACCCATGGCGCCGCCGGGGTGCCCGGATTTAGCCTTTTCAACCATACTTGCGGCCAGGACACGGATAGTGTCGGCAGCGCGGTTCATTGTTTTAGTGTCCATTCAAGTTAGAGGTTATTTAAACATAGCGAGGTATACACATAACAACCCGGCGGGCATTATGGCACACCTCCCTGTGAAAATTTTATCAGACAGCGTCGGGAACTTCGCTCTCTTCGACCTCGTCAACGGGGATATCCTTGTTGACGTTCTTCGAGCCGATAAGACCGTAGTAGAGCAGATATGCGAGCATAGCCACAACCAGCCAGTAGGAGGTCATATAGCCGGCGTTATCGGCAATCCAGTTCTGAATCAGAGGCATAACGCCGCCGCCGAATACCATCATCATGAAGATGCCCGAAGCCTGGGCGGTGTACTTGCCGAGGCCTTCGACTGCGAGGTTGAAGATACCGCCCCACATTACAGAGGTGCAGAGGCCGCAGAGCACGAGGAGGAGGGCCTTCATGGGCACGTCGCACATCGAGAAACCGTCGGCTGCGCTGTATGCCGGCATCGACACGCGGATGTCGGAGGGCAGGAAGATAGCGGCGACAATCAGGGCGATGGCTACGGAAGCCACGAAGATGAGCTGAGTGCGGCTCGAAATCTTGCCGGAGATAGCAGAGGAGGTCAGACGGCCCACGAGCATGAGCAGCCAGTACATAGCGGCGATACCGCCGGCAACGGCTGTGGCGTTCTCAGTGATACCCGAAGCGGAGGAATCGCTCAGATAGAAAATCAGCACGCCGGGGATACCTACCTCGATACCTACATAGAAGAAGATACCGATTACACCGAGCACAGTGTGGCGGAAGTTCCAGGGGGAGTGTGTATATTTAACCTTTTTACCGGTTTTGTTGGGTTCGGGGATTGCAACTGCTGTGATGATGAAGAGAGCCAATGCGAATACGGCCATCGCGATATAGAGCAGCAGGTCAACCGAGCTGATGGTGGTGGTTTCGGTAACCTGGCCGATAAGCATACCCACGAGCAGGGGGGTGATGGTACCGGCGAGCGAGTTGCACGAGCCGCCCATCTGCACGAGCTGGTTGCCCTTGTTGCCGCCACCGCCCAGGAGGTTGAGCATGGGGTTAACGACCACGTTGAGCATACATACCGAGAAGCCGCAGATGAATGCGCCAAGGAGGTAAATATAGTAGTTGAGCGAGATACCGAAGATAGCCGAATCGGCGCCTACCTCGCCCGAGAGCCACTGGAATACGAGGCCGATGAGGCCGACAACCATGGCCCACTGAGCTGTGCGCTTGTAGCCGATATTCTGAAGCATTTTGCCGGCGGGAATACCCATGAACAGATATGCCAGGAAGTTCATGAAGTTGCCGACCATGCCCGACCAGTCGTAATTGTTTTTCCAGATTGTACCGAGAGGAGCTGCGAGGTTCGTAACGAACGAAATCATGGCAAAGAGCAGGAACATAGCGACAATCGCTATCCACTTGCCTTTTGCACTGCCTTGTAATTGATTTTTTTCCATTGTAGGAGTTTAAGGATAATAAGGAATTGGTGATTTATTATGTCGATTTTATGGCAAGAGAGATTTACGAAAAGTTTTATGTGCAAATGTAGGCAATTTTTTATAACCTGCATAATTCTAACCGCATAAATATGTGGCTAAAATTACGGTGGGTCAGCGGCGGGTCAGTAAACGCGCTCGCCGAAGATGGCTGTGCCGACACGCACCAGGGTGGCGCCCTCCTCCTGAGCCAGCATATAGTCGTGGCTCATACCCATACTTACGGTGTCGAAGCCGCGCAGGTCGGGACACAGCCCGGCGATGCGGTCGAACACGCCGCGGATGGCGCGGAAGTCGGCGCGGATGCGCGCGGAGTCGTCGGTGTTCGACGCCATGCCCATCACGCCGCAGATATGCGTGGCCTTGAGCGACTCGAAGGCTCGACGGCCGAAATAGTCGAGCAGTTCGTCGGGTAGGAAGCCGGTCTTGGTCTCCTCGGCTGCCACGTGTACCTGCATGAGCACACGCTGCAATATGCCCTGCGCCTGGGCTTCGCGGTCGATGAGGCCCAGTAGGCGCTCCGAGTCGACACTCTCAATCATGGCGGGACGCAGCCGCAGCAACTGGCGCACCTTGTTGGTCTGAAGGTGGCCTATGAAGTGCCAGCACACCTCGGGGGCGCCGTCGACGGCGGCGAGTTCGGTGACCTTCTGCTGCAGCTCCTGCACCCGGCTTTCGCCGAAAAGGCGTTGTCCGGCGGCGGCTGCGTCGAGCACGACCTGCAGCGGATGGAATTTCGACACGGCCACAAGCTCCACACCGGGCCGGAGGGTGGAGCGTATTGCCTGCAGGCGCGAGGCTATGCCGTTGTCAGAGTCGGGGTTCATTGTCGGGGTCAGGCTTGGGGCGCCTCGGCAGGCTTCTGGTCGGACGATTGCACCTTATACACATCCATGTAGAGTGTTTCGGTAATCGACACGATTTCGAAGTCGGCCATTGTGGATT
This sequence comes from uncultured Muribaculaceae bacterium, assembly GCA_945931475.1. Lineage (GTDB taxonomy): Bacteria > Bacteroidota > Bacteroidia > Bacteroidales > Muribaculaceae > UBA7173. The sequence continues at coordinate 512 of CAMEPD010000028.1, read as the reverse complement.
GCATATTTTCCATGAAGTTGTCGTATGCGCCCTTGAAGGAGCTGCCGGCGACAAGAATCTGAGATACAGAACGCTTCTCGGCGGCGGTCTTCTCGTCGATGGTGATGAAGGCCACCTTTACGAGGTACCACTTGTCGGCTGAATCATCCCAGAAGATTTCGGCAATTTTGGTGCTCTTGGCCGACGAAACGAGGAATTCGCCCGACACGAAAGGGGTCATCTCCTCGGTCATGCGTGCCACTGCTTCGGTAATCGAAAGAGCGTCAACCAGATAGGGTTCGGTCACTTTTTTGATGGAGCCGTTCTCCTGAGTTTTATCGTAGCGTACTTTACATTCAAACCAGTTTGCCATTTTTATAAAAAGTAAGTCTCAAAAATTAGTTAATATTAATCATACAAGTAAGTCAGGGAGCAGCTTATGAAATTTTGAAGTCTTTTGAGCGCTTTTTCCGCTTTCGCTCAGTCGCTTAGCTCGCTAAGCTCCATCTCTCAACCGAAAAAATCATCTCAAA
>CAMEPD010000027.1 GCA_945931475.1 uncultured Muribaculaceae bacterium | reverse complement strand
CGCGGATGGGCTTGACGTCGATCTGCGAGCCGGGGAGGAAAGCCTCGATGCCGAATACGTCGACAATCATGCCGCCTTTGGTACGGCATTTGATGAAGCCTTTGATGATTTCGTCGTTCTCGAGGGCCTGGTTGATGCGGTCCCATGAGCGGGCTGCGCGGGCTTTGCGGTGCGAGAGCACGAGCTGACCCTTCTTGTCCTCGGGATTTTCAACGAATACTTCTACAGTGTCGCCGACTTTGATGTCGGGATTGTAGCGGAATTCGTTCATGGGGATGATACCGTCGGATTTGTAGCCGATGTTAACCACAGCTTCGCGCTTGTTGAGGGCGATGATGGTACCTTCGATTACCTCTTTGTCCTTGACGGTGTTGAGCGATTCGTCGTAGGTGCGGGTAAGTTCTTCACGCGATTTCTCGCTCTTGCTTTCGCCGTTTTCATAGGCGTCCCAATCGAAATCAGCGATCGGGCCATTCTTAAGTTCTTCGGTCATTTAATGACGTTTGGTTTGCGCACTCGTCGTCGGAGCGTTGAAGCCCCGGCAGTTGCGGGTACGCGCTAAGTGTTTGAAAATAAAGTTAATAAAATCTCATGCCGGAGGTCGACAGGCGCCTGCGCCATGCCCCGAGGGGCCGGGCCGGGGAGGCCGTTCGTCTTCAGCGGCCACAAAGATACGACATTTCCGACTGATTTCCAAATATTTTGCTCTTTAGCCCTGAAATTTTTCAGTACGAAATTTCTCATCCCGCCGGGCGACGTTTATCGCCGAAAATGTGTAAATGTGCCGAAAACATTTACTGCAATAAAAAAGTTACTGACTTTAGTGACAGCGGCTATGATTTTCCTGGCCGCATCAGCCGAAAAATATTCACCCGAGCTGCTGACCCGGGCACAGAACGGCAACGCCGACGCCCAGTTTTGGGTAGGATATGCCTACTATAAGGGCGAAGGCGTTACTAAAGATGTCAACGAAGCATTCAAATGGATGCAAAAGGCTGCCAATCAGAGCAACGCCTCTGCACAAAACTGGATGGGTTACTTCTACGACCATGGCATAGGCACCGAAAAGAATGACGCCAAAACCATAGAATATTATACAAAAGCCGACAACAATGGCAACGGTCAGGCCGCATACTACCTTGGCATGAGATATTTCGACGGCAAAGGGGTTGAGAAGAACCCGCAGAAGGCCCTCGAGCTTCTCAACGAAGCATTGGATATGGGTAGCATAAATGCGCTCGCAACATTGGCTGTGCTGTCGTATAACGGCGAGGGAGTGCCGCAGGATTACAACCGCGCATTCAAACTGCTGAAACGCTGCACCACCCCCCGCAGAAACATTACAGACAATGTCTACGTCGAGATAGCCCGTGACCTCTCGGCCTGCTACCGCTACGGCCGCGACACCACCGTCGATAAGGAACTGGCCAACTACCGGATGGTGATTTCAGAGCTGAATGGCAACAAAGCCGTAGCCGACGTGCGCTCGCTTTTCACCGTCGGCAGCAAGATTATCTAAAAGCAACAAGCTCGCTATAAGTCCGTTACCAAGTTATCCGCGCTCGTCTCAGAGCTCGCGGATAACGCGGCAGGGCACGCCCACGGCCACCGAATTGGCCGGGATGTCGCGCTTTACCACCGAACCGGCGCCGATGGTGCAGTTGTCGCCGATGGTGACGCCGGGCAGGATGGTTGTGCCACCGCCAATCCACACATTCGAACCGATAGTCACCGGCTCGGCCCACTCCACGCCCGTGCTGCGCTCCTGAGGGTCAAGCGGATGGCACGCCGTGTAGATGCTCGTATTCGGGCCGATGAACACATGGTCGCCGATGGTGACGCGTGCCTCATCGAGCACCGTAAAATTGAAATTGGCAATAAAGTCCTCACCCACATGGATGTTGCAGCCGTAGTCGCATCGGAAAGGCTGGTTTATGGCGATACGTTCGCCGCACGAGCCGAGCAGCCCGCGGAGAATCTCCGTCAGAGCGCCCATGTCAGCCGGGTCAGTATCGTTGTAGCGGCGGATTACGCGGCGCGTGTCGATAAGCAGCTCAAGGAACGGCGCATAAGCAGCATCGTAGACCTCGCCGCGCATCATGCGGCCCCACTCCTCAACAAACTTCGGGTCGTCGGCAAATCGCGCCGGCACAATGTAATCATGCTCTCTCATATACCTTGAAATTACACCTTAAGGCAGGTTCTATAAATTGGCTTGCGATGATTTCGCCGTAGAAATCGAGATGATTTTTCATCTTTATGAGGGAGTTTAGCGAGCTAAACGACCGATGAAAGATGGAAAAGCAGCCGATTTATACAAGAAAGCAGCCAAGAACCTGAGATTGTTATTTACCTATCCGACAAGTGTCCAATTTATAGAACCTGTCTTAAAAGAAAAGCAGACTTGGAATCGCTTCCAAATCTGCCGTAGGTGGAGTACAGCGGACTCGAACCGCTCACCTCGACACTGCCAGTGTCGCGCTCTAGCCAGATGAGCTAGTACCCCGTGTTTTGCGATGCAAAGGTAGCAAGAATTTTTGAAACCGCAAAATTTCGGCCACACTTTTTTGCGGTTTTCGCAAAAGATGCTCTTAAATGCCCCATTAAATGCTCTTAAACACATCCGGACAGCCGGCCTGATGGCCGCTTCCGGGGGCATTTGGAGCTAATGGGATATACTTTACACATTTTTATATTAGGGAATTTGACGGGGTTTTCGTACCTTTGCGGTAAATTTGGTATTTATGCCCCCACCCCGGGCTCAGACGGTGTGTCTTTCCGATACACGTCCTTAGAATCAGAAAATTATATACTCAGATGAATATTCTTGAACTCAGCGAACAGGAGATTGTGCGACGCGAGTCGCTTCAGCGCATGCGCGATATGGGTATCGACCCTTATCCCGCAGCCGAATTCCCCGTCAACGCCTACACTGACGAGATTGTTGCTAACTTTACCGACCCCGCGACCGATGCCGACGGACGGCTGCCCGAGGGGTACGAACCGCGCCGGGTGAGCATCGCCGGGCGTGTGATGAGCCGCCGCATCATGGGCAAAGCCTCGTTCATGGAGCTGCAGGACAGCAAGGGACGTATCCAGGTGTATGTCAACCGCGACGAAATCTGCCCGGGCGACGACAAGGAGCTCTACAACACGGTGTTCAAGAAGTTGCTCGACATCGGCGACTTCGTCGGCGTGGAGGGTTACGTGTTCCGCACGCAGACCGGAGAGATTTCGGTTCACGCCCAGCGCCTGGTGGTGCTGTCGAAGTCGCTGCGTCCGCTGCCGGTTGTCAAGGTGAAAGACGGTGTGACCTACGACGCTTTCGATGACCCGGAACTGCGTTATCGGCGCCGCTATGTCGACCTGGTTGTAAACGACGAGGTGAAGGATGTGTTCATCAAGCGCACGAAGGTGTTCAACACCATGCGCCGCTACTTCAACGAGCACGGCTACATGGAGGTGGAGACGCCAATCCTGCAGTCGATTCCCGGCGGCGCGTCGGCGCGTCCGTTCATCACCCACCACAATGCGCTCGACATCCCGTTGTACCTGCGTATCGCCGACGAGCTCTACCTTAAGCGCCTTATTGTGGGCGGTTTCGAGGGCGTATACGAGTTCTCGAAGAATTTCCGCAACGAGGGTATGGACCGCACACACAACCCGGAATTCACCTGTATGGAGATTTACGTCTCGTACAAGGATTACAACTGGATGATGAACTTCACCGAGAAGATGCTCGAACTTATCTGCCGCGAGGTCAACGGCACCGACGAAGTGAAGGTCGGCGACAATGTGATTTCGTTCAAGGCGCCGTTCCCGCGTGTGACCATGCGCCAGGCCATCCTCGACCACACAGGCTTCGACATCGAGGGCAAGAGCGAGGACGAGCTCCGCGCAGCAGCCCTTTCGATGGGCATCGAGGTCGACGAGACCATGGGCAAAGGCAAACTCATCGACGAAATTTTCGGCGAGAAGTGCGAGGGCACCTACATCCAGCCGACGTTCATCACCGACTACCCCATAGAGATGTCGCCGCTGACAAAGCGCCATCGCAACAACCCCGAGCTCACCGAGCGTTTCGAGCTGATGGTCAACGGCAAAGAGTTAGCCAATGCCTACTCAGAGCTCAACGACCCCATCGACCAGTACGAGCGTTTCGTAGAGCAGATGCGACTCTCGGAGAAGGGCGACGACGAGGCCATGATTATCGACCACGACTTTATCCGCGCCCTCGAATACGGCATGCCTCCCACATCGGGCATGGGTATCGGCATGGACCGTCTGGTAATGCTCATGACGGGCCAGACCACCATCCAGGAGGTGCTCTTCTTCCCGCAGATGCGCCCCGAGAAGGTCGCCCCCCGCGACAAGGACGAGGCATTCGCGGCCGTCGGTGTCGACACCCGGTGGATTGCTCCCGTGCGCAAGGCCGGCTTCCCCACCGTGGCAGCGCTCGCCACAGCTGCCCCCGGCAAACTCGTCCAGGACCTCATCGGCATCAACAAGAAGTTCAAGCTCGGCTTGAAATCGCCGATGATGGACCAGGTGACAGCCTGGGTTGAAGCCGCCAAAGCCGCTCAGCCCCGCACCCCCGAAGAATCCGAATCATAACGGCTCATCCGGTCCGTCGCCTGAAGGCCCGAGATTTAATAGGTAAGTCTCCGAAATTTGTTAATATTTAGCTTAAAAGTAAGTTGACGCTTATAAAGCTGATTTCTTCGACTTGCTTACCGGGCGCAACACTTCGGTCGCACCCGACGTTAATAGTCGCACCCGACGTTAATATATGAATCGCCCCCTCTCCCCTACTCTAAAACCTGAAATGACAACTAAAAATTTCCCGGGCCGCGTGGCCGTCATGGGAGGCGGCAGCTGGGCCACCGCGCTGGCCAAGCTCCTCCTCAAAAGCCCCGGCTCATCCATCCTGTGGTATATGCGCCGCGAAGACCGTATCGAGGATTTCAAACGCCTCGGTCACAACCCGGCGTACCTCACCGATGTGCCCTTCGACATGGACCGCATCGAGTTCTCGGCCGACATCAACGAGGTGGCCGAGAAAGCCGACACGCTCCTGATGGTGATGCCCTCGCCCTACTTCACGAGCCATATCGAAAAGCTCAACGTCGACATCTCCGGCAAACACATCATCTCGGCGGTGAAAGGCATTGTGCCCGACGGCAATATGCTCATCACCGACTATATGAAGCTGCATTTCGGCATCCCCGACGACCACTTGCTGGTGGTTTCGGGCCCCTGCCACGCCGAGGAGGTGGCCCTCGAACGCCCGTCGTACCTCACCATCGGCTGCCTTGACATCGAAGCCGCTTCGCTCTTCGGGCAGCGCCTCTGTTCGGCCAAGAACTGCCACTTCATCCCCACCACCGACGTCAACGGCGTGGAGTACGCCGGCGTGATGAAGAATATCTACGCCATCGGCGGAGGCATCGTACACGGCATGAAGAAGGGCGACAATTTCATGGCCATGCTCGTGTCAAACGCCATCCGCGAGATGGAAGAATTCCTCAGCGCCGTATGCCCCCGCAAGCGCAACATCTGCGACTCGGTGTACCTCGGCGACCTGCTCGTGACAGCCTACTCGCGCTTCTCGCGCAACCATAACTTCGGCTCGATGATTGGCAAAGGCTACTCCGTGAAAGCCGCCAAAATGGAGATGGAGCAGACCGCCGAAGGGTATTACGGCGCCAAGTGCATCCACGAAATCAACCTCAACTACAATGTGCACATGCCCATCGCCGAAGCCGTCTACGACATCCTCTACCGACGCGTGCGCCCGGAGACGGCAATTTCGCGCATCGCCAACGAATTAACTTGACACGCAAGTGATTACCGCACGGAACATCCACAAATCGTTCGGCGCCCTTGAAGTAATCAGGGGCGTCGACCTCGACGTGTTCCCCTCCGAGGTAATGAGCATCGTCGGCCCTTCGGGAGCCGGCAAAACCACTCTGCTGCAGATACTCGGCACCCTGTCGCGCCCTGACGCCGGAACGGTGACCTACGGCGACACCGACGTGTTCGCCCTGTCGTCGTCGCGGCTGGCACGGTTCCGCAACCGCAACATCGGATTCGTATTCCAGTTCCATCAGCTGCTACCCGAATTCAACCTGATCGAAAACGTGGCCATGCCGGCGCTCATAGGCGGTGAATCGCGCACCGCGAGCTTCGAGAAGGCACGCCAACTGCTCACCACACTGGGTCTGAGCGACCGCCTCACCCACCGTCCCGCCCAACTGTCGGGCGGCGAATGCCAGCGCGCAGCCGTGGCACGCGCCCTGGTCAACTCACCCGAAGCAGTACTCGCCGACGAGCCCACCGGCTCGCTCGACACCCACAACCGCGAGGAGCTGCACCGCCTGTTCTTCACCCTGCGCGACCGCCTGGGCGTGACATTCGTAATCGTCACCCACGACGAGCGCCTCGCCGCCGACTGCGACCGCATTGTGCACATGCGCGACGGGCTCATCACCGACATAACCTCGAACGTATGAAACGCCACAGCATCATCCGCCTCGCAGCCGTCATCATCCTGCTGATGACCCTCACAGCGTGTCGCAACGACGGCCCCGAAAACCATGACATCGTACTGCAGAACATCGTCGAACTCACCGACTCGTCGCAGGGCCGCACCACATTCCACTACTACCCTCAGGGCGCCCGGGCGCCCCTTGTACTCACCTGCAACGGCGAAGTAATCGACACCACACAGATTCATCTTGGCGAATCGCTCATGCTCGCCTACAAATCGGCCGAGGGCGACGGCGCCGCATCGACCGTAGGCAGCGGCACCTCCGGCCGAATCACCCCCGTCAGTTACGGCCGTATCACCAACCTCACCCTGCTGCAGACCGAGGCTCAGGGCCTCGACGGATGGGACGCCGACCCGGTATACGTCGACGCCATCTGGCGAGCCGGCTCGCGCGTGAACATGCGCCTTCGCCTCACCTACTCCGGCCAGCCCCGCCGCTTCGGCCTGATAATCGACAAAAGCACCCTCGCCGACCCTGTACCCACAGCCTACCTTTATAATAAGCGCGACAACAACGACGCCAATTTCGAGCGCCGTTACTACGTGGCCTGCGACCTGGCGCCACTGTTCGCCCGCGCGCACGTCACCGCCCTGCGCATCATCGTCAACGACGCCCGAACCCACGCCACCTCCTACACCATCCCCCGCCCCTGACCGGGCCCCCCTGCGCAGCGTACGGCTCAAACGGATTGGAATATCCCGGTATTGAAATGATTTAGAGGGTGTTCAAAACACCCTCTTAATCAGCATAGGAACGCACAGAAACCCTGTTTGTTGAATTGATAATACATCTCGATACGTTCCGGTGTGTCATTTTCAAGCAACTGAAGAAGTTCTTTGGCAAATTCAAGGGTTGCCGAGCCATTGGCTGTTACGATATTTCTGCGCAAAGGTATGTCGCCGGAGGATATTCGTGCCGTAACCGGTCTCACAACCGCCGACATGATAATGAAGTATGTGAAGTTTGATGATGTTAGCAAGCGTGAGAAGATGAGCGTCCTCAACGAGAACGCCCAATCTGGAGTAGAGACCGCCTTCGACCACGCCATCACCGATGATGAGCGTATTGGGCTCGGCTTACCTACTCACGAAGCGTATCTTGAAATCTTCGAGGGCGATACCCCTTCAGTCAATGCCCATCTCGCCGTGCTCGCTCACATCCGAGGCAACCTTGAAGCCTGCGCCGAGTATAACAAACGCCTCTCAACCGACAAACTCAACGAAGTACTTGAAATCATAATGAAAGGCCTTTAAGAGGGTGTTTAATAACAAATGTTAAACGTCCGGGCCAGTCCGGGCCGAGAGAGGGGATTTTGGTGTGTTTAACAAATTTTGTAACTTTGTGGCCTAAAAGGATGCCGGCAGGCAGCGAGATGTTGCATGCCGACAGAAAACCGGTGCGGAAACCGACGGTGAGAACGGTGTCGAAAACCGGTGCGGAAACCGACGGAATTTACGCTGGTAACAGGTACAATTAAGAATGTTTTAACTATCAGGTAAATTAGGTTTAAATTTATGAATTTCAGCGGAATGGTTGAATTCCGGCCCAAACTGTGGTCGGCGATGCGCCATTACAACAAGAAGAAGTTACAGGCCGATCTTGTGGCCGGTATCGTTGTTGGCATTGTTGCGTTGCCTTTGGCAATCGCTTTCGGTATAGCGTCGGGCGTGAGTCCTACGATAGGTTTGATTACGGCCATTATCGGCGGCTTCATGGTGTCGGCTTTCGGCGGCAATTCGGTGCAGATCGGAGGGCCGACAGGCGCTTTCATCGTGATTGTATACGGCATTATCGCTCGCTTCGGTCTTGAGGGCTTAGCTGTGGCCACCTTTATGGCGGGTCTGATTCTGGTGCTGATGGGGCTGTTCAAGCTCGGCACTGTCATCAAGTTTATCCCCTACCCCATTGTGGTGGGATTCACTGCGGGTATCGCCCTGACAATCCTTACCACCCAGGTAAACGATTTCTTCGGTCTGGGCCTTACTAACCTGCCGGGCGATTTCGTCACCAAATGGGGCATTTATTTCAGAAATTTCGGCAGGACTGACCTCCCTACTGTGCTTGTGGCGCTGGCGTCGCTGGCGATAATCATTGTGACGCCGCGCATCTCCAAGCGTCTGCCCGGCGCCCTGCTGGCCATTATTATTATCACGGCGGCGGTGTATCTGCTCAAGACGTTTGTCGACCCCTCGATGGGGGTTGCGACCATCGGCGACCGATTCGGCGGCATGTCGACCGACCTGCCGGATGTTCACGGCTTCGCACTGACGATGGACAACATCAACCTGCTGCTCCCGTCGGCATTCACTATTGCCGTGCTCGGCGCCATTGAGTCGCTGCTTTCGGCTACGGTGGCCGACGGTGTCACCGGTTCGCACACCTCCACCAACACCGAACTCATCGGCCAGGGAATGGCCAATATAGTGGTGCCCTTCTTCGGGGGCATTCCCGTAACGGGAGCCATAGCGCGTACCATGACCAATATCACCAACGGGGGACGCACCCCCGTGGCCGGCGTAATCCACGCCCTTGTGCTGTTGCTGATTTATATTTTCCTGATGCCGTTAATCAATTATGTGCCGATGGCGTGCCTTGCGGCGGTACTTGTGGTTGTATCGTACAACATGAGCGGTTGGCGCACGATAGTAGGCCTGCTGAAAGCCCCCAAGAGCGACATATCAATCATGTTGGTCACCTTCCTCCTGACGGTGGTATTCGACCTGACCATCGCCATTGAGATAGGTCTGCTGCTTGCTGTGGTGCTGTTTCTACGCCGCGTCATGGAGAACACCGAAATCAAGGTATATTCCGAGCAGCTTGATGTGGCCGAAGGCACCGACCTCGACTCCACGCACCACGAGGTGCTCGACGTGCTCCCCGGCGTTAGTGTCTACGAAATCGACGGCCCGTTCTTCTTCGGCGTGGCCACCAAGTTCGACGAGATGATGCGTTCGACCCTCGTCGACAAGCCCAAGGTGCGAATAATACGAATGCGCAAGGTGCCCTTCATTGATTCCACGGCCCTTCACAACCTGGAGATTCTCATCAAATCGTCGCAGAGCGAGGGCATCCACATAGTGCTCTCGGGCGTCAAGCCCAATGTGCGCGAAACCCTGATGCACGCCGGGATAGACCGCCTCATCGGCGCCGGCCACATCTGTCCCCACATCTCCGTAGCCGTCGAAATGGCCAACTCCATCGTCCGTCAGGGCGAGTAACGCAGGGAATGCCGGGGGCAGTGGTGTGCGGTGTGAACCCTGTTGGCTGTTGAAAGCTTGAGGCTTGAGGTGCATCGTGGTGTTTCTGGTACCGGGGGCTTACTTGTTTTTAAATCATTTGATGGTATGCCTATTGCTTGGAGGTATCCAAAACCACTTGTTTTTCACAGTCTCGATTGAGTTTCATTTCGCAGAATCTTTGGAGTACCGTGGCTTCATTGTGGATTTCATCGCGTGAGCCATATACGAATGTAACTACAGGATGTTTTCTAAGGAGTTCGAGAAACGCCGCTAGTTCAGGGCTGGATTCCAGTTCAGCGACATAGCGTGTCTTGAATTCATCCCAGCGGGCGGGGCTGTCGGCGTGGAACCATTCCCTGAGTTGGGTTGATGGGGCAAGAGCCTTTTCCCAAAGCTGGCAGTCGAGGCGTTCATGGGTCAGCCCGCGTGGCCAAAGGCGATCCACGAGTATTCTGTAGCCGTCGCTTTCGTCCGGCGTGTCGTATGCTCTTTTTGTCTTGATTACAGTCATGGTTATGTATGTTTGAGTCATTGATTCAACTTGGATTATAATAATAACACCCGGTTCCGGATCTTGGTTGTATCTCCGTTTGTATTTGAACCATAGGCTGCTGTATGTTGTTTCGTTGTTACAACCACAAATACCAAAATAACTATGCTGAATACAAACTACAAATTCGGAGAGGTATTTCCTCTCGCCAAACAGATAGCCGACAACGCCTCAAAGGTTGCATTTCAACAGATTGTCGGCAACGATAACGGAGGCGTGGTGCTTCTAGGATTCAAAGCCGGTCAGGAACTGGAACGCCATCTTGCCCCTGCCGAAGTGATGATTTATGTGATTGAGGGCGATGTCGATTTCATGATGAACGATATGCCCCTTCTCCTTCACAAAGGCGATTTCTTCCTCATGGGCAACGGTGTGCCGCATTCTGTCAAGGCTCTCAGCGATGCCAAAGTCATGCTTATCAAAATCAAACCCGACTAAGGATTATGGAAACCCCGGCAATGTTCTGCTATCAGTGTCAGGAGACGGCACGTGGCAAAGGCTGTGAAATAATCGGAGTGTGCGACCACGAAATCTACAATTTTGTCAAAAAATCATACGAAATCGTCAAATCGAAATATACCAAGAAACGATAAAGAACACAACTCTCTTTTGAGTGGTGTTATTAGATAATGAACCGGTCGATGCCTTCATAAACACCCTCATGATTGGGATTGATAATCTCGCAAAGGACACAGAAACAAAGCGAGGCTGTGTCGTAATTAAGGTTTACGGCGCAGCCTCTCATGCCGTTCATCAACCGCTCCAACAACGAAGACCTTATCCTCGCTATTCAGTCAGCCGGTGTCTCCAACGGTCGCAACGGCTTCCGCAAGGATAAGTCCGGCGAACCTTTAGCTCGCCGACCGTATGGGAGGCAAAAACTCGCCGAGTCCGAAGTCATCGGCTTGCCGCTTTCGTAGCATAGCGGAGAAAGAACACCTGCTCGAACACCGCACCGACGGCACCGACGCCTTCGATACCCTCTACATCGGAGCGGAGAAATTTCCGTATCGGGATGCGTTCAGCCTCCCGACTACGGGAATTTTGTAGTGGCTGTGAACGGCGAAGCCCTCGCGAGTGGGCTTGCAGCGCATGTCGGCCTTTGGCCGGTGCGCGGTCGCAGAGCAAGACCCACCGCAAAAATTCCCGTTCCACGACTCTTTCTCGCTGTCAATGAGCGGTATATTATAGTTTGGCTATCATAACATTATTTTGTAATTTTGTGTTTGTCAAACTTCAGACTATGAAATCCAAGATTACTTTCTCAGCTATTTTAGCATTATGCTTCGTGCTTTGTTCTTGCTCCTCGAAACAGGAACAAAGCATTTCTGACGAGTTCATTATTGCCAATGACGGCACTATGACCGACCACGATAAGCAGAATATCAATCACTACAATTATTTTGTCGAGATGGCGGACTCGCTTATCGCTTATCACAAAAACAACGATTTGCGCCACATGGGACTATGCATAGTCGCCATGAATCGTTCTCGTGACAAAATATCTTGGTTTAGCCATCCTAATGACAAACTGAAAAAACAGACCTCCGAGAATATCTCGAAAATTCAGTCTACGCTTGACAGCCTCGGTGTTCCACAAGAGGTAACTTATCCCATAAATGTTGGTGAAATCTATCTTTATCCCAAAAACGGAGTTATTGAAATTAATACTGCATCACCCTCCAATAATTTCAAATTATACAATACTTCAATAGACTCCGAGGGAAATTTGGTTAGAACCGTCCATCGACTTCATATATTATATGAGGCGACGGAATCTCCTATAGAAGGAGTCTCTACCATTAAAGACCTTACCTCTACATACACGTTAAAAATTCAAAAGGGTTTCAAAGTCAGTCCCAAAATAAATTTCCATGATTGATATTAAAGACAACGTCCTCGGCGCTGTGGGCGAACATCAGACACTTTCAAGATTGCTGCTGCTTGGTTATCAAGCTGCAATTACCAATCTTTCCGTGAAGAATAATGAATCGACCGACATTTTATGCCGAGATACAAAAGGCAGATTTGTTGCCATTCAAGTTAAGGCTACCAAAGGCGATAGCATAACTGTCGGCTTTACCCATAAAGAGTTTTACGATGAAAACGGCAACTTGGATTTAGCTAAGGGCAAAGCATTTCTCGACAAAAAAATAGTCGGGCCGTGGGTGCTTGTTCAAGTCGGAGGCACTACCGTTCATCCCTCTTTCAAGTTCTTCATACTTTCTCCCTCACAAATACGAGAACTTATCTATGACTCGGTGAAATGGTATCTGACAGGCTACCATCGAGCTAAACTTCCTAATGCTTCAGGACGAATATGTATCCCTGTTCCTTGGTTATACGGACAAGGTGTTCCTGCAAATTCTAATCACGTTGAATGGATTAACCCATTCGCTTCTGAGAAGTTTGAGGACGCTTGGCATAACTTATGGATTGATTAGGGCGTTGCGAACCGTCACGGAGGCATCTGTAAAGCCGTACAGGATATAACTATTCCCGGATATGGGTATAGGTGTTTCGTAATGTCCAAACATATCTGAAACAGGTATCAAAGGAGCAGATTCGCGATATAAAAGGAGTCTGTAAATAGAAAGGGAAGAAGGGCCGGAGGCATCCATGTGTGGATGAGAGGTAAGCCATCAGGAAAATTGCCGGTCAACGAAGATATGGAAGTACGGGCGTAAGTGGAGGGAAACGGAACCTATGCCTGTACTGACTTCGAGGCCGACAGGCATTTTCGGATTACCGCTTTGAAAGCGAGTGTCGGGCCGGGCAACATGAAATATTGCCGGGATCGTCTCTCGCTCAAAGTCAGCCACGCGGATGCCGGGTCGGGGCGTAGCGGTATAAAGGACTGCAAAAAGCTTATAACGGGGATAAAGCACATAAAAAATACTTGACCAATAGGCATTGTCACAGATTTAATCATTCTGTCTTGTATATAAGACAAAAAATACCTAATTTTGTCCTATCAACAGGACAAAATAGGATGCTGTCTTTTTCTATAATCATGGCGTGGAGGTCGATTTTTATGTGCCACAAGCTGAAACTGCCATACAGGTATGCTATACGATGAATGACGCCGAAGGTACATTTGAACGGGAGACCAAGGCTCTTATAAAGGTACAATCCCGCCTGTCATGCCGCAGGAATATAGTTGTAACCTATGGCGATGAGGACGTGATAGAAAAGGATGGCGTAAGGATAGAAATCATACCTGTATGGAAATTTTTACTTGGTTCAGTGTAGAATTGGCATAACGGTATGAATATATAAAGCAGTCCAATACCGTAAAAATATCAAAAAAGAGGCTGTGTCAAAATAGGCGCAGCCTCTTTTGACACAGCCCCTTCTGATATTTGGTGATATATTCTAATCGGTTTTAATACTTACCTCATTTGCCGATGCAGAAGCGGGAGAAGACGGTGGAGAGGATGTCGGGGGTGGTGACGGCACCGGTGATGGTGCCCAGATGATGGAGGACTTCGCGGAGGTCCTGGGCGGCCAGGTCGGTGGGGAGACCGGTGCGCAGGGCGCCGAGGAAGCGCTCCAGAGCGGCGGCGGCGGCTGTCAGGGCGGCGGCATGTCGGGCGTTTGTCACTACGATTGTGCCGTCGTCTCCCAGGCTCCCTGCTCCTGATGCGTCGACGAGCTGCTTCCGCAATGCGTCGAGGCCTTCGCCGGTCCTGGTGGATATCAGCAGGGGTGCGGAGTCATCGGACTGGATTTTTTCTCGCCGGAGTGCGGTCAGCAGGTCGGTTTTGTTGACGGCATATATTACTGTGGTGTCGTCGGGGATATCGAGCCCGGTTTCGAATGATATGGTATCGCATTTGGCGGCCGGTGCGGCCAGGGAGATGACGATGCGGGCTTTGCGGAGGGCGTCGTGCGATCGGGCTATGCCGAGGCGCTCGATGGGGTCGGTGGCGCTGCGCAGGCCGGCGGTGTCGATGAACCGGAAGGTGATTCCGTCGATGTCGGTGGTGTCTTCTACGGTGTCGCGGGTGGTGCCGGGGATGTCGCTTACGATGGCGCGGTCGTCGCCGAGGAGGCGGTTAAGCAGTGAGGATTTGCCGACGTTGGGTGCGCCGACTATGGCTACGGGGACGCCGGTGCGGATGGCGTTTCCTACGGCGAATGAGCTGTTTAGGCGGTCGACTTCGGTTTTGATTTCGGTGGCGAGGTTGCTCAGGTGTGTGCGGTCGGCGAATTCGACGTCTTCTTCTGAGAAGTCGAGTTCGAGTTCGAGCAGCGATGCGAGAGTGAGGAGGTTTTGGCGCAGCTGTGCGAGCCGTCGGGAGAATGCGCCGCGCATCTGTTGCATGGCCAGGCGGTGGGCTGCGCGTGAGCGTGCGGCTATGAGGTCGGCGATGGCGTCGGCCTGTGCCAGGTCCATGTGTCCGGCTATGAATGCGCGGCGGGTGAATTCACCGGGTTCAGCCATGCGGCATCCGGCGTGTATGAGTTGGCGGAGGAGTTCCTGCTGGATGTACAGTGAGCCGTGCACCGAGATTTCCACTGTGTCGTCGCCGGTAAACGACCGGGGTGTGCGGTAGACTGTTGCGACGGCCTGGTCGAGGGGTGTGCCGTCGGGTCGGATGATTTGGCCCAGGTGTGCGGTGTGGGTCGTGGCTTGTGCGAGGCTTTTGCCTTTCCACATTGAGTCGACGGCGGAGATGGCTTGAGGGCCTGACACGCGTATCACGGCTATTCCGCCTATGCCGTGGGGTGTGGATATGGCGCAAATGGTGCTCATTGTCGGTGGGTTAAGGTGGGTTAACGGCGCCGTGCGGTGTGTGACCAGCGGTTGAAGTTGCATTCGGCTTCGACGCGGTTTTCGATGTCGTCGGGGAGCGCGGAGAAGAAGTCGAATCCTGTGACGGCTTCTACCTGGTCGACGCTTACGGCTGATGGCTGCATTCCGCCGGGAACCTGTGCGTTGGGCATTATGAATCCGATGGCCTGCACGGGGTCGGTGTATGGCGAGAGGATTACTTTGAAGAATCGGTCGGGCACTGCTACGCCGGTGTTGCCGATGCGTGCCCGGGGCTCTTTGGTGTCGAATATGGGGCCGCAGACTATTATGACGGCGCTGTCGGCTATGGCTTTGGCGCGGCATTTCTCTTCGAGTTTTTTCCAGGCTCCGCGGTTGAGTTCCTGTGCCTGGGGGCACATATTTGTCATGTAGAATGATTCATCCATGGCGTTGCTGTCCCATTTCATGTCGCCTGCGGGGGCCATGTGTCCGCGGTCGTATCCGGTGTATTTGTAGTCGTCGGGGGTTGCGGAGCCTTTCACACCGGGGTCGGCCATGAAGTTGTTGCTGCGCGGTTCGCTTCCTTGGGCTTCGGAGCCGAGGAGTTCCCACACTACGTAGTTGGGGACGTGTGTGCGGGGATTGAACGATACTGTGAACCCTTTGTAGTCTATCATCTCCCCGGGCATACCGGCGGGGGTTATCACTTTCTCGAGGTCTCCGCATGCTGTGGCCGGGGATGCTTCGCGGGCGGTCTGGGCTGTGGCTGATGTTCCGCCGATGCAGGTGAAGATGTATATGCCGAGGGCTACGGCGGCTACGGCCAGGATGATGTACAGGCCCACGGGTGCGCCGGAGCGGCGCTGCCGGTAGGCCGAGGTGCGCATATTGCTACGTCTGCGGGGTGATGTTCTGCCTCGTCCCATGATATGGTAATATTATCCCTCCGGTGGCGCGTCATTGCGCCGCCGGAGGGAGGGTTGGTGAGTGTTCCGTTTAGAGGATAGCCGAGAGGTTGAAATTCTTGAATTCCAGATCGTTTGCGGCTTTAGCGGCGAGCGAGCGGTCGAGCTTGATGGCCTGACGGAGGTTGGTGTTTACCATCGAGTCGTTGTTGGTGCGGGCGCCGAGCACTGCGGTGATGTAGTATGTCAGGGCGTCGGGATTTGTCACGCCGGCGAGGGTGGATTTGGCCTTGGAGTAGTCCTTTGTGAGTATCTGAGCCAGGGCAGCGTTGTTGCTCTTGGTGTTGCCGAAGGCCTTGACGGCGGCGGCGTTGTCGCCAGTCATCAGGAAGTATGTGCCGAGTGCGTCGTTAAGCTCGGGGGTACCGGCAGCCGCGCCGAATTTCTGGTTGGCGCTGCGGTAGTCCTTGTCGAGGAGTGCGATCAGGCCGAGGTTCATCTGTGGTTCGGTGGCTGAGGGAGCGATTTTGGCTGCTTTCTCGAAGTCTTTCTTGGCCTCGTTGTAGTTGCCGGCGATGTACTGTGCCAGGCCGAGGTCGTTGTATGTGCGGTAATCGGCGGGATAGCTTTCGACGGCTTTCTTGTAGATGTCGAGGCGGTCGTTGTTGTTGCCTGTGAGGGTGGCCGCGTAGAGCATTTCGTCAACGCTGAGCTTCGAGGGATCGTTCTGCACGAGGTTGAGGATCTCCTGGTCGCTCTTGCCGATAACGTTGATCGAGGCGGTGATGCGGCTCTTGCGGAGCTGGGGCAGAATCTGGTCGGCGAGCTGGTCGAATATCGAGGCCATGTTGCGGATTTCTTTCTCGCGCTGTTCGGGGTCGGAGTACATCGAGAGTACCGAGAGAATCAGCTCCTTATCCTGGATGTTGCTTTGGCTTACAAGGTTCTGGAAGCCTTCCCAGTCCTCGGGAGTAAAGTTCGAGGTGAGTTCGCCGAATTCGGTGATTTTGTCCTTCTTGAGGGCGCCTTTCATGTAGTCGGTGGTCGATTTCTCGCGGTTTTCGGCCAGGCGGGTGTTGAAGTCGAGCGAGCCTTCGGGCGAAGCATACGAGGCGATGTTGATTTCGGCAATCTGACGTGTTGAGTCGCCCGATGCGGTACGCAGCTGCTCGTTGAGGTCGACCATCGAGGCGGTCTTGAGTTCGCCGTCGCGGATGTTGGCCTGATTTACAAGGAAATGAATATCGGCATTGTACTTCTCGTTGATGATGCGCTGGAACTTGTCGTTGGCCAGGGCCGGAGTAACCGAGCCGGCGTTTGCGAGTGCTGCTGTGGCCACCACGCCATCGGCTACGACTACACGGGGGAGCACATACTGCTTGTTGCCCTGGGTGACATTGAATGCGAGCTGCAGCTCCGACTTCATCATGTCGGGGTTGTACTGATACATTACCGGGATGGTGAGTGTGCCGCCATTATCGTAAGACACGGTGGGATTGTTGCCTCTTACTTTCTCGCCCTGGAAGGTATAGGGTGTCGAGGCGGTTTCCTGGCCGTTGTAGCACAGGTAGGGTGTAACGGTCACTTCGGCGTTCTTAACGAAGAATTTCTGGGGGATACGAGCGGTAACGGTAGCCGGCACGCGGTCACCTACCACCTCCAGGGGGTTGGGATTCACCGAAAAGTAATCGGCCTGGAACTGGCCGAGCTTCTTGCCGCAACCCGACAGGAGCAGAAGCCCTGAAGCGGCCAGAAGCATGCTTGACTTGGTATTCATTTCTGATAGCTATGAAAGTGTTGGAATTACTGTATCGTCTAAGAGGCTGTTTAAAAATAAATGTTAAACAGCCTCTAAAACGCAGATATGGAGGTCAGCCGACCCCCACCCCACGTCGATAGTGCAAAATTACTCCAAAAAGCGAACAAATGCAATTAAAACGCTGAAAATGGGATGGACAGAGGGTATAAAATATGGTTGATAAAGTTAACAATAGTTAAAATACAGACTGTTGCCGAGATGTGTACAAATTGTAACAACTGTGTAATAACCTGGCGTTACCTTTGCAACGCAAAACCCAAAAGGGGTTAATTGCAGCAACGAATAACTTAAATCTTATTTAAGTACACAAAAAAAAAGCCTGCAATTCATAGTAATAGAGCAAAGTAAATTATAAGATACATCATTATCCCTTAGAGAGCGGACCGTCGAGATTGACGTTCCGCTTTTCTTTTTTGGGGGAGTTTTTGAAGGGATGAACGCGGAGGGGAATTTTTCGGGAGGGGCCGAGAAACGCTAAAAAAAGCCGACCGGCATCGAGGGAGTAACTTAGAGCCGGTTCGACAATAAAGGGGTATTCCCAGCGGAGGCTATTCGGCGAAGGATGGAACCGACTGAGGAAGGATCGGTGGAGGCCAGAATGGGGCCTCAGAGGAAACGGGAGCAAAAGGCCCGGGTTATTTGCGGGCAAAGTCGGCCGGGATTTCGCCCCAGCGGTCGGTGTCCCATACCAGGATGGGGGTGGCGGTGGTGTGGGTCTGCAGCCAGCGGTCGGCGCGCTCAAGCAGCTGATATACCGGGGCGGTTTCGGGGGTGCGGGCAAGCTTAGAGCGGTGGCCGCGGTTGCGTACCCACGAGCGGCCGGTGCGCGAATCGGTATAGACCGGCGTCTGATGGTCGTTGCGGTTGTACAACATAGCTAAGACGTGCACAAGTGCCAGGTACTCAGCGATATTATTGGTACCTCCGGCCATGGGGCCGAAGTGGAAAATCTCCTGCCCGGTACTCATATCTACCCCCCGGTACTCGAACACGCCGGGGTTGCCCGAGCAAGCCCCGTCGACGGCAATGGCGTTGCCGTTGATTTCGGGAAACTGTTCGGTAAGAGCCTTGATGTCACGTATTTGCGTCACTCCGGAGCCGGGATTATGGTTGGCTATCGACAATATGATGCCCTCCTGCTCCTCGGGATTTCCGCGAAAGGCCATTGTCGCCTCGGTCTGCGAAGTATATGACTTGAATTTGGCGCCGGGAAACATGGCAACCTGCTGCTGGCAGTCGTCCCAGTTATCGTAAATTCCTGGCTGACGCCCCACCCATACCACATAAAATTTCCTTTTTTGTGTCATTTTATCAACTGAGGGTCAGGAGTATACGGATATCGGTATAACGCAGGTGCACCAGGCGCGCCACACGCTCGTTGACTACGCGCCCCAGGAAGGTAAGCGCGGCGCCCTGCAGCCCGGGGGTAAGGTTGATCATGCGCGACGATGCCTCGTCGCCGGCAATCTCGTCGAGCATGGTTATAAAGGTGTCGCTCAGGGCCATGGCGGCGGTGCGGGGCACTGTCCCCGAGGCATTTACGAAGCACACGCGCCGCTGCGGGCGCCGCGAATAGTACGATGACTCGCCGGTGGGTATCTCGCCGCTCTTGACGGCGGCAAGGTCGATTTGCGGCATCGAGGGGAACACCTTCCCCGGTTCGGGCGACAGGTCGAAAATCAGCACGCCCTTCTTCATAATCTCCTCGCCCGACTGCTCCACCACTACGGGGCAGCCCTGCAGGTCGGTGGAGATGACGATGTCGGCTGTGCGCAGCGCATTCTCCAGGGCATGAGGATGAATCGACGAACCGATTACGCCGCCGTTGAGGTCGCGTACGGCGCGGCGCAGACGGTACACGTCGCCGTCGAACATCCGCACCGTTGCGCCAAGACCCAGCGCCGAGCGTGCGGCGGCTATCGCGCTGATATCGGACCCGAGCACCACCACTTCACACGGAATCACCCCGGCGATGCCGCCGATGAGAATCCCCTTGTTGTGCACCGGGTCGGCCAGCATCGACGTGGCCATCACCATGGCGGCGCGGCCCGAAATTTCGGCCAGTATGTCGGCAAACGGGTGGTTTCCGCGGTCGTCGGTGATAAGGTCGATGGCGATGTTGAGCACATGGCGCTCAAGCAGCGAGCGCACAACCTCGGCGGCCTGCGGACGGTTGAAATTCGACAGCGTCAGCAGCATGGCGCCGCGGCGCAGACGGCGTATATCACACACGGCCAGGGGCGTAAGGTGGATTACGATGTCGCATTCGAGGGTGCGGCCGCGGTCGGTGATATGTGCGCCGGCGCGGGTGTAGGCCTCGTCGGTGTAGTGAATGCAGGCTGCGGCGCCCTCCTCAATAACCACCGTGAAACCGCGGTCGGTAAGCGACTGCACGGCCTCGGGGGTGAGCGGGAAGCGGTGTTCGCTACCGGCGTCGCATTTGGGCAGCCCGAGGGTCATGCGGCGGCGTCCCGTGAGGGTACACTGCGGCTGTGGCATCGGGGTTGCACCCGTCATGCTGTCAGGGTCAACTGTCATAGTGATAATGTACGGCTGCGAGGCCGCTTGGATTTATTATATGGAGTTAAGGAAAAGCTCACACGATTCGGCGATTTCGGCCTCTGATTCCAGACGGTCGGAGGGGAAGCGTAGCATGGCCTGATTGTACCAGGGGGCCCGGCGAATCTGCTCAGAACGGATAAACTGCGCAATCTCCGCGGGGGTCTTGTCGCGCAGGAGCGGCCGCTGCAGGGCACCCTCGGTAAGGCGCGCAAGTAGCCTCTCGGGGGATGCCTCGAGTAGCACAGTCACTCCGTAGCGGTTCATCAGCTCCATGGCACCCGGGCGGCAGGGGGTTCCGCCGCCGCAGGCAACCACCGTAACGGGCTGATTCTCCGACCCTTCGCCCTTGATATGGGAGAGGGCCGCCTCTTCGGCCACGGCGCGCAGCGTCTCGGCCTCGAGGGTGCGGAACGCCGCCTCGCCGTGCAGCGTGAAGAACTTGCGGATCGACATGCCGGTATGCCTCTCGATCTCCTCGTCGAGGTCTATGAAGCGCCACCCCGGCACCCGCTGCGCCAGGGCACGCCCCAGGGTGGTCTTGCCAGACCCCATGAAGCCTATCAGGAATATGGTGGAATGTCGTGGCCTCATCCCATGCCGACTGTCAGGGAGTTACTTCTTTTTGGCGCCGGCTTCCTCCTTGACCTGCTGTTTGAGGAGGTCGCGGATTTCAGTGAGCAGTTTCTCCTCGGGAGCGGGTTCGGGAGCGGGTGCTTCCTCCTCGGCCTTCTTGGTGTTGTTGCGGAGCTTGTTCATAAACTTGATAGCCAAGAAGATACAGAGGGCTATAATTACAAAGTCAACGATGCTCTGCACGAACACACCCCATGTGAGGGCCACCTCGGGGTTGAAGGCAGTACCGGCGTCGGTAAGCTGTTTGGCAGCCTCGGCAGTCAGCTCGTTGCCGCTGAGGTCCGATGCATGACGGAGTATGATTTTCTTATCCTCGAAATTCACGCCGCCGGTGATCAGTGTTACCAGAGGCATGATGACGTCATTCACCAGCGAGGATACAATTTTGCCAAAGGCACCGCCGATGATTACACCGACAGCCATGTCAACGACATTGCCCTTCATGGCAAACTCTTTAAATTCACTTATAAACTTTCCCATTTATTTCTGAGTAAAACGGTTAGAAAATTCAATTATAGGCTGTTTAAACAGGGGCGCCCCGGGAACGTCAACTCTGCATCATGGTGAAAAGGCCGTAAACGGCACGCGAACCTATGGCCGAGATGCACACCGCCAAAGCCACTACTGCCACGCTGATTATCAGGCCTATGACAGCGCTCCAGCGTGGCGGCCTCATCAGGCCTAACAGCGAGAAGCACAGGCCGGCAATCCAGAGCAGCCAACCAAACCAGGGCACCCAGCCCAACAGCGCGCCGAGCAGCGACACCACCAGGCCGCAGGTTGCATAATGATTCTTTTCGCGGACCGACGGGCACGCCTCCCAGGGAGCTGTTGCCACCTGAGCGTGGCCGGCCCGGTCGATATTGGGTGATATTGATTCCATAACATTGCATTTCAGGCACTTGGCCCGGAGACTGCGGCCTATTGTCGCCACAAAGGCGGCGGGTTGCTGTCGCCCGGAAGGTTAACGGGGCGACTTAACGACCTTGGCCGAAATGATTTTCAGGTCGTTGACCGGACGGTCGGCGCCGTCGGTCTGTGCAGCCTCGATGCGGTTCACTACGTCCATACCCTTGACCACCTCTCCGAATACGGTGTACTGGCCGTCGAGATGCGGTGCGCCCCCCGATTCGAGGTAAGCCGTGCGCTGCTCGGGGGTCAATGCGGCGGGATTCTTGGCGGCAATCTCTTCGGTCTGCTTGATCAGGGAATCCTGCAGGGCGCTCAGCCCGGCCTGGTCGCGGTTGCGCCGCAACTCCAAAATCAGGTCGCGGTTGTCGCGGCTGAGCGAGTCGAAAATCTGCTGCATCTGCTGCATTTTCAGCTGCTTTTCGAGCATACGCAGGGTACTGTCGTTGAAGGTTTTGCCGGTAACGATGTAAAACTGCGAGCCCGACGATTTCCTCTCGGGGTTCACCTGGTCGCCCTGCCGGGCGGCGGCCAGTGCGCCGCGCTTGTGGAAGTGGCGCGGGTACTCAATTTCGGCATCGATTGTGTACCCGGGTCCGCCCATACCGAGGTGCTTGCCGGCGGGAGCGCCCTTCGAGTCGGGGTCGCCCGTCTGTATCATGAAATCCTTGATTACGCGGTGAAAAAGCACCCCGTCGTAGTATCCCTCGCGAACGAGTTTCAGGAAGTTGTCGCGGTGCTTGGGGGTGTCGCCGAAGAGGCGCACGGTAATATCGCCCTCGGTGGTCTTGAACTCCACCAGGGCATCGCCCGGAGCCAGGGCTACTGTCTGTTCGGTTTTTGTTGTCATGCGGGTTTTCTTCGATTTTTTGCGGCTGATGGCCATGGCGGCGCCGGCAATAACCAGGCATCCGACAACCAACCCCGCAATCAGTAATTTAGTCCGTTTCATAATTTAGAAGGGATTGTTGCCGAACAACCGCTTGTAGATGCGCCTGAAATTATCGTCGTTGGCCGAGAGCTCGGCGGCGCGGGCGGCGTAGTCGGCGCCGTAGAGAGCCTCGAGCAGGCCGCCGATATATCGGCGTTCGCGATCCTTCTCGATGCCGGCAGCCACCAGACGGTCAACAGCCGGTGCATACTCCTCGGGGTCGGTAGCGTAGAGGTATCGCGCGGCGCTCACCACGAACTGTCCCGTCAGGTCTACGTTTATCATATTCTCCACAAGCCAGTCAAGGTCGGCGTCGTCCATGTCGGCTATATGGTTGGCTATGTATTCGTAAGTGAGCAGGCCGTCGGCATCGGCAGCAAGCTTTTTCTTTTCAACGTCAGAAATCATAGTAAAAACAACTGAAAAATGAAAGTGGATTTCAGAAATTAGCCTAAAATGAATTTAAGGCAGAGAGCCAATCGGTCGCGGCCTGAAAAAAATTCGCATCGGCCCGTTTCATGGGTCCTCTACTGAAAATGTTTGCCACCCGGCCGCCCGCATTTCGTGAAATTCTCGGGCAGCCCGGTGGCAGGCATGGTCAGTGGCTATTTATAGTTCTTCTTTTTCTTCATAACAATTCGGCACAGGAGTGTTGACTGCCTGTAACGGAGAGGATTGCGTCGCCGGGCGCTGCTGTCGCCGGGCGAATTAGCGGAGCTTGTCGTCGATGAGTTTGATTTTGGCTTCGGTGGCAGCAAGGTCATCCTTGATTTTCTGGATGCGTCGCTCCATTTCGCGCACCATCGAGTCGCCCGACTTCGATTTCGACGACAGGAAACCGAGGTTGTTCTCATAGGTTTTCAGCTCGTTACGCTTGATTTCGCACTGGCGCATGATGCGTTCGCGCTCGCGGTAAAGCTGCTGATGGTCGGAGCCCATCTCCTTGATGACATCCTCGAAACGCGAGCGGCCGCGGTCGCCGCCGCGCATACCCAAGGTGTTGTAGATGGTGTCGCACACAGCGCGGTATTCGTCGTAGATTTTGTCTTTGTCGCGGAAGGGCACATGGCCGATTTCCTGCCATTTGGCCTGAAGTTCCTTCACCTTGGGCATCATCTCGGCGCGGTTGGCATCGAGGGGTATAGCCTTCAGGTCGGCGATTATCTGGCGCTTGGCCTGCAGGTTGGCGTGCTGCTCGGCGCGGCCGTCGTTGAGGTTCTTCTTGCGGTTCTCGAAGAAGGTATCGCAGGCTTTCTGGAAACGGCGCCATACGGTGTCGGAGTGCTTCTTGGCCACGGCGCCAATACCCTTCCACTCCTTCTGCAGGGCCACGAGGGCGTCGGCGGTGGCGCGCCAGTCGGTGCTGCCGCTCAGGGCCTCGGCCTTCTCGCAGAGGGCGATTTTCTTTTCGAGATTCCTGGCGAGCTCATCCTTTACGGCGCGGTAATAGTCGGCCTTGGCGGCGAAGAATTTATCGCACACGGCGCGGAAACGGTTGAACAGCAGGTTGTTCGACTTGCGCGATGTAAAGCCCAGACCCTTCCATTCGGCCTGTGCCTCGAGCACGGTCGCCGTCATCTGGTCCCAGGCGCTGTACGAATTCAGCGTCGAGAAATCGAGGGCTTCGAGGCGCTCGCAGATAGCAGTTTTGGCGGCTTCGTTCTCGGCCTCGCGGGCCTTGCGCTCCTCGAAGAATGCCTGATATTTCTTATTGATTACAGCCGATGCCTCCTTGAAACGCATCCATATCTCCTCGCGGATATCCTTGGCCACGGGGCCGGTCTGGCGCCATTCGTCGTGGAGGTTCTGCAGGCGCTTGAACGCCAGGATGATATCTGCCTCGTCGGCTAATTTTTCGGCCTCCTCGCAGAGCAGCGTCTTCAGTTCGAGGTTCTTCTTGAAGTCGTAGTCACGGAGGTCTTTATTGATTTTCAGCTGGTCGTAGAACTGCTCCACGGCGCCCTGGTAATCCTTCCAGATTTCGGTGGCGTTGGGAGCGGGCACCTCGCCGAGGGCCTTGAATTCGGTCTGAATCTCCTTTACGCGGGGGAAGGCGCGGTTCACATTGTCGGTGTCGGTCGAGATAGTGCGCAACTCGGCGATAAGCGCCTGCTTCTTCTCGAGGTTCTCGCGGCGTTCGGCCTCCTCGCGGGCGGTCTGTTCGGCCTTTTTATCCTTGATGGTGTTGAGCAGCTCCTTGAAGGTCTCCTCCGACTCATCGAGAGCCGGCTTGAACTCCTCGGCAGCGTGACCTTCGGCCAGCCATGCCTGCAGCTCGGCATCAGTTTCGTTTTTACGGAACGCGTAGAAGCGCTGCTTCATCCTCGCAACCTCCTCACGGCTGATATCTGCGCCATCCTTGCCGGCAAGCTCGGTGAGCATGGCCAGCACCTCCTCCTTCGATTTGGGTTCGGGTCGGGCCTCTTCGGCCGCGGCGGCAAGGTCGCCGGCCGGGTCGGTTTCGGCGCAGACACCGGCAGTGTCGGTGGGGCAGGCATCGGCTTTCTCCTCGGCCTCAGCCGATTCAGCCACAAGCCGGGCATCGGCATCGTCGGCAGCCTCCCGGGCTGCCTTTTCGGCGCCTTCGGCGGGAGCCGGTGTTTCAGGAGCGTCGGCAGCTGCGGCATCGGCAGCTGCGGCAAGGTCGCCGACGGGGTCAGCTTCGGCACATACTCCTGTTGTGTTGTTTTCAGCGGGGTTCACCTCTGCAGGGCAGTCCGAGGTGGGGGCAGGGTTAAGGGCTTCGGGGTTGAGGCCCTGTTCACGCGTTTCCATACAGTTTTTTTGTAGTTAGAATTAGGGGCAATCGACCTGCAGGCTTCACGATATGCCGGCAGGTCACAAAATTACGGCCAAATATAGCAATTATTTTTTATCTTTCGTCCAATTCCTCCGAAAAATCTGCAATTTGCCGGAAAAGAAGGCACGAACGGGACTGCCGACAGCGACCCTCGGGACAAGACCCTGATGCGCTAAAGAAAATGTGGCGTCCGGAAGATGTGGTGACGTGATGAACCATGCCATTCTTACATATCCTGCATATCAAGTCCTTTTGTCACAATGTTATGGTCTTTGAAAAGATGGGTGGCTGCAAGCATGGCCTTTACTTTGTTTTCCAAAATAGAGAGGTCAATATTCTTTCGGTTTCGCTTTATCTCATAGATTTCAACTTTTTTGTCAAATTCGTTGGCAGCGACCATATCAATCTCGTGTTCGCCTTTACGGTCCCACCATCGTCCGATACGCGTGTACTTCTCGCTCTCGATCGCCTTTTCTCTGAAATATTTTTCAAGAGTGACTCCCGAAAATGTGGGGTAATCCCTCATAATTAATGTACGCAATTGTTTGTAACCACTGATTTCAAGGATATGGCTGTACCTAAAGATAAACCTGAACCAAAAAGTAAAGAAAATATCGTTAATTACATACCTTGCGTTCTTACTCAAGACTTTTGCCCCTATCGGAATCTGTTTTACTATTATTCCATAATCCTCCTCCAGTCGGGTGAGATAACCGCCGATAGGTTTGCCGATGATGGATTCAATTTCGCTGCGTCGTGTCTTGCCTGAAGCTATGGCCGACAATATTGAAAAATATATGTCATAATCCTTTCCAAATTCTTCGATAAGGATGGAGCGTCCCTCGTTGATGAATATGGAATCCGGGCTTATCATGCTGTCAACCATTGAGTCAAGTGTAACGGCATTGTCATCGATCAACAATTCAACATACTTTGCGACACCTCCGGTAAACGTATACAAAGCGAGAAGGTCTTCATTTGTATATCCCGGGTGGTAAACATCGAGTATCTCTTTCAGCACTGACGGTTTAAAAGAACGTATGGTCATGAAGCGGTTCTGACGGTTATACAGCGGCTCCTTTTTGTCGCGGAATATTTTTGTCATCATCGAATAGACTGAACCGCAAACAATGAGGTTGATTCGCGATTCGGCGTGATTGAGGTCCCAGATTTTTTGTATGTCGCTGAATACTGCCGGATTTACGCGCATAAAATTTTGAAATTCATCGATGAACAGTGTGAAGCTCTGTTGTCCGGACAGTTGCATCAGATAATCAAATAACTCGGCAAAACCCGATGGGGTGCCACCTAATTTGACACCTAACTTTTCTTCGACTTCATGTCGAAATTCTTCGCATAACAGACTCTCTGCTTTTCTGCCGACAAAAAAATAAAGGAACGGCTTATCCTCGTATGCTTTTAGCACAAGTGATGTCTTGCCAATTCGTCGGCGCCCTGTAAGGACGGTGAATTGGGCGTTTTTTTCTGCGTTATCCCTGATTTTACGCAGGGTGGCTATTTCCTCTTTTCGGTCAAAAAATCTCATGCTTTATATACAAAAAAAATAACAACCACTGTTTCCACAACCACAGTTTCTATTTGCAAAGATACATCATTTTTTTCATATATCCGCAATATAAATTATTACTGTCCGCTAAACCATAAAACATCTTGTCCAACCTCTTGAAACATAGAAGTTGGACTTATTTGTATGCGTGGACAAGCCCCCTTAGTCTATTTCCTCCCTTTCCGGAGGTGGATTTGTTGCCTCTACCAGCATTCTTTTGAGGTCTGCTTCTGGATTGTTGAAGAAGTTTTCGAGATTCAGGTAATACATCAGAACAATTCTGACTATTGTAGCCAGTCCCGAGAAGTTCCAACGCCTTTGCAATGTGCTTTGTAGGACTGAGAGCAGCAGATTTGCAATGAGCGTGACCCATATCTGTATCTTTATGACATTGGCGCTTGTCTTCTTCAAAAAAGAAAAGTATTGCGGCAGTACCCGGCAGGAGTACCCCGGTACTTAGGTCTGAATACCACAGTACTCCTGCAGGATTACTGGTGTAATACCCGAAGGAGTACTGCTGTAATAATAGTAAAAGTACTGGTGTATGCCAAGTATGCGTACT
>CAMEPD010000026.1 GCA_945931475.1 uncultured Muribaculaceae bacterium | reverse complement strand
CATTGCGGAACGAACTGAGCCTGACCATTATCCCTCATTCAAAATGGCAATGGCAGATTAGCGGCGAGCATTACCGCAACGAACTGACCGAAGGCTCGTTCAAAACCGTAGTGATGCTCGACACCAAGCTCACCTTCAAAGCCACCAAGCGCATCGAAGTGTCAGCCTCGCTCACCAACATCCTCAACAAGAAGCAGTACAACTACATCACATATTCCAACCTCTCCTCCTTCGAATCTCAGCGTCAGCTCCGCGGACGTCAGCTACTATTCTCAATAAACATCAGAAAATAAAATCTCTACAATATGAATAAAGTAATTACATTCCTCACCCTGTGCCTCGTGGCGATAGGCGTCACAGCACAGGACAAAGGCGGCGAAAAACTTGCCGAGTCGGAAGAAGACCTATTGTAACACAGAACAGA
This sequence comes from uncultured Muribaculaceae bacterium, assembly GCA_945931475.1. GTDB lineage: Bacteria > Bacteroidota > Bacteroidia > Bacteroidales > Muribaculaceae > UBA7173. Next base: position 27,809 of record CAMEPD010000026.1, on the reverse strand, counting down.
TGGCACGGATGCATTTGATACATTGTACATTGGTTGCGAGAAATTCCCTTACCGCGACGCTTTCACCCTCTCCGTGTCTGGCGTATCGTAAAAAATCCCGTTATTTTTACATTTATGTAAAACTTTTTCGTAACTTTGCGTTGTCATTATAAACGCAAGGTATTAGGAGCGAAGTAGAACTCCTATTGGTCAACTGCAGTGAAAGCTGCACTATGTATACAATTCAGTTCCTATCTGACGATATGAGCGAATTTGAAAAATTCGTATCAAAATTCAGACAGGATGCGGAACTGAATCCTGATTTTCAGGCTATAATGAGGTTCGTTGAACAGATTCTTTCCAATGGCGCACTGGAGAGATACTTCCGGCGCGAGGGCAAGATGAGCGATTCGGTAGTCGCACTGCCGGTTCTTAAATCAAAACTCCGCTTATACTGTCTGCGGCTTACGCCTAAAATTCTTATCCTCGGCAACGGCGATGTGAAGAACAGCCGAACATACGAGGAAAACGATACATTGCAGGGATACGTCATTGACTTGCAAAAATTTGAGCGACTGCTACGGCAGGAAGTGCGTTCAGGCAATGTGGAAATTACGGAAAAGGAGATTATAACTGATAAAACCTTTGAATTATGAAAACAGCAAACATTTCCTTACAGGAAATCTTCAATGAGATTCCCTTAGAGAAGCGAGAGGAAACCCGACTCTCTTTCGCTATCTCAAACCGCCTTGATGCGCTTATGCGTGAGAAAGGTCTGAATAAAAAGCAGTTTGCCGAAGCTCTTGGCAAGCGTCCCAATGAGATAACGCGATGGTTGAGCGGCGAGCATAACTTTACTATTTCTACCCTTGCCATGTTGTCCACCTTCTTCGGGCAACCGATTATTAACGTCGGGTGACATTTCAATCTACCATTCTTATGAAGAAAGATAATAAAACAGTCAATACCGGAGCAACGCTGCGTTATGCGATGCTTGTGCCTTTGGCTTTAATGATTGCATCGATAATTTCAAGTTGCCTATCCTATTCGCAAGCAAGGCAAAACATTGCAGATGAGCTTAATAGTGCAATGATAGCATTAGCTGATGAGAATAGCGAACTATGGACTCGCCCCGATACCATAGCCGCTATACGCCAAATGCACGAAGTCACTCATAAGCCACTTATCTATCAAGCTTCTAATTTCGACTTCAGGAACACTTCTCTAAAAGATGCGACCTACTTCACACTCGCATTGGTTGAGACACAAAATATTGCGCCAAAAATACAAGGAGATAAAATAGCTTCGGATTCCATTTTGCTTGTGCCTCAATATGGTAACGATGGTCTTGCGGTGCAGATTCAAGGTTTTGCCGACTGTTCCATGGCTTCTATTTTCTATGCTTCGGATCAGACATTACCGGGAATTCTGTTCTCGCTTTCTATTCTCTCAATGGCAAGTATGCTTATCTGGAAAAGAAAGGAAACCGAGACACCCGAAGCTGAATTTATTGCCGTTTCCTCATCTCCATCGCTTGATGGTATCAAACTCACTCCCATGCAGCGGCAGTTGACCCGAATGCTTCTTGAAGCACCGGGTATGAAAGTCGATAAACGAAGTTTGTGCGAATCTCTTTGGGGTAATAAAAGTAATGCCGAGGAATCACTTTATACCCTTGTCAAACGCACAAAGGATGCTCTTGCCGAAACTAATATGGAGATTGTATGTAATAGAGGCGACTCATACGAGCTTCGCATAAATAGCTGATTTACAGTATTGTCAGAATTTGTCAGATAAAAGTCAGACAAATTTTCAGGTCAGATTGAGGATTTTTCACTTGTTTTGCAGAAAAATTCGCAAAGCATGAAAAATAAAATTCTAATTTCAGTTCTGACAGTCTTTCTCATTTTTGAAAGCGGTTATGCACAAAATAAAGAAGCGACAGATAGCCTCACCCACGAACTGCAAGAGGTTATAGTTACCGCTAAACAACCGGCAACAAAATTAGTCGGTTCAACTCTCATATCAACTATTCCAGGCACTAACCTTGCTAACCTTGGCACCGCTCTCGATGTGCTCGCTCAATTACCGATGATTAAGGTTACTGACAATGTAGTCAGCGTTATTGGTAAAAGTAATATTGAAATATATATAGATGGACGACCAATGCGTGACGAGATGGAGTTACAACAGTTGCTGTCCTCCAACTTGAAAAAAGTGGAACTGCTGATGGCTCCCGGTGCTGCTTACGAAAGCACAACAGGCGCGGTTCTTAAAATCACCACGCGCCGTAATTTCGTTCAAGGGCTGTCTTTGACAAATCAGTTTCTACTTGAATGTCGCCGCAAATGGTCGGTTATGGATTATCTCGCTTTGAGTTATCGCGTCGGCGACTGGGAGTTCTTTGTCAACGGAACGATAAACCACAATAATTCAACGAATAAAGGCACAACCACCAACACACTTGTCTATAACGGGGAGAAAACAATTGTCGGTAGGAGTCAAAACATTTCTTCCCCCACGACGGTCGGTGTCATAAAGGGCGGCTTTAATTATTCACGTGGTGCGCAATCGTTTGGCGCGTATTACCGTTATAATCCCGAACGTGGCGATTTTAACAACTCCGGCTCGGAATGGCTTGACGACAATCCGGCTTTTAGCAGTGTTATTGACAAGCGTATCAGGGCGCACAGCCATCTTGCTTCTCTCTATTATGAAAACACTTTTGCAGAAAAGTATCTTCTTCATTTCGACGGCGATTTCCGCAGGTCAAATGAAAAGAATAATGTCGTAACCACCTATCCGGCAACGGTTACCCCTGCCGTCAACTCGACAGATGAACGTAAATCGACCCTTTGGGCGGGTAAGTTATATCTGAATTTCCCCCTTTGGAATGGGGAATTTACTGTTGGTACGCAAGACAGTTACACACATACCTCTCTTGATTATCGTATGCTGAATACCGATATAAGCGAATATATTCCATCTTCATTAACTGACGCCCGACAGACTTCTGCCGCCCTGTATGCTTCATGGTCGCGTATGTTCGGTAAGTTTTCCCTGTCTGCCGGTGCGAGATACGAATATGTCGATTACGACTTCAAGGTCGACGGCAAACGCGACGATGATGTCAGCCGCCGCGACCACTTGCTGACACCCGACCTGTCGCTCGGCTATTCGTTTAACGACGAATCGCAGATAAGCATCAGCTATAAAATAGCTACTGTCAAGCCTCCTTACTCTCAGCTTACGGGTTCTCTCTATTATACCGGTCTGCACGAAATAGAGGGAGGCAATTCGGGGCTTCGTGATGAGAAAATGCATGATGTTCAGTTGTTCGGAATGTGGAAAGGCTTCATGCTTCAAGCTGATTACACCCGTTCACTCGACACCTACGGGTTCGTAAAGCAGATATATCCTGCCGACAATCTCCAATTACTTATGCACCCTGTGAATATCGACGTTTCGGCGTTAAGTCTGTATCTTGTGTGGAGCAAGCCTGTCAGGTGCTGGACACCAAATATTACGCTTGGAATGTACCGCCAATGGCTTGAACTTGAATCAACCGATTACAACATGCCTTTATTCTCCTATTATTTCGACAACACCTTTTCTTTTCCCAAAGGGTGGACGATAACAGCAAATATCAGCGGCAACTCACAGGGTGATATGCACACTAATCGCTTCGGTGCTTCATGGTTTACTATGGACGCATCGGTAGGCAAGTCGTTCCTGAATAAATCTCTCACCGTCAAACTGTCTGCTACCGACATTTTCAACACAGCCAACAACGACTGGACGATGAACACTTATGGCGTTTTCGTCGATAAACGGCAGAGTTATGACCGTAGAGGCGTATCACTCAACATCATCTACAATTTCCAGCCCCGCAAGAGCAAGTACAAAGGTTCTGCGGCATCAGAAGCCGAAATGAAACGTCTTTAATAAAACAGCTTAATCATATAACAACATCTGGAAACCTCGGCAGTGATGTCGAGGTTTCTTTTGGAGTTGCGGCAACGCCGCCGCGCTTTCGTGTCATCGACCCATAGGGTCGCTTAGGCGTTCAGCCAAAGAACTGCCACGGAGCTTATAATCTCCGCCGTCCGGCTTCAATCGCATAACTCATACAGCGGGCTTCGGCACCAACTTTTGGTTGGATCCGAGGCTCGCTTTCTATTTGGCATATCGTTCCGGCGATGGCGACTATTAGCAGATATAATGAATTTACCGTGCATTATGCCCTTTGGGGAGGGTTTTTTACCAACTCTTACCCTGAACCACTCGCTCCGACGGCACCGATGCTTTCGATACCCTATATATCGGCTGCGAGAAGTTCCCGTATCACGATACCTTCTCGCTGTCAATGAGCGGTGTTTTCTGAATATCGGGCTACAATGAATTAAATTCACTAAATTTGCACTTGATAAATAGTGCTCAACTTTGACTTGGAACGGTTTATGTTCCATTTTCAGGCGAAAATCCCTGCGACGAAAAAATTTTTTGAATTTTTTTTGCCGGAGGGGTTAGGTTTTTGAGAAGTTGCGGTTTTAATATATGTATGACGACAAAGAGCGACATAGAACAGCTTTTCCGAAGCAACTACCGAGCTATGCTGACACTGGCTATACGCCTGTTGCATGACCCGGAGGCAGCGAGAGACATTGTGCACGATGTCTTCGAGTCGGTGTTGTCGGAAAATCTCGCACCCGTCACTCCCGCTTATCTTCTTACCGGCGTCCGCCTCGCCTGTCTGAAGCATCTCCGCAACCTTTCGCAACGCGAGCGGTTCAACAATCTCTACGCTCTCGATCTTGACGAGATAGAGGATGACGAGTGGCCCGACCCAGAGGAAGTGGCACGGCTGAATGAGCTGATAGACCACTCGCTGACAGAGCAAGACCGCCGGGTGGTGAGGATGCGTTTCACCGACCGTATGCCTTACAGCGAAATCGCCGCACAGTTGGGCATCAGCGAAACGGCTGTCTATAAGCATTTGCGTCATGCAATGGATATTCTACGTCAAAATTTCAACCGCAAATGAAAGACAAAATCGACCGGCTCCTCGATGCTCTGGAGCACCCCGAAAATTATACCGATGCCGAGGTTGCGCAGATTCTGACCGACCCCGAAGCACGCGAAGTATATGATATGATGCGCAAAACGGCTGACGCTTCCGCACCAGTTCCCGAGATAAATCTCGACGAGGAATGGCACCGCTTCGAGTCGAAGCAGACCAGGCGCAAACCCGTTATCCTCCGTTGGCTTCCATTTATGGCATCGCGCAACGCCGCTGCTGTTGTACTCGCGCTTGTCGGCACACTCGTGGTGGTCGCCGCAACTATCGGCGTTACTCATTATATCGGAACTCAAAAAGATTTAGCGCAGACGCAGCAAACCGAACAGCAGGAACAGACTGCTGTAGCCAAAACCGACATTGCTCCGGCGGACACCATTCCGACGGAAGTTGCACCGCTGCCTGAAACAATTCTGTTCAAAGGAGAGACCCTTGAAACCATTCTCGCCGACATAGCCAAGTATTACGGTGCATCTGTCAAGTTCAATCAGGATGCCGCCAAGTCGCTGCAGCTCTACTTTGAATGGAATCAGGCTCTGCCTCTCAATGAGGTTGTGGAACAGCTCAACAACTTCGAACAAATCAACATCACACTCACCGATAAAGCATTGACCGTAAAATGAAACGCCTTATTATTCTCATTGCGGTAATGCTTTGCGTCGCCACCGCCTTTGCGCAGAAGTTCAGCTACCGCTTCAACCATACCCCTCTTGCCGATGCGCTCGTGCAGATTGCCGAGCAGCATCCCGACATTCACATCAACTTCATCTACAACGAACTTGACAAGTACCCTATAACGGCAACCGTACATACAAACGATGCCTACGATATGCTCCGGCAACTGATTGGACTGAACCCCGTGTCGGTTATCAGTTCCGGCGGTCGATATTACATCGAGGCTCTTCAGCACGGCAAGTTCTGCTATCGAGGCCGTGTGCTTGATGAGGAGCACCAACCGGCTCCCGGAACCACAATAATGATTCTTGCCCCGAAAGACTCCACCGTCATTACATATGGCATAGCCGACAATGCCGGTCGCTTCACCATTCCTTGCGACAGCCGTAATGTTATCGCAAAACTAAGCTGCGTAGGCTACAAGACCACTTACCGCCATCTGACAGACTTCAACATAGGAGACATAATCCTTCCTATTGATGCCGTGGCCTTGCAGCAGGTCAAGGTTGAAGGACAGATGGCTTCCTCATATTCCGACCGCACTGTCTATCTGCCTTCCCAGCGTCAGAAAAACGCCTCGCAAAACGCGATTGACCTTCTGCGTCTCATGGCTATTCCGCAAATAAAGATAAATCCGATAGACAATTCCGTCACCGACAATACCGGAGAGGGAGTTTCCTTGTTTTTCAATCACATGCCGGCCTCAAAGGAGGATATCGAAGGCCTACACACGGCAGATGTCCGTAGGGTAGAATATCTCGATTTCCCTACTGACCCGAGGTTCAGAGGAGCGCAGAGAGTTATCAATTTCATTGTTCAGGAATATGAGTATGGCGGATATACGAAAGTTACAGCAGATGAAGATTTTCTTATAGGACTGTCTTCTAACGCCAATATCTTCTCTAAGTTCGCTTATAAGAAAATGACCTATGACCTCTATGTGGCAGCCAATAATCTTAACAGACATCACAGCGGATATGACATCGACGGCAAGTATACGCTGAAAGATTCCAACGGAAAAGATTATACTTTGACCCGCAACGAAACCACAGACAACTCACATTCGAGACAGAATCAATACCCTGTGACCTTCCGCGCTTCTTACAATACAGAAAAAGTTCAGATTAGCAATACCTTAGGATACAGCCATTCGGCAAACCCTATTCAGGAACAGAACGGCTCGCTGACATATTCTCCAGCGGTGGAACAAGACTATTCTTACAGCCGCAGCAATCCATCGCACAGCAATTCTTTGAGCTATCAAGGAAATTATTTCTTTGTCTTACCTAAGGATTATTCGGTTAATTTCAATCCTCAATTCTCATATTCGCATAATAACAATTCGCTGACATATACCACTTCCTCAACGGAGCCAATTATTCGCGATGCCCGCGAAAATGCCTATTACTATCGCGTAAACGCCTACATTAATAAGCGTTTTGCCCAAAAGCATACACTTATGCTGGGAATTAACACCGGCAATACAATCAACCGGCTGCAATACACGGGCAATGCTTCATATTCTGACCGTTTCAGCAATCCATTTGTATCCGGACAGCTCTGTTATCAGTCGCAAATACAGAAATTCAGCCTGTATGCAGATGCGGGAGTGTTATGGGAACGAACAAGTATCAACACTATTAAAAATGATGACGTATATCCCTATGTCCATTTCAACATCCGCTATACGCCCAATAATAAAAACGCATTCTCGGCTTATTTCCAGTTTGCCAACAATACACCTGGCATTGACCAGAAGGCTTCAGACCTATTGCGAGATAACGAAGTCATGTATATTACCGGCAATCCGTCTCTTGACAATTCCCGTCATATTACATTCAATATAAACTACACATGGTTGCCGTCAAACGTATTCAACATGAGTGCTTACGGAAGATATTTTGAACTTTTTGACCGATTTATCACTGCATACGAGCCATTCGACAATGGTCGTGCCTTGTTGCGTACTTACATCAATGACGGAAACTATGTACAAAGTGAAATCGGTATTGCTGCGATACTGAATCTGTTCAATAAGTCATTGCAATTATACGTCAGTCCCAATCAGAAATTCTACCGTTCTACCGGTGTGTTTGATAAAAGTTTCTATCCCTTTCAGATAACGGCACAGGCTACATATTATCTCAAACAATGGTATTTTCAGGCATACTACCAATCGCATCAAAAAATGATGTTCACCGGTTCTCCTACAACATATAGGTCACGAGATTTCTATTCTTTGTCTGCCGGATGGTCAAACTCCGACTGGAACATAAGCCTGACGGCATACAATATCTTCAATTCCAACTGGAGCACCTCAGACCGCTATATTCAGTCTCCACTATATGCAGAACATCGAACAACCTATGGCACAAATTCCCATGCAAGATTGAACCTTTCGGTAACCTACACCTTCGGATACGGTAAGAAAGTTCAGCGCGGCAACGAAGTCGGAGAACAATCCGGCGCAAGTTCAGCAATTATGAAATAATCTCAAACCCTATTAGATGATGAAACTACTTCTGTTTTTACTTCCTCTCCTTGCACTTACGTTCAGTGCCTGCGATAATGACACCACGGACTATCCCGACACCAAACTGATCAAAGGGCAATGGCAATTAGTAGAGGACGGGAGCAATGACAATCCGCTCATTTACAGATTTACCACTGACTATGTGGAATTGGTTTTCAATGACTTTTACTGCTGATAATCAGCTATATAAGAAAATAACGGTACAACTATACGTTAATGAAAAGAGGGAGTGAAAAAATTTGCTATGAGGGAATGAAAGGATTAGAAAAGGAGTGTGTTTTGGATGAAATATTTAACTATGTTTTAACGGTTGATAGATATTTTTATGATTTAGAGTGGAAAGCAAAGAGACAATAAATTTCAAGGGAATACGCTGTATGTCAGCGAAAATGTGTAACTTTGCGTATGGCAACACTCTATACGATATTGATTCTGTTTGTTGGCTTTGCTCTCTCTTGTAATCTGTGGGTGCAAAGTCAGTTATATTTGTGCCGTCGGAAAGGAGGCAAGCGATGAAATTAGACATTAAACACTATCCGCTGCTGTTGAAGATTTTGTGCATTATAGTGCTATTGCCTATACTTGCCGCACCTCTTGTATTCTATACCAGCATATTCATATTCGACCATCCGTCTAATATATTGCTTGCTTATGCTATATTCTTTGGCGTGAATTCCTATTCGCTTGTATTGTTGGGAATTTGTTGGGCAAGTGTGGCGATATATACCAAGACAAAGAAAAAACTATATTCCATAGCTCCATTTATACTGTTCGCAGGGTTGATATATGGTGCGTATTGGTATGCAATGGATGGTCCGATTGATAAACATAACGTATGGGGCAATGATTATCGCCTGTATCGCGATACGCCTTGCGAGGATCTTGCCAAGGCAATAAGGAATCAGGATGTCAAAAGAATCGATGAAATTTTAACCGCTAATCCGAAATTGGCAGAGTATAAAGACCCGAAATGTCAACAGCAAGTGCTGTTTTATGCGATAAAAGATGGAAAATACAAGTCGGCCGAGGCTTTGTTAAGAAAAGGAGCAGACCCGAACGCTGTGTTCATTGATTCGGTTAGTGTAAGTCCGGCGCGTGCCTCTACACCATTGAATTGTATTTGCGGAAAGTACATTGACGAAGAAGAAAAATTAAAATGGGTCAAACTCTTAATACAATACGGTGCCGATGTAAACGCCTATTGCCTTGACAGTATATCTGAAGGTCGATATATCGGGCGCTGGACACCGTTATCTTCAGGTGAACTATATACCGAATCTCAAACTGAGGTTTTACGATTCCTTTTAAACAGGGGTGCAGACCCCAATAGAATCATTAGCCGTTCTGATAAACCTGAGGCCATTGGAGACGACGGTCAGGTATATCCAATTGAAACAGCCGTTCTGTTTAATGATTTTGCTGGAGCTGAAGAGTTGCTTAGGCACGGTGCTGACCCGTCCACGATTCGCCAAAAGTTGATTGATGCAATCAATGGCAGAACCCGGATAAAATATACGGACAAAGAATTGGAAAACCGTCGGCACCTGCTTAAACTGATAGAAAAGATGGATTCGACAAGGCATTGAATATTAGACGAATAATGAAGACTATGAAAAAGTGGCAGAAAATAGCAGGTGTTATAGCATTTGTAGTGATTGGCATTTGCGAATTGCTTATGAGTCTTAATGCCTATCTGGATTTGAAATATTTTATTGAGCCATACGATATTCAAGATATAATAGATAGAATGTATCTGAGGGTTGATTCATTGTCGGTTGCCCTTTGGCTCAACTATTTTATTGCCCTTGCTCTGTTTATTTGCCTTTGGCGGAAAGGAGAAAAGCGATGAGACTATTAGGGAAAGATACCTGTAAAATCTTTAACGCAAATACTGTTGCGGAGAATTTAGCCGTTGAACTTGAAAACTATAAGTGAAATCAATTAGATTCTATGACAGCAGCAGAATTTGTAACCGCAATAAGAGCGATAACTCCAAACGAAAGTGAGTTTTCGATGATGCCTGAAGGCTTTGCTCAAATATATTTGGGTGAGTTGCACATTGGTGGAAAAGGCGCGTGCGTTTGACCCCTTCGGGCACGCGGGATTTGACCCCTCGGGCAAAATAAGAATGACCCCTTAAAAGTCCTGGCGGCGGGGGTCAATGTTATTTTACCTCATTTGGTTTGTCAGGCTGTTCTAGCCTTCAGTTTGCGCATGCTTTCTCCGGACAGCTCGATTGTGTGCGCCGAGTGTACTATACGGTCGAGGATGGCATCGGCTACAGTCGGGTCACCGACCATGTCGTACCAGCTTGAGGAAGGGTACTGGGAGGTGATGATGATCGATTTGCGCTCGTGGCGGTCTTCGATTATGTCGAGCAGGATCGGACGCTCCTTCGCGTCAAGGGGCACCAGAAAAAGATCGTCGAGGATGAGCAGCTGACATCGTTCGATTTTCTTGAGCTCGGACTCAAGATTGTTCTTGACTTTTGCGACCTTGAGCTGTCCGAGCAGTTTGGAGGCGTTGGCATACAGGGTGCGTATGCCACGTTTGCAAGCCTCATGTCCCAGTGCGCAGGCCAGGAAGCTTTTACCTGTGCCTGATGATCCGGTGATGAAGAGATTCTGACCGTTTCGGACGAAGTCGAGTGTCGCCAGCCGCTCCATCTGGTTGCGGTCGAGCCCCCGGTTTGTGGCGTAGTCGATTTCCTCGAGATAAGCCTTGTAGCGGAACGCCGCGTTTTTTTGTCAGGCGCGTTACTGCGGCCTGTGCGCGCCAGTCCCATTCACGGTGCAGCAGCATCGAGAGGAAGGAGTCGGGAGTCATTGACTGTGCGGTTGTTCCGGCAAGGCTTTCGCGGAAGGCCTCTGCCATTCCGTGCATATTCATGCGGTTCATCAGATCCAGCGATGTTGTGTTCTGGTCCGGTTGCTGGGTGGCCGGAGCACCGCCGATTTTCTTACCTTCGGGGAGAATATCCCATAAGGCTTCGCCCATTCCTACGACTATGTCATTCATGTTGATTTTGGTAAGTTTGATTGATTTATATTATGGTGTCCGGGGTAATTCGGGGCCTCAGACGTTGCTGAGGGGCTTACGCGAGGGACGCAAGGCGATGTATTGCGATGTGGTGAGGCCGGTGACTGCCTTGAACTGACGCGACAGATGTGCTGCCGACGAGAATCCGGTAAGGTCGGCAATCTCGGCCAGAGTCTTTTCGCCATATTGCAGCAGTTCCTTCACGAATTCAATGCGCTGATACAGATAGTATTTGGCTATCGTGCGCCCTTCGGTTGCCTGGAATGCGCGACTGATGGTGGGATAATCGAGCTGCAGGTGCTCTTCGAGACATGCCGAGAGGTTCAACGGGCAACTCTCGCGGCGCAGATGGTCGAGAATAACGTGTTTGGTCTTCTCGGCAATCTCTTCGTCGTGCGACTTGATGCGGCTGAATCCTTGTGCGTCGAGCGCATTGTCGAGGCACCGGAGAAGGGCCTCGCCAAGGTTCTCCTCTTCGATTTCGGCGACGCCAAGCTCTACCGACAGCGGATGCAGCCCCTGGTCGAGCAGTGTGCGTTTCAGCGCTTCGACGCAGTGACGGCACACCATATTTCTAATTTTCAGAATCATAGCAAATAGTTGTGACCACGGCCCGAATTAACGCGACCGTGACCAATTTCCCCGCCATTGCCGGGTGCGGCCGGGTAGTTCAGATACGGTCGAGAATTCGGGCTATGCCCTCCTTCATGAAGTCCTTGTAGTGGGCGTCGGCCTGTTTCTTCATGCGGTTTGCGATGATGAAGCATACGGTCATGGCCTTGTGGCCCAAGAGGCGTCCGAGTCCCTGCAGGGGAGCCGATTCCATCTCGTAGTTGGTTACCTTCCTGCCATTGTAGCGGAACTCTTCGATGAGCCGGTTAAGGTCGGGATTGGCCAGAGGCAGACGCAGTTCGCGGCCCTGAGGGCCGTAGAAGCCGACGGCCGAGATGGTCACGCCGCGCACCATGTCGTCGCGGCCGATTTTCTCGACGAGCTCTTCGTCGGAATCGACCACGTATGGCTTGGCCCAAAGCGGATTCCAGTGAGTAAATTCGCAGAATGCGTGTTCGAAATCAAGGTCTGACACATCATTACGGCCGGCATAATAGTTGAGCACTCCGTCGAAACCGATTGATTTCTGCGCGATTACGGGAGTGCCGATCTCGAGTTCGGGCTGAAGGGCGCCCGAGGTGCCGATGCGCACCATGTGAAGCTCGCGGTGCCGGGGTTTTATCTCGCGCGTATTGAAGTCGATATTGGCCAACGCGTCGAGCTCATTGATAACGATATCAATATTGTCGGGGCCTATGCCATGGCTCAGGCACATGATAGGTTTGCCCTTGTATGTGCCGCCGATTGTATGAAATTCACGCGACTGCACCTCGAATGTACGGGTATCAAAAAATGAAGCCACCAGGTTGACACGCGCAGGGTCGCCCACCAGGATGATTCGGTCGGTGAGCTGCTCGGGCAGCAGGTGAAGGTGAAATACGGATCCGTCGGGGTTGATGATGAGTTCCGAGGGGGCAATAATTCGTTTTTCCATCAGTCTAAGGTATTTAGGTAAACGCCCGCAGGCGAAAATTTTGTATAAAGATATAACGTTTGTCGGAGGAAAGTTGTTCCGGCGTCAGTACGTCAGCGCGATACACACATGAACCGGTTACCGGGCCGTGAGATGACGTAGCCCGACATCTCAAGCTCTGTGAGCATACCTATCAGCTCCCACAGGGGGATGTTTAGCGCACGCGAAATCAGGTCGGAGCTGCTCTCCGGATTGGCTGTGAGATAGTCGGTGATGCGTTTGTTCTCGGGAGAGAGCGACGGGCGCTGAGGGGCGGCCGGGCGGGGGGTATCATTGAACAGCCGAAGCTGGTCGGCCTCCCACCCCATGGCGTCGACAATGTCGTCGGCCGTCTCGGCGAGGAGTGCTGCTCCGGTGCGTATCAACATGTTGCACCCGCCGGAATACTTGTCGGTAGCCCGACCGGGGACGGCGAACACAGTGCGTCCGGCGCGCTTGGCCCACCGGGCCGTGTAGAGTGCGCCGCCATGGTCTGCGGCCGATTCGGCCACTATGACGCAGTCGCTCATTCCGGCCACTATTTCGTTGCGCGACAGAAAGTTATTCTTGTGGATTCGGGAGCCTTCGGGGTACTGCGTCAGCAGCATTCCCCTACCCTCCGACACTAATTTTGAGGCAAACTGACGGTGCACGGCCGGGTAGATATGGTCGAGTCCGTGAGCTAACACACCTACCGTGGGTACTCCGTCGTCGACGGCGCGACGGTGCGCCATGATGTCGCAGCCGAGCGCCATACCGCTGACAATCAGCAGGCCGTCGGGCAGACGCCGGTGCAGCCCGTCGACGATATTGTTGATTACCTGCCGGGCGTAGGCGGTGGCCGAGCGTGTGCCCACTATCGCCACAATGTATTTGGCGTTGAGGTCAGCGTCGCCGAGAGCATAGAGCTGCGGTGGCGGCGTCATGAGTTGCGCCAGCCGCTGCGGATACGCCGGCTGTCCGGAGGTAAGAGCTGATATTTCAATCTTATGCGATGAAACCATAACGTCCTGTCAAAGAAATTTGCCGAAAGCCTCAGCGAGTGACTCGCCGCGGCTGAGGCGCCCGTTTTCGAGGGTCACAATATGCACTAACGCGCGCACTACGGCCGCTCCCTTGGCATTGAAAATATCCTGATGGAACACAAACCGGGCGCCCCGGCGCTCAATCCACAGGCACGAGCGCATCGTTTCGGCAAGGCGTAACGGTGTGAGATACGAAATTTCGATTTTGCTCACCACTGGGTCGATGCCCCGCCGCTGCATATCGCGGAACGACACTCCGTGAGCCTCGCAAAATTCGTGACGCGTGTGCTCCAGATAATGAAGATAGTTGGCATTATTCACAATACCCTGAGAATCAATCTCATAGTCGCGAACTTTTATCTCCATTTCGAATATATAAGGTTTCTCCTGGGCCATATTTTCTAAAATTGGAATGTCAAAATTAACTTTTTCTCCCGAATTTAGCAATTATTTCTTAATTTTGTCCCCAATTATCACCTCCAAATCTATCACAAAGTGAATCCCGCCATATCCACATTGCTGCTGTTAGTGCTGTCGAACATCTTTATGACCATTGCATGGTACGGTCATCTGAAACTCCAGACCAGCGGTATATCCACCGACTGGCCCCTCTGGGTCGTCATCCTCTGTTCGTGGGGTGTTGCCCTGATTGAATATTCGTTCCAGGTGCCGGCCAACCGAATCGGCTTCGAGGGGAACGGCGGACCGTACTCGCTGATGCAATTGAAAATCATTCAGGAGGTTATCACTCTGACCATCTTCGTGATTTTCTCGCTGCTGATGTTCGATAACTTCACACTCCGCTGGAACCATATACTGGCGATGCTGCTGATGGTTGGCGCCGTATGGCTCGTATTCCTAAAATAAATCACCGTTATCACCGTTAAACAATCAGTCGGCACGGCAAAGCGGCAACACCTATCCGCTGCCACCGGCTTCAATCCAAACCCTCTGTTGAATGAAAAAAGCATTTCTTGCATTAACAGCCGTTACTGCCCTCATGACAAATAATCCGACACAAGCGCAGACGCAGCCCGGTGCAGTGTTTGCGTCAGAGTACAACACGCCTGACGGGGCTGTGCCCTTCAAGAGCATAACCGATGCCGACTACGAACCGGCTATCGACGCACAGATAGCCAATGCGCGCTGCGAAATCGACGCTATCGTCAATAACCCCGAAGCCCCGACCTTCGAGAACACTATCGTGGCCCTCGACCGCGCCGGCGAAGGGCTCGACCGTGTGCTGAATGTCTTCTTCAACCTCCTGTCGGCCGACACCGACGACGAGATGATGGAGATTTCGATGCGCGTCACCCCCAAACTCTCCGACTATTCCACCTCGATTACCCTCAACGAGGGGCTGTGGAAACGCGTCAAGGCCGTTTACGCCGACCGCGCCCGACTCAACCTCACTCCAGAGCAGAAAACCCTGCTGCAGGAGACTTACGACTCGTTCGCTTTAGCCGGAGCCGACCTGCAGGGCGCCGACCGCGATAAGTACCGCCGCCTCTCGTCGGAGCTGTCGGAACAGACCACCCTTTTCGGCCAGAATGTCCTCAAGGAACTGAACACCTACGAGATATGGCTCACCAAGGATGAACTCGGCGGACTGCCCCAGGGCATCATAACCGAAGCCGCAGAACTCGCTGCCTCCAAGGGGCGCCCGGGCGAATATCTCTTCACCTTAGCTCAGCCCACCTACATGGCCGTGATGAAATACAGCGATTCTCCGGCCATCCGCGAGAAATTCTACCGCCTGTACACCGGCCGCAACACCGGGGGCGAATTCAACAATGTACCCGTGCTGCAGCGCATCGCCGTGCTGCGTATGGAGATTGCCAACCTGCTCGGCTCGAAAACCTACGCCGAACAGTCGCTGAAACGCACCATGGCCAAGACCCCCGAGGGTGTATATAATCTGCTGAATCAGCTGCGCGACGCCTACCGTCCGGCCCTCGACAAGGAGCTTAAGGAGCTTACCGACTTCGCATCGGAAAGCGAAGGGCACGCGGTGACTATCAATCCCTGGGATTACAGCTACTACGCCAACAAGCTACGTAACGCACGTTATGCCTACGACGAGGAGGAGCTTCGCCCCTATTTCGAGCTGAACAACACCATCGGAGGCGTATTCGGCCTTGCGACACGTCTCTACGGTCTGCACTTCACCCCCAACGACTCGATTGACGTCTACCACCAGGATGTGAAGGCTTTCGACGTTCACGACGAGGACGGCAAGTATCTCGGAATAATCTACACCGACTTCTTCCCCCGTGAATCGAAACGTCCCGGCGCGTGGATGACCGAATTCCGCGGCCAGTCGGTAACAGCCGACGGCGTCAACGAGCGCCCGCACGTGTCGATAGTGATGAACTTCACCAAACCCACAGCCGACAAGCCCTCGCTCCTGACGCCTTACGAGGTCGAGACCTTCCTCCACGAGTTCGGCCACGCCCTGCACGGTCTGCTCACCCAGTGCAATTACAAATCGCTCTCGGGCACGAACGTATACCGCGACTTCGTGGAGCTCCCCTCGCAGTTCAACGAGAACTACCTCACCGAGAAAGAATACCTCAACACCTTCGCGCGTCACTATCAGACCGGCGAACCGATACCCTCCGAGCTGGTCGACAAGATTGTGAAGTCGGCGCAGTTCGGCGCAGCCTACTCGTGTATGCGTCAGCTCAATTTCGGTTATATCGACATGGCCTGGCATTCAATCACTGATTCGGCACAAGTAGCCGATCCGGTGAAATTCGAGAGCGCGGCGCTCGACGGAGTGCGCATCTTCCCCGACGTCGAGGGCTCGATGATATCGCCGCAGTTCAGCCACATCTTCTCAGGTGGTTACGCCGCAGGCTATTACTCGTACAAGTGGGCCGAGGTGCTCGATGCCGATGCCTTTGCCAAATTCAAAGAGACCGGTATCTTCAACCGCACGACAGCCAACGAGTTCCGCAAGAACGTGCTCGAAAAGGGTGGTTCGGAAGCTCCCGACCTTATCTACCGCCGATTCCGCGGTCAGGACCCCACAATCGACGCCATGCTGATGCGTGACGGCATCCGCAAGCCGGAGCCCCCGAAACCGGCCAAAACCGCCCCCCTTAAAAAGAAGGACTAACCACCCCCACTCAACCTAATACCAACGCCGTATCGATATTTCTCGGTACGGCGTTCCCTATTACCCCTATTACCCCTATTACCCCTATTTATGCCCAACTTTATAACCCACATATACACCGGTCGCCCAACCGAGGGCGATGAATCGCGCACTCGCGCCGAGCTCGATGTCTACGACTTCCTCGACTCTCTCGGCGTCGAATACACTACCCTCACTCACCCTGCGGCGTTCACCATGGAGGAGTGCGAGGCCGTACGCCGCCGCGCCGGGGCGCCGGTTTTCAAGAATCTGTTCCTCACCAACCGGCAGCAGACACAGTTCTACCTGCTGATGATTCCGGCCGACAAGCCATTCAAAACCAAATATCTGTCGTCGCAGTTGGGTTGTGCGCGTCTGTCGTTCGCATCGCCCGAAGCTATGGAGCAGTACCTGCACATTCACCCCGGGGCCGTGTCGCCCATGGGCCTGATTCACGACCGTGAGAAACATGTACGGCTGATAATCGACGAGGATCTGCGCGATGTCACTACCTATGCCTGCCATCCGTGCGTAAATACGGCGTCGATAGTACTGTCACTCAGTGATTTACTTGAGAAAATCATCCCGGCAACCGGCCATTCAGCCACGTTCGTAACCCTCCTTCCCGAATAACCTCAGCGACCGATTGAGCGGATGTCGCAGGCCGAGGGGGCCTGATAGATGCGAAGTCCGAAACGGGGAACTGTGGCGTAGACATAATCGAAGATATCCGACTGGAAATCCTCGTAGGCCAGCCATTCGGTTTTGGTTGTGAAGAAATAGAGTTCCAGAGGGATGCCTTCGGGTGTCGACTGCAGTTCTCGCACCATCACAAACATGGTGTGCCCCTTACGGGTAATCACATCAGCGTGATTTTTAAGCCATTCAGCAATATGACGCCGGAATAACCCTAAATTGATACTGTTTTCCAGAGTGGCGACATCTGTGTCGGCAGGGATAAGCGAGGCCTCCTTCAGCCGGGCAAGCTCGTCGGGCGACAGAAAGCGCACGCTGTTGACGTCGATGCACACCGAACGGGCCACCCGTCGTCCGCCGATAATCCGCATCGGTTCGTAATTCTGGAATGAATCGCTGATGAGGTTATATGGCGGGATGGTGATTACAGAATTGTCCCAGTTGCGGATTTTCACGGTAGTGAGCGATATGTCGAGCACCTCGCCGTTGGCGCCTGCGCGCTGGCACACAATCCAGTCGCCCTTGCGCAACATATTGTTAGCCGAGAGCTGAATGCCCGCCACCAGACCGAGTATTGTGTCCTTGAACACTAACATCAGCACTGCCGCCGATGCACCGATTGCGGTGAATACAGTTACCGGCGACTTGCCAAAAAGGATTGACACACAGAAAATCACACCCCCGCCTATCACCACCAGCCGGGTCATTTGGAAAATACCCTTGAGAGTGGCGGCGCGGGCGGTGTAACGTTTGGCGAACCCGTCGAACAGCGCCCGTATGGCTGCGTTGACCATGTGCACTATGGCCACTACGATATACAGGTCGGTGAGTTTGACAATCAGCCGGCTGTAGGTCTTCGAATCTTCGAAGACTTTAGGGAGCAGCCACGCCACAATCAGAGCGGGTACCAACTGGCTTATGGCGCGCAGTACTTCGGGGGTGAGAATATCATCATCCCACTCGGTGCGTGTGCGCTTGACAATGCGGGTTATAATAGGGATACAGAGCCGATGGAACACGAAGTACGACAGCACAGCGGCCAGCCCGACCATGATTATCAACGTCGGCACGACCAGCACTGCGGCCGTGCCGTCGCCGAACCAGCCGGAGAGCCACTCCTCTATTTCGCGTTCAAGAATCATCGGTCACTTATAGCGGCCAGAGCCTGACGCAGTGTGGCAAGCTTGGTCTCGGCATCGGAGAGCTTGCGGCGCTCGGCGTCGATAACGGCGGCCGGAGCCTTGGCTACAAAGCGCTCGTTGGAGAGTTTCTTCTGAACTGATGCCAGGAAACCTTCATAGTACTTGATATCCTTATGAATCTTTGCGCGCTCAGCGTCGAGGTCGATGTTGTCGGCCAGGGGTACGCAGAATTCGGTGGTGCCGACCAGGAACGATGCGCCGGTAGCATCCTTCTGTCCGTTCTCCACGATTTTCGACGTATTGGCGAGGCGGGTCACAACAGCGGCCTGTCCCGGGGATGCGAGCGACGCGGAGACCACGCGCAGCTCGAGGGCCTCCTTCTGCGGGATGTTGCGCTTGGCACGCACGCCACGCACTGCTGTTACTATCTCCTTGGTCTGCTCCATCTCTACAAGGATGGCATCGTCGGCAGCCTCGGGCTGAGGCAGCGGCGCGTACATAATCGATTCGCCGGGACGGCGGTCATCGAGGTTCTGCCACAGCTCCTCGGTGATGAAGGGCATAAAGGGGTGGAGCAGGCGCAGCAGCGCGTCGAAATAGCTCTGTGTGGCACGGTATGCCCGGCCCGAGATGGCGGCGCCCCATGCGGGCTTCACCATTTCGAGGTACCACGACGAGAATTCGTCCCAGAAGAGGCGGTAAATCACGTTGAGCGCCTCCGATATACGGAATTTGCCGATGAGGTCGGCAACCTCGGCTTCGGCGGCGGCGAGCTTGGCGGCGAACCATTTCATAGCCTGCTCCGAGGCGGTATCGGCCTTGGCGTCGTTGTCGACCTGCCAGCCGTTGACCAGGCGGAACGCGTTCCAGATCTTGTTGCAGAAGTTACGGCCGTTCTCGCAGAGTTTCTCGTCGAAGAGAATATCGTTGCCGGCGGGGGCAGCCATCATCATTCCGCACCGTACGCCGTCGGCGCCGTATTTGGCGATGAGGTCGAGCGGGTCGGGCGAGTTGCCGAGCGATTTCGACATCTTGCGGCCCAGCGAGTCGCGCACTATGCCGGTGAAATATACATTCTTGAAGGGGTAATTGCCCACATATTCGTAGCCGGCCATAATCATGCGGGCCACCCAGAAGAATATGATGTCGGGGCCGGTAACCAGCGTGTTGGTGGGGTAATAATAGCTGATTTCGGGGTTGCCGGGATTGTTGATGCCGTCGAAAAGGGTGATTGGCCAGAGCCACGACGAGAACCAGGTGTCGAGGGCATCCTCGTCGCGACGGAGATCACTGAGCTGCAGCTCGGGATTGCCCGACTGACGGCGCGCCACCTCAAGGGCCTCCTCCTCGTTCTCGGCCACGGCTATGCCCTGCGAGGAGTCGGCGTTGGTGTAATACCATGCCGGGATGCGGTGGCCCCACCAGAGCTGACGCGAGATGCACCAGTCCTGAATATTCTCCAGCCAGTTGCGGTAAGTGGTCTTGTATTTGGGGGGTACGAAACCGATGATGTCGTCCATTACGGGCGCGAGCGAGATGTCGGCGAAGTGCTTCATGCTCACGAACCACTGCATCGACAGGCGCGGTTCGATGGGCACCTTGGTGCGCTCCGACAGGCCCACGTTGTTCACATAATCCTCAACCTTCTCCATCAGGCCGGCGGCCTCGAGGTCCATGGCAATCTGACGGCGTACGTCGAAGCGGTCCATACCCACGTACATACCGGCCACTTCGGCCACTGTGCCATCCTCGTTGAAGATGTCGATGGTTTCGAGGTTATGCTTCTTGCCGAGCATATAGTCGTTCTTGTCGTGAGCCGGGGTCACCTTCAGGCAGCCGGTACCGAACTCGATGTCGACGTAACGGTCCTCTATCACGGGCACCTCGCGACCCACCAGCGGCACGATTACGCGCTTCCCCTTTAGCCATTCGTTCTTGGGGTCCTTGGGGTTGATGCACATGGCGGTATCGCCCATGATGGTCTCGGGACGTGTGGTGGCCACCACAGCATAACGCCCTTCGGGGTCATCGGCCACGAAATATTTCAGGTAGTAGAGTTTGCTCTGCTCCTGCTCGTAGAACACCTCGTCATCGGAGATGGCCGTGCGGTTGGCCGGGTCCCAGTTGACCATGCGGAGGCCGCGGTAAATCAGGCCCTTGTTGTAGAGGTCGACAAACACCTTTATAACGGCCTTGGAGCGTTCGGGGTCCATGGTGAAGGCGGTCCGATCCCAGTCGCACGAAGCACCAAGCTTGCGGAGCTGCTGAAGGATGATGCCGCCGTGATGGTGAGTCCAGTCCCAGGCATGCTCGAGGAACTGCTCGCGGGTGAGGTCGGTCTTGCGGATACCTTCTTTGGCGAGTTTGGCAATCACCTTGGTTTCGGTGGATATCGAAGCGTGATCGGTGCCGGGAACCCAGCAGGCATTCTTGCCCTCCTGACGTGCGCGGCGCACCAGTATATCCTGAATCGTCTCGTTGAGCATGTGGCCCATGTGGAGCACACCGGTAACGTTTGGCGGCGGGATAACGATGGTGTAGGGTTCGCGGGCGTCGGGTTCGGAGTGGAACAGTTTGTGCTCCATCCAGTAATCATACCATTTCTGTTCGACCAGTGAAGGGTCGTATTTGGGGGCAAGTTCTTTCATAGATTCTTTGCTGTCGGATTATTTTGGATGCAAAGTTACAAAAATTCCGTCATCCGCCCGTTGAAAAGCTCAGATTTTAAAGAATTAATCGTAACTTTGTCAATCGGAAGTCACTCACCCTCGGCCCGACTCGCGTGGGCATTTTCACCACCTCGGGGCTACTGTCGAGAGGTTAGACCGCATTTACCAAACCTAAATAAATATATGAACAAGTACATCATTCCGCTTGCTATGGGTGCTACACTTATTACAGCCTGCTCGGGCAACGGGCAGCAAGATGGCCCCATCATAGAGAAGCCACAGTTCGAGGCTCCGGCCGACGGCATCTTCAACATCGATGCCCTCGAAGCGCTGGGCCGTGTATCGAATCCGCAGGTGTCGCCCGACGGCTCCAAAATCCTGCTCTCCATCAGCTACGAGAGCGTGGAGCAGAACAAGAGCAACAATGAGATCTATGTGATGAACGCCGACGGTTCCGACCTCAAGCGCCTCACCGAAACCGCCGGCTCGGAGAGCGGCGCCGTTTGGCTCAACGGTGGCAGCGAGATAGCCTTTATCGCAGACCGCGACGGCAAACCGCAGCTCTACGTGATGAAGGCCGATGGCTCGGGCCGCAAGGCTGTCAGCGAGCTCGAGAACGGCATCGAGGGTTTCCTCGTTTCGCCCGACGGCAAGAAGATTGTGGTTACATCCACCGTAAAATACTCACAGACAGCCGCCGACGCTTATCCCGACCTCCCCAAGGCCACCGGCCGCATTATCGATGACCTGATGTACAAACACTGGGACCAGTGGGTTACCGAAATCCCCCACCCCTTCGTGGCCGACTTCGACGGTAGCGCCCTCTCGAACATCAAGGATATTATGGACGGCGAGCCCTACGAATCGCCCATGCGCCCGTGGGGCGGCATCGAGTCGTTCGCCTGGAGCCCCGACTCGAAGCAGCTGATTTACGTTTCGCGTAAGAAGACCGGCCTGGAATACGCCGTTTCGACCAACTCTGACCTCTACCGCTATGACCTCGCATCCGGCAAGACCGAAAACCTCACCGAGGGTATGATGGGTTACGACACCAACCCGGCGTACTCGCCCGACGGCAAGTATGTCGCCTGGCTGTCGATGGAGCGCGACGGGTATGAGTCAGACAAGAACCGCATCTTCGTAATGGACCTCAAATCGGGCCAAAAGACCGACCTTACCACCGACTGGGATTATACCGCCGACGCCATAGCATGGCGCCCCGACTCGAAAGAGATTATCTTCTTGGCGGCCTACCGGGGCACTACTCCGGTGTTCAGCATCAACGTGGCCTCTAAGCAGGTGAAGATGCTCACCGACTCGACCGACGTTTGCGACTACGCCTCGATTGCTCCCCTCGGCAACGATAAGGTGGTTGCCCTGCGCCACTCGATGCTCTACCCCAACGAGGTTTACGCCATCGCCGGCGGAAAAGCCACTCCCCTTACCAAGGTCAACGATGACATTCTCTCGAAGCTCACGGCCCCGAAGGTTGAAAAGGTGATGGTGCCCACTACCGACGGCAAAGAGATGTGCACATGGGTAGTGTACCCGCCGAAATTCGACCCCAATAAGAAATACCCCGCAATCCTCTACTGTCAGGGTGGCCCGCAGCAGGCTGTCAGCCAGTTCTGGAGCTACCGCTGGAACCTGATGCTGATGGCATCGGAAGGCTACATAGTCATCGCCCCCAACCGGCGCGGCCTTCCCGGCTTCGGCACCGAGTGGAACGAGCAGATCTCAGGCGACTATCCCGGTCAGAACATGAAGGACTACCTCGCCGCTGTCGACTTCATGAAGGAAAAACCCTACGTCGACGGCGACCACATCGGCGCAGTCGGCGCAAGCTACGGCGGCTTCTCGGTATATATGCTCGCCGGCATCCACGATGGCCGCTTCGCCGCACTCATCGCCCACGCCGGTATCTTCAACATGGAAGCCCAGTACCTCGAGACCGAGGAGATGTGGTTCGCCAACTGGGATATGGGCGGCTGCTTCTGGGACCCCACCAACGCCACCGCACAGCGCACCTTCGCCAACTCGCCCCACCGCTTCGTCGACAAATGGGACACCCCCATCCTCGTAACTCATGGCGAATACGACTACCGCATCCTCTCGTCGCAGGGCGAAATGGCCTTTAACGCTGCCAAACTCCGTGGCGTACCTGCCGAAATGCTCATCTTCCCCGACGAAAACCACTGGATTCTCAAACCTCAGAATGCTATCCTGTGGCAGCGCGTATTCTTCCGTTGGCTCGACCGCTGGCTCAAGCCCGGCTCAGAAGCCTCCAAGAGCCTGAAACCTTCGGCCGACAACCCCGCCGACTCCATCGCTCTCCCCGCCAACGCCACCATCAAGGTCGATTCCCACAAATAAACCACTGATTTACTGACCCTATCTTTCCGGGGGTTGAGGACGCTCCAAGCCCTCAACCCCCGGTTTTGATGTACCCCTCAATGAGAAGGTGTAGGACTCAGACCTCCGATTCCCATCCACCTTATGATGCTTATCCCGGCTCCAACGCAATAGCCCGTTGTTTAGATATATCGTTCCGGGATAAATTCATTCCAATGGTTCGTGTCACTTGTTCCAAGTTTCAAGTCAAGCGGTGCCGGAGAATATACCCAGTTGCCGAATTTGTCAGGAACGATGATGCCTCCGTGGAGTCGTTTGCCCTTGTTGGATTCTGAGTTTATGTATTCAATAAGGGCATTATGCTTGTATGGCGCTTCCGAATCGCTGCCCTCGGTTTTGGTGTCGAAAAGGAAGATGTCTCCGTTCTTCATACAGATAATATAGTCCACATAGAACAGGTCTTTCTTGCCCTGCGAGTTTGTATAGCCAATAGCATAATGGGCTTTGCCGTGGTCGCCATTCTTGTACCAGTATTCTATCGCGTCCTTGTGCTGTTCGAGGAACTTCTCGAACTCACGCTCGGTGTCTGACCCGATACGTCCCGGCTTGGATTGCATATAAGGAAGAAGGGCGTGATTTTTCATGTCGAGCCTTTCATCGTACAGGTCGACGGGGTAGGCGCGTTCCGCCGGAATAACCCAATCGTAATGCCTGAAGGCTCTGCCTTTGGCTTGCATCTGACGGATTCTCAACCTCTCGGCATATCGCTGAATGGCTTTGGAAATCAAACGCTCAAATTTCGGGCGGTTGTGATGAAGATTATCGTTGGAGAGGATAATCTTCATGGCATCATACTCGAACACCTCAAAAAGTTCTTCCATAACTTCTTTGAGGTTTCCGGCAAGTGTCTTGACGCTGCGCTGCTCGAAGTCGTTGCCGAGAAGCCGCTTGCAGAAGGCAAGGAACATTTGCGTCAGATCGGCGGCGTTAAAGATGTATGATGCTTTGGACTCTATGAGCTTTTGGCCGACTTCGCCGGTCATTTCAAGGTCGCGGACCACATCAATGCTCACGTTTTTAACGGCAAAGTTGATGCCGCGCTGATTCTTGGCAACTTGCAGGTTCTTGTATGTTACACTTGTAGTATCAACTTCTTCGTCGGTTTCTTCCTCGTCGCCGAACAGCATATCTTCTGTGAACAGGGAAAGCTGACCGCTATTCAAGCCCCACTCGTTGATAAATGTCTGTTTGAGCACCTCTTTGAAGTCCGTGCCGAGACGGTTACGGTCAGATGATAACCGCTCGCTGTATTCCGAATCAAGCACTACGGGGTTAATATCCTTGCGGCGTATGGCTACCACATTAGTAGCGAGATAGTCCATATCGTCCTTGACGATTTCCACCATCTCTTTGGCGAGGTTTGTGTAGACGTAGCCTTGATTGAGCCGTTGGTCGGTATAATACTTCTGTTCGGGCATTCTCAGAATGCGCCCGACAGTCTGTGCCGAGAACTTGAAGCTACCCATCTTGCGGAAGATAACGAGGACGGCGGCGCGAGGGCAATCCCAGCCCAGAGCGATAGCCTGTTTGAAAAGCAGGGCTTCGGTCGGGTCGTTTGGCCGCTCGATTGTAGAGAGGTTATCGGTCTTTTCTCCCGACAACCAAATGGCGAGTTTGCCGTTGTCAACTGTGATGCCGTATGCTTCGAGCGCGGCCATGATGTCGGCCTTGACGGCATTATCTTCGGCTGTCAGCTTGTCGCTCTCGTCATTCGGAAGCTGAATAAGCAACAGCGGATTGATGTTTACTCCGAGGTCTTTGTACGCCTGTGCCAATTCCTCTCGCTTCTGTATGCCGAGCCAAAGGAGGTGCTGATTAAGGTTGCCGTGGGGATTGTTGAAATTGAGAGCCGGATTAAGGATGATGTTCTCCTTAATCATTTCCTCCTCAATTACCCACTCGCGTTCAACGACTACGCGACGGTCTCCGACGGTGTCGGGAGTCGCGGAAATGCGGATTTCAAGTTTCGGGTCAATGGCCTTTAAGACGGCTTGCGATTTCTTCGCATTCTTGCCTCCGAACTGGTGCTCCTCGTCGATAATGACGATGATAGGCACATTGCGCTGCTGTTGGGTGAGGCGCGTTATTTCATAAAGCGAGAGTGAGGATTCGCCGCCTCTCACCATTTTGTTATTCTCTTTGTTGATGCTTTCCCAGTTGACGAAAAGAATCTGCCCCGGCTGAATACCCTCCGACTGTTCGAGGTCATCGAACATTATGGGTTTCAGGGTGCAGGTTTCGTCGAAGTAGTTGGATAGCTTGAAGTAGCTCTGCTCGTGCAGCTTGTTAGGGGCTATCCAAATATAAGCGGCTTCGGTGTACGGTGCATCGGGGCGTTCACGCAGTTCCTCATCAAGGCGGCAAAGCATCTCGGAGGCCATGATGGTTTTGCCGGAGCCGGTAGGCGACTTGAACACGAGCGTATGGCGGTTGCCGCTCAGACCGAGCAGTTCGATGGTCTCGTTGACGAGTTTGTCGATCGCACGTTGCTGGTATGCTATTTCTTTCATTGGTCGCCTCCTTCCTGTTCATAGCCGTTGTTGAAGTCGAGAGTGCCTTCGAGCGCGGTCTTGGTTTCTTCCTCTATTATTTCTTCAACAATATCATCGGGCGAGAATTTGGGTTTGCGTTTCGGCAGCACTTTCTTGTAGGCATTGTAGATGGCATCGGGAAGTGCGCAGAGTGTAACGTGGTCTTTTACTTCGGCGAAGTCAGCCTCGTAGGGGTCGGAGCCGTAGGCAAACACATACACCTTGATTTTTTCTTCGCCCGGCATGGTCTTAATGATGTTTACAATGAACGGTATCGCCTGTTCATTGTATATCACCAACATTTGCTTGTCGCCATGCTCGAAATAACGGGCATAGTTCGAGTTGAGCTTCCGACCGCCAAACGGAGCCTCCGTGTAAAGGTCGTTCTTGATGCAAAGCAAGCCGGTGGCTGCTCGTACAAGCTCTTTCATGTTCTTAATGGTCGGCTCGCTCGGTAACAACTCGGTGCGGTAGTAGCGGAGATTGTTGTCGTGCAGCCCCTCAACAAATTCGCCGTTGGGTTTCGTGTAACCGTTGATTACTCGCCTATTGCGCTCATAGGTCACGTTCTCGCATATGCCGTTCTCATTGTTGGTGCAAAGAATACACTGACGCTTTCCTCCGTCCTCGGCATTAAGCTGCATCACAGCGTGAAGAGTTGTACCAGAGCCAGCGAAGAAGTCAAGGACCGTACAATTACGATTAGTAGAGAGATAAACCAACTGAACAATTAGAGAAGATGGTTTTGGGAAATCAAAGGCATTGGCGTCAAGATAATTTCCAAGTTCCTTCTTGGCATTATCGTTGGAAAATTCGTTTTCGACTAACGCCAATGAACTCATTTTTGTTTCTCTATCCTTATAGGCTACGTAATATTCACCTTTCGCATCTTTTTCAATAGAGGCATTAAGGTAAGTTTTAGTATAGATTCTTATACCATTGCGTCCCCTTTTGAATATGACAAAGCCGTTTTTAAGACCAAACTCGAATTTAGCCTTACTCCATCGCCATACCCAGTCTTTCGGATTATGAATACCATTGTGTCTATCAATATGAGCTTTTTCATCTCCCCCAGGGAAATATGTTATGCCATCAACAACCAAAGGGAAATCCATAGCAGGATTATACCAAAGTGAATCATAGTCTAAAGTTTGATTGACCTTGTATTTTCCTCTGTCACAAACGTATTCGTCAATATTATCGAAGCCTTTGGCGTCCGATTGAATACCGCGTAATGTAACCGAGCGCTCTTTTGAGTACATTAAAACATCATCACGGCCCCGCGCACCATCCCCCCTCCCCACCTCCCCCCCTCTCTCCGCACCGCG
>CAMEPD010000025.1 GCA_945931475.1 uncultured Muribaculaceae bacterium | reverse complement strand
CTGCACCCGCACCTGCCGCCGACAAGGCTGCTGCACCCGCACCTGCCGCCGACAAGGCTGCTGCACCCGCACCTGCCGCCGACAAAAAATAATCGTATCGCAGGCGATAAAAAATTGACAAATACAGGGAGTGCCTAGTTACGGCGCTCCCCTTTGTTGCATATTCTGAATAATCCTTTTCAGTCCATATAGCGCTAATGAAACCGTTCATCAAAAAGCTTGGTGCTTTCTTTGGTATTGTCATTGCCTTGGGCGCCGTGACGGCCTGCAACGGCCTCTCGGATTACGAAAAGTCCATGGTCGGGAAATACTACAACACTGCCCTTTCGGACATGAAACCCGCCATCGAACTCAACTCCGACCGCACGGCTGTGGTGCGCGCCATCCGTCCCGGCGACCTGGTATATTCGGTGCAGGCCACTTGGTCGGCCACCGAGGATTCACTGATACTTGTCACTGACTCCACCAGCATCCAGATAGAGGAGGGCGACCCCGCCGCCGTGGGACGAGTTGCCCCGCGCCTGTCCTGGCCTATCGTGAGGTCAAATGAGCAGACCCTTACCCTGATACGCGATAAGAATACCATCGACTATCGCCATCGTTACGAATAATTCTATGAAAAAACTCCTCCTTTTCATAAGCGTAGCATTTACCATACTGCTTGGCGCCTGCGGCAGCGGCAACGAGGCTGTCGGCGAGCAGATCGCGGCTGCCGACGAGGCTATCGACGCCGGCAACTACGACGAGGCACAGCAGTTGCTCGACGAAGTGGTGAACCGCGGACTCGACGGGCTTACCGAAACGAATCTCGGCAATCTCTCGGTGCAGTATATGCGGCTTTCGGAGCACACTGACGGTGAGGACAATGTGTCGACCGCCGTTGAATGCTTCCGTGAGGCCTCGCACATCTCCACCGACTCGTTGCGCACATTCTCGTCGTCGCTCGAGCCTGACGAACTGGCGCATTTCTATTTGGTTAAACGCATCCTTTCGGGTATCGAGAACCCCGTCGACCTCACTGCCGAGGAGTTCACCGCCGAGGATTCCGTGGAGCTCAACAGTTCCGAAGAACAATCCGCTATCTGATGGCGATGGACTGGAAATCAGCACTTTCGTCACTGAAAGACGCCCTGCCCGAGGGGCCTGACGACACCCCGCAGGCTCAGCCGGAAGCCACGCCTGAACCGGGGCAGACGGCGCGCCTCGATGTGCTGCTCGACCGCAAGGGGCGCAAAGGTAAGTCGGCAACCATCGTAGCCGGATTCACCATCGACGACAAAGCGGTGGCAGAAATCGCCACGAAGCTGAAACAGCGCCTCGGCGTAGGCGGCTCAAGCCGAGGCGGCGAGATACTGATTCAGGGCGACAAGCGCGCCGAGGTATCGGCGGCGCTAACCGCCCTGGGCCTCCCCAACCGGATTATCTGACCCCCCCAAACCTCTAACGCCCTTAAAGACTTTAAAGACCTTAAAGTCATTAAAGCCCTTAAAGCCCTTAAAGCCCTTAAAGCCCTTCCCTCCCACCCATGAAAATCTACAAAATGTACGCCTCGAGCATAAACGGGCGCTATCTCGACGAGTTAGTGGAGACGCTTCGTGGCGGCGGCGTAATCATATTCCCGACCGATACCCTCTACTCTGTCGGCTGCGACGCGCTCCAGAACCGCGCCGTCGAGCGTGTGTGTCGCATCAAGGAGATAAATCCGGCCAAGCAGCGGCTGTCGATCTGCTGCAGCGGCATATCGCAGGCCAGCGAATACGCCACAATCTCCAACACCGATTTCCGCCTGCTGAAGGAGAATCTCCCCGGCCCGTTCACCTTTATTCTACCCGCCACCCCGCGCCTGTCGAAGGCATTCAAGGGGCGCCGCGAAGTGGGCGTACGCGTCCCCGCCAACCCCATAGCTACAGCCTTGGCCGAGGCGTTGGGTAATCCGTTGCTCTGCGCATCGGTAGCATGGGACGATGCAGACCCGGGCGACGCCGAGCGTCCCGAAGCCCTGGAAATGCGTTACGGCAAGAGCGTCGACGCCATCATCGACGCCGGCGAATCGGGCGGCGTACCCTCGGCAATCGTGTCGCTCACGGGGCCTGACGCTCCCGAAGTACTCCGCGAAGGCCCCCTGCCGCTCAAAGAGTGAGGGCCCGGCGCCTGCGGAAAATCCGCCGGAATATCATCAGCGAGAACAGCGATGCTGCCAGCGCCACGCCGCCGGCATATTCCCATCCCAACAATGTACGCGACGCCGCGGCCACACCCACGGCCAGCAGCGCCGTTACAGTAAGACCTACGGCTCCCCGATTGATACGGTAGCCGTATTTTTTTATGTACACCCAACCGATAATCAGCGTGTACAGCGCGTACCACAGCAGGTATGCCACGCCCATGCCGGTGATGCTCCACAGCTTGTAAAACAGGCAGTTGCATCCTAAGTAAATGACGCTCGAGAGCGCTTCGGTCCACAGGAACGTGCGGCCGTCGCCCCGCGCCAATATCGAGAACGACATACACCACGACGCGGCGCGGAACACTGTGCCAACCACCGCCCAGGTGACGAACGGCAGAATCACCAGGAATTCCTCCTTGTAAAGCAGACGCACAATCCACTGGTCGCAGGCTATGAAGAGTGTGGCCACCGGAATAATAATCAGCATGATGAGCGACGTTTCGTGGCTGACCGTGAGGCGTACGCCGCGTCGGCTGCGAATCACGCCCGACAGACGCGGATAGAACTCCAGGGCAAGCGCCGTGAAGATGACGCCGAGATATTTGTTGGCGATTGTAAAGCCCGACTGGAAGAAGCCCACGGCCTCCTCGCCCGAGTCGCGGTTGAGCCACGACATGAATACTAAAGCCACTAAGTAAGTCATGAAGTCGCAGATTGTCAGATAGATACCGAGCACAATCACCTGTTTGCCGGAGATGAGCGACTCGCGCCATCCGGGGCGCACGGCCGGCTCAGCCACCTTCGCGCGGTAAAGACCCAGGCCAATCCAACCGCAGAGGGCGTATGCCAGAATCGAGGGGACAATCGAGCCTTCGCCCCACAGACGGAACATCGGAATCGACACCGCCAGGCCGCCGATGGTGCCGCAGAGCAGACCGGTGGCGAGCCGTTTAAGCTGCCCTATCCCCTGAAATACAGCCGATTCGGTAGTCGAGAGCGTTGAGAGCAGAATGGCGGCGCCAAGCAGCGCGTAGCCCCACCAGTGGGCCGTGTCGCCGAATGTAAAGAGGCTCAGCGGCACCGACAGCGCCGCAGTGAGCAGTGCGCCCGCCACGCCTAAGAGCAACCCCCACCGGCGTATGGCCAGTACCGACAGAGGCAGCCGCTCCTTAGCGGCGACGGCTATTTCGCGCACGCCGCTGTTGCGTATGCCCAGCTGTACCAGCACCGAAATCATCTCGAAGGCCGACGAGAAGATGCCGAACAGGCCGATGCCGGCGGCGCCGATCCACAGGGCCACGAATTTGGTGCGCACCACCGAGCAGAGCATCTGCACGGCCTGCACGCTCCCGAAGATGCTCATCATCTTCAGTATGCGGCGAGTGGTGTTTCCGGTTTTAGGGGAAGGGGCAATCATATTATTGAGTATTATGAGTGCAAAGTTACGAAAATTGCGTAACTTTGCAGAAACTTAGATTTTCGAAGAGATGAATGATAACTTTGAAATGGTGGCGAAGACCTTCCAGGGTCTTGAGGATGTCCTTGCCGAGGAGCTGAGGAATCTCGGCGCTGAAAATGTGGAGCCCGGGCGGCGCATGGTGTCGTTCGAGGGAGACCTTGAGATGCTGTACCGGGCCAATCTATGCTGCCGCACAGCCCTTCGAATTCTCAAACCGATTCACAAGTTCACCGCGCGTGACACCGACGAGCTCTACGAACATTGCAAGGAATACGACTGGGGTCAGCTGATGACTACCGAGAGCACATTCTCAATCGACACCGTGGCCTACAGCGACGAGTTCACCCACTCGCGGTTCGTGACGTATCGCGTGAAGGATGCCATAGTCGACTGGTTCAAAGATCGTTACGGCGACGACAAGCGTCCGGGTGTACGCCTTCAGGACGCCGACGTTATGATAAATGTGCACATCGCCGGCGACCGCGTGACCCTCTCGCTCGATTCGTCGGGCGAATCGCTCCATAAGCGCGGATACCGTGTGGCACAGACCGAAGCCCCTATCAATGAGGTGCTTGCCGCCGGCATCATACTCAAAAGCGGCTGGCGCGGCGACTGCCCGCTGGTCGACCCCATGTGCGGCTCGGGTACATTCCTGGTGGAGGCCGCCCTCATTGCGGCCAACATCAATCCGGGTGTTTACCGCCGCCATTTCTCTTTCGAAAACTGGAAGAATTTCGACTCTGAACTCTTCGACCGGCTCTACAACGACGACTCGGGCGAACGGCAGTTCGACTTCAAAATCTACGGCGCCGACATCTCGCCGAAAGCCGTGGAGGTAGCCCGCGCCAACATCAAGAGCGCCGGTGTGGGCCGCATGATAGACCTGGAGGTGAAGCCCCTCTCGGCCTGGGACGAGGCTCCCGCCGACGGTGTGCTCATCACCAACCCGCCCTACGGCGAGCGCATCTCGTCGGACGATATGGAAGGCCTCTACCGCCTTATAGGTCAGAAGCTTAAGAATGTATTCAAGGGGTATCACGCCTGGATTATCGCCGCCAAGAACGAGTACATCAACGCCATCGGCCTGTCGCCGTCGGTGAAGATACCGGTGCTCAACGGCTCCATTGAGTGCGAACTGCGCGAATATATCATCTTCGAGGGTGACTACAAGCACTTCCGCAGCGAGGGCAACCGCCTGCGCGAGCTCGAGGAGAAACACGACCGTCGCCGCGATGACCGTCGCCGCGACCGCGAGGTAGCCCGACGGTTCGAACGCCGCGACAACCGCCGCCGTGAACGCGAGGAGGATGCCGCCGACCGCGACGACCGTTTCGAGCGCTTCGGCCATCGCAGCGACCATTTCCGCGACCGTGGCGGACGCCGTTTCCAGCGTCCGGGCGAGCGTGGGTTCGAGCGCGGACATGCCGAATCGTCGCAGCCGTCGCCCCGTTTCGAGCGTCGCGGTGACCGTTCGGGCGAACCCCGCAACAAGCTCGAGGAGCGCTACCGCCCCACCCGCTCGCCCCGCTACGAACGCCGCGAGGGTGACCGCCCCTACAGCTTCGGCAAACGCCCCGAATTCGGCGGCCGCTCCTTCGAGGCCAACTCCGACAATCCCCTGGCACAGCGCCGCAACCCCGCTGCCCTCGACAGAATCGAGGGGAAACGCCCGTCGCTGCCCCCTCAGGAGGGCCCGCTGATGCGCCCGCGCCGCGGTTGGAAGCCCAAAAACGGCGGCGATGACACTGCCACCGACGGTGCTTCAAAGGACTGACCTACGGGCCTGTCGAGCGCAACGGGCATACCGTTCTTTCACTCACATCTGAAATATTCACTCACACCGAAATATGCGTATTCTCCTTCTTGGTTCCGGCGGCCGCGAGGCGGCTCTCAGCTGGAAAATGGCGCAGAGCCCCCTCTGCGAACAGCTTTTCATCGCCCCGGGTAACGGCGGTACATCGGCATTCGGCCGCAACGTGGACCTCCGGCCCACCGATTTCCCCGCAATCGCCGAATTTGCCCGCAACAACGGCATCGACCTGATTGTCGCCGGCAACGAGGATCCCCTTGTCGAGGGCCTGTGGGACTATATGGCTGAAAATCTGCCCGGTGTGCCCGTCGTTGGTCCCTCCAAGGAGGGCGCGCGCCTCGAAGGCTCCAAGGATTTCGCCAAGCAGTTCATGACCGAGGAGGGAATCCCCACCGCCCGCTACAAATCATTCACGGCCAATGATATAGAAGCAGCCGATGAGTTCCTCGAATCGCTTCAGGCGCCCTACGTGCTCAAGGCCGACGGCCTGGCAGCCGGCAAGGGCGTGCTCATCATCGATTCGCTCGACGAAGCCAAGGCCGCGCTGCGCGAAATGCTCGGCGGCAAATTCGGAAAGTCCTCAGCCACAGTGGTTATCGAGGAGTTCCTGTCGGGCATCGAGTGCTCGGTATTCGTGCTCACCGACGGCAACGGCGGTTACCGCATACTCCCCGTAGCGAAAGACTATAAACGCATCGGCGAAGGGGATACCGGCCTGAACACCGGCGGCATGGGCGCCGTGAGCCCGGTGCCGTTCGCCGACGATACTTTCATGAAGAAGGTCGAGGAGCGCATCATCCGTCCAACAGTCGAGGGCCTTCGCCGCCGTGGCATCGTGTACCGCGGATTCATCTTCCTCGGTCTCATCAACGTCGAGGGCGAACCGATGGTGATAGAGTACAACGTGCGTATGGGCGACCCTGAGACAGAGGTTGTCATGCCCCGTATAGCCAGCGACCTGGTGCCCCTCATCGACGCCGCGGCCCGAGGTAATCTCGGCGACCTCCCGCTGGAGCACGACGGGCGCACCGCTGTCACCGTGATGCTCGTTTCGGGCGGCTACCCCGAGGCCTACGAAAAGGGTAAGGAGATTACCGGTGTCGACTCCATCGGAGCCACAATCCCCTTCCATGCCGGCACACAGCGCGGACACGACGGAATGCTGCGCACCTCCGGAGGGCGTGTCATGGCGCTCACAAGCTACGGCGTGGATATTGCCGACGCCCTGGCCACGAGCTTTGCTGCCGCCCGCACTGTCGATTTCGAGGGTAAATATTTCCGCCGCGACATCGGCGCCGACCTCATGAAGCTGCAGAAAGCCTGATCCGCCTCAATGGAAGCCTGACCCACCTCAATGGAAACCCGAATCACCAACCTGCTCCACAACCGGTTAGCCACCATAGTGACCATGGCGCTCGCCGTGGTGGCCGCCATTGTGGGCTGGAGACGCGGTGATTTCCTGCCGGTGGTCGACAATCTCGGTCTGGGGCTCCCCTCGCCCGGCACATGGCTGGGCGTCTCGTTTCTGTCGCTGATAATCTCCTTGGCGGCTAATGTGGCCATGGGGATGATGATAATCTGGATAAACCGCACCTACAACACCCTGCGGTCGCTCACACACCTTGGCGCCACCCTCTTCTTCGTGATGGAGTGCGCCATGCCGCAGGTGATGGCGCAGTTCTACGGGGGCACACTCCTGGCTCTGCTGATGATGTGGTGCGCCTCGCTGCTGTTCTCAACCTACGGCAGTCAGATCGGTCAGCGACGTATCTATCTGATATTCTTTCTGTTGACCCTCGCGGGGTTCTTCCAGGTGAACTTCTTTCTCTATGTGCCGGTGCTCCTGGTAGGGTGCGCGCAGATGCGTGTGCTCAAGCCCCGTGGCATCACGGCCGCCCTGCTTGGCATCATCACCTCGCCATGGATACTTTTCGGCTTCGGCATCGTGCGGCCCGATATGCTGTCGTGGCCCGATATGGTGCTGATATGGAACCTTTTCGATACCGGCGAGATGGTGAAGGCCATCGTCATAACCGGCTTCACGCTCGTGAGCGGCATCGGCTTCATGAGCGCCAACCTGCTGAAAATCCTCAGCTACAACGCCCGTACACGTGCTTACAACGGTTTCCTGAACCTGCTGTGGATAGCCACGGCACTGTTTACGGTGCTGAATTTCAATGACTTCTCGTTCTATATCCCCCTGCTTAATCTGCTGACTGCCTATCAGGCCGCACACTTCTTCACCTACCGCCGGCAGCGCCGCAGCTATGTGCCCGTGCTGGTGATTATCTGCATCTATATAGTGTTCTGTATCTGGAGTTTCGTATGAAAAAAGTGATTCTTGAGAGCCATGTGCCGTATACCGGCGATGTGCTCGGCCGTGTAGCCGAGGTTGTGGTTTTGCCACCCGAAGAGATAACACAGTCGACTGTAAGCGACGCCGATGCGCTGATAGTGCGCACGCGCACCCGCTGCGACGAGGCGTTGCTCGGGCATTCGAAAGTCAGTTTTGTAGGTACGGCAACTATCGGCACCGACCATTTCGACCTGCCGTGGCTCGCTGCTCACGGCATCGAGGCGGTGAACGCTCCCGGCTGCAACGCTCCGGCCGTGGCGCAGTACGTCCTGGCGTCGATACTTACCTATATCCCTGACCCGAAGGGGCTTACCGTGGGAGTTGTCGGCGTGGGCCATGTCGGCTCGATTGTCGACGACTGGTGTCGTTCGCTGGGTATGAACACGCTACTGTGCGACCCTCCGCGCGCTGCCGCCGAGGGGTCCGAGAAATTCACCTCCATGCAGGAAATCGCCGAAAAGGCCGACATAATCACCTTCCACACACCCTATTACCGGCCCGGGCACCCCTACGCGACCCACCACCTGGCCGATGATGCATTTTTCGCATTGCTGAAACGTAAGCCGATGGTTATCAACGCAGCACGCGGTTCGGTGGTCGACAATGAAGCGTTGCTGCGTGCCATGGATGCCGGTCAAGTGTTGCGCACCGTCATCGACTGCTGGGAGGGGGAGCCGCGCATCAACCTCACCCTGCTCCACCGCGTCGACATCGC
This sequence comes from uncultured Muribaculaceae bacterium, assembly GCA_945931475.1. Lineage (GTDB taxonomy): Bacteria > Bacteroidota > Bacteroidia > Bacteroidales > Muribaculaceae > UBA7173. Next base: position 20,256 of record CAMEPD010000025.1, on the reverse strand, counting down.
CACGCCCCACATCGCCGGCTACTCCGTCGAGGGGAAGAAACGCGCCGCGCAGACCGTGGTAAACGCCCTCATGCGCCATTTCGGCTGCGACCTGCGCCTCGACAATAACGTCGCCGCCGGGGCTGTGGCAAATCCGCACCCCGAGGCCATCAGCAGTTCGTACGACCCTCTAACCGACACCGCGGCCATGCGCCGGGCCTTTGCCGCCGACCCGTCGGCAGCCACCTTCGAGCGTCTGCGCAATACCTATCCCCTGCGCGCCGAGGTGCAGTAAACAGCCCCTCTCAGAGGCCTTTCAGATACTCTCAGCACCCTTTTATCGAAGCGCCGTGAAGAAGTGCCACGCCGCGATTGCCGTCGATACAGCCACGTTCAGCGAGTGCTTGGTGCCCTCCTGAGGTATCTCTAAGCAGCCGTCACACGCATCGACAACCGCCTGTTGCACCCCGTTGACCTCATGACCGGCCACGATGGCGTATTTGCGCCCCGGCTGCGGCTCGTAGCGGTCGAGCGCCACCGACCCCTGCGCCAGCTCCAATGCCAGCACCGTATAACCCAGCCCGCGAAGGCTCCGAACGGCCTCGAGCGTGTCGGCATAATACTCCCATGCCATCGATTCCTCGGCGCCGAGGGCCGTCTTGTGTATTTCGGCCGACGGGGGCGTGGCCGTGATGCCGCACAGCAGCAACCGCTCCACCCTGAAGGCGTCGGAAGTGCGGAATATCGACCCTATGTTGTTGAGCGAACGGATGTTATCGAGCACTATGACTAAGGGCAGTTTGGGTTTGCGGCGGAATTCATCCACCGTGTCGCGCCCCATTTCGAAGATTGTTTTCTTGAGCATGATGCAAAGTTACCACCTTTTTCTTAACTTTGCATTCGGTTGATACGTTATAATACAATAACTAATCAAGAAAATTATGGAAACTACCCGTCAACAGAAAATAGCCCGCCTGATTCAGAAGGATCTCGCGGACATACTCCGTCAGGAGACCGCCAAGACCCACGGCGTAATTATTTCGGTAACAGCAGTGCGCATTTCGCCCGACCTGAGCATCGCCAAGGCCTACCTGTCGATATTCCCGCCGGCCAAGGCTCAGGAGATTCTCGAAAGCCTCACCCACTCGGCCAAGACAATCCGTTACGACCTGGCTCAGCGCGTGCGTTTCCAGCTGCGCAAATGCCCCGAACTGGCCTTCTATCTCGACGATTCGCTCGACTATATCGAGAACATCGACAACCTGCTCAAGGCCGACGCCGCACAGCATCCCGCCGCCTCTGAGGCTGCCGAAAAGGCTGAATAACAATCACATCCCCCAATAGTTACAGTTAAGTGCTGGCATTCAGAGTGGCGCTCCGCTATCTTTTCTCGCGGAAAAGTCACGGCGCCGTAAACGTAATATCCGCAATATCCGTTGTCGGGGTGGCGGTCGCCACCGCGGCAATGATTATTGTGCTGTCGGTATTCAACGGTTTCTCGGAGCTAAGTGTCTCTAAATTAAGCAAATTCGACCCTCCGGTGCTGGTTGTCCCCACTCAGGGGAAGGTGTTTGCGGGTGCCGACTCTATTGCGGCGACGCTCGAAGCGCTCCCTGAAGCAGGAGCCGCACGCGCCGAGCTGACCGAACAGGCCTTCGCCGTGGCGCAGGGCTCGCAGATGGCTGTGACAATCAAGGGGGTCGACTCGCTGTTTGTCGAGCGCATGGAGCTGCGCCGAATCGCTATTGACGGCACGCCGTTGGTGGGACACCTCACAGAGGGGCTGTGCGCCGGAATGCTCTCCACCGGAGCCGCAATGGGGCTGCAGACCACACCCAAATCCCCCTGGACCGTAAAGCTTTACGAGCCGAGGCGCTCGGGACGCTATAACCCGGCGAACCCCACAGGGGCGTTCCGCACCGACTCGATTGCCGCCATGGGGGTGCTCAGGGTGGAGCAGGAGGAGTACGACCGCGATATGGTGCTCGTGCCGCTGGATATGGCGCGTAAACTGCTGGAATACAATGCAGGAGAGGCATCTGGCATCGCCGTATGGCCTGCGCAGGGGGTAACCGGGGACGAGGTGTACGATGCTGTGGCAGAGGCGCTCCGAGGACATACGGGGCTGAAAGTGCTCGACCGTATGGGGCAGCAACCCGACATTTTCCGCATGATTTCGGTGGAGAAGTGGATTACGTTCGTGATGCTGGCGTTCATACTGATTATCGCATCGTTCAATATCGTAAGCACGCTCTCGATGATGGTGCTGGAGAAACGGCCCAATATGGGTGTGCTGCGCGCCATGGGGGGCACACAGGGATTCGTATCGCGTATTTTTGCAAATCAGGGATGGCTTGTGACGCTTGCCGGCGGTGCCGTCGGGCTGCTGCTCGGCGCACTCCTTGTGGCCGGGCAGGCGCGTTATGGCTGGCTGAAGCTGCAGGGCGACCCGTCGCTGCTGTCGGTACAGGTTTACCCGGTCGCGCTTGAATGGGGAGATGTGGTCACTGTGGGTGGCCTGCTGCTCGGCGCTGCCGCGGTGATGGCAGCGGTAGGAGGGGCACTGGCAGGCGGTAAGAGGGTGAATCAAAATTGATTTGCGCCGACCCCCGGCGAGGATTGGCGCAAATCGTGATTGGCACCCGGAGGGCTGTCGGGGGGCTCGGGGGGGTTACTCCTTCGTCCCGTAAGCCAGGTCGCCGGCGTCGCCAAGGCCCGGCACGATGTACGAATGGGCGTTGATTTCGGGGTCGATGGCGCCGCACCACAGCGTGGTCTTATCCTCGGGGAAATGCTCGCGAATATACTCCACGGCCGGCTGCGAGGCCACTACGCATGCCACATGAATCTTCTCGGGCACGCCGCGGGTGAGCAGTGCGCGGTAGCTCAGGTCCATGCTCGAGCCGGTGGCCAGCATAGGGTCACACAGCACCAGGGTCTTGCCGTCGATGCGCGGCGAAGCCAGATATTCGATGCACACCTCGAAGTCGTCGTGGTCCTTGTATTTCTTCTCCTTATATCGGCGGTAGGCCGACACAAACGCGTTCTCGGCATGGTCGAAGAAGTTCAGGAAGCCCTGATGGAAGGGCACCCCGGCGCGGAAAATCGTGGCCAGCACTACCTCCGTATCAAGCGTCTGAACATTCGCCGGAGACAGCGGCGTGCGAATCTCCTCGGTGCGGTAGCTCAGCTTCTTCGATATTTCGTAGGCCATTATTTCGCCGATGCGTTCCAGATTGCGGCGGAACCGCAGCATATCCTTCTGCACCGTCACATCACGCAGCTCGGCCATATACTGGCTCACCAGCGAGGGGGTATCAGCAAAGTTTATTACCTTCATAAATATAGTTTTTCAAGTGATTACATTTCAACTCCACAGAAGTTTAACGCAAAGGTAACAAATTTTCGCACCAAGTCATCCAAAAGGCAGGAGCAAATCGCCCGAACCATGTTCTTAAACATGAATATAGTCGGATTTTATCAATATTACCGTTATATTCATTTCATAAAGCCGTTTCTGATTATCAGCGATTTACAAAAACATAGTCCTCCAAAGGCTATATTTTTCAGCTATCATATTGCTCTCAATGCCTTTCCCCCTAATTTTGCATCACAAACCTTATATCGATTGAAAAAGGCATACTTCAACTTAAATCTTTAATTAATAAATCGAACAATATTCCTGAACAATGAAAAAGTATTTATTACTCTCTTTTTTGGCTTTGCTTGGCTTCGCGGCAAAGGCCGAACAATTTCGACTGATAGTCTGGGAGAGCGGATGCTCTGCCATATACAACCTCTCGGAAGGCGATAAAGTCGATACCAACAAGTGGATATATTTCAGCAACACAAATAAAGGTACCGACGTTGAACAGGTATATGAACTGCAATTTTCGAGAGTTGTAACAGTCAAAGAGGGTGACCGTTTCTGCCTCAACCGTGGTAAGTATGGCTCCGTTACATGGGTTCATAATCCGGAATATTATCCTGACAAAAACAATGAATGGTTTACCGAAGGCGGTGATGGTAAAGATATGTACTTGCGCGCCGGTTCTTATTCGGGCATGACGGTGAAATATCGTCCTTCTGAAGATAAATACGCTCTGGAACTCATAACCGGCGAGCCCGAGGAGGTGATTGTGCCTACCGGTACCGGACGTTATAACCTGCAGATTTGGGATTACAATACATCGCAGGATGACAAGGAGTGTACATGGAATACATCGGGCGGTCTCTATAAGGTATGGCGGTCGATTAACGGTGAAAAACGTTATCCCCTTGCCGGTGAATATCTTCGTAAAGAGAAGATGTATGAGAACTCCGACTATGAGACCGAGATGATTAACTTCCGTAAGCTCGAAGCCGGTGAAATGTCGGAGTATAAAGCCCTTAAAATGGCCGACCCCACAGATTACGAGGTAATCAAGGCCGCATTCTCCGGCAAGGATATTCCCAATGAGACCGGCGCCACGGCTGAATATTATGTGGTTGACTTCACCAAGGGTGGCACCCTTCCAGGTATCTATATTGAAGTACCGTCGGTAGAGGATATCTTCAATGACGGTAAGCTTGGCGATGTCAACAAGTTCTATCGCGGAGGTATCCGGTTCTCGTTCATCGACCTTTTTGATGATTTCAAGTACGTTGACAGCAACTGGGCAAATAATTTCCGCTTTGTGAAGTGGGGCCACGCTTTTCGCCTGAACGAAATGCCCCGACCCCTGAACGCTTTCCCCGTATACAATGGCTATACGAGCGATGCTGATGGCGGCCACCCCAAGATTGTAGGCTTTTCCGACGATTTCGGCCCCACACAGTGGAATGGTTTCGATTACAAGAACTCAAATACTGAGGAGGACTTCTTCGGACTGAAGAACGGCAATGATTATATTGCCAAGAAACTCTCTGATACCAATTCAACCCACGACAAAATCGGCGATACCCGTCTGCTTGCCGAATACCCCTTCTATCTCCACAAAATCTACCTGGAGGTCGTACAGGACAAATCGGCCCGGAAGAAAGATGGCACGCTTGACGAGCGTTACAAGCATTTCTATCTGTCGTTCGAGGGTGACTATGACCTTTCGGCCGGTGTGAAATGCGATACCAAGTGGATTTATGCCGATGCTTCCGAGGGCAACCATGTAAACGGCAAGCCAAACATCTTCCATGCTTCTGTTCTTACTACCAACGAGCCTGCTTTCCAGCGTTTCTACAACCTTGATGCCGAAAATGATGCCACTGTACAGAAGCTCATCGGCTGCACAAGCCAGGATTACAAGGCCCACACAGGCAAGGGCAACACCCTCTATCTGCTTGACTATACCGACGGTTATAGCGCCGAATCGCACTACGCAGTGAAGAACGCCGCAAATGAAACATTGAAATATGCCGAATCAGCCGAGGGCAAGGTGTTCGAGCGCGACTTCAAGTATAATGCCGCCAATGCCAAATATACTACTGAGACCGGCGAGGCCGAAACTCAGGAAATAGGTCTGAACCGATTCATCAATCCTACTGTCGAAGAGATACTTTTTGACCCCGAAGATGCAGCCTATGTGCCCGCATACGTCGACATTCAGAATAAATTCGAGTTCCCCAACGCCGGTTTCGGTGTGTACAACGCACATTATCAGCACCCGGTCAACTATCAGCAGAATCTTCCCGCTTCCGGGTTCGAAGTTGCCGGTGAACCGGTGTGGAAGGACCTTGTGAACGGCAAATACTCATTCATGTCGTCGCTCGACTGGAGTGCCTTCGAGTCGGTTGACCCGGCAAACCCCTCCGGCAAGCTCCCTGTGCTCACATACGACATCGAGTATAACGGCGAACATGGTCTGGATTCAACACCCGAAGAGTTCGTTTACGAGCCCGCCTACGACCGCGATTTCTGGATCTCCAGCGATGAGAAGACTGTTTCCAAACATCAGATTCATACCACCAAAGGCGCTGACATTACATGGCCCTACTTCGTGCATTACAATGTGAATACACAGTATAACTTCGCATACGTGCAGGGCGGTATCTATCCTGCACGTATGATAGGCGACGTCCAGTTCTCCACTATCGGAAGTGAAAAAGTAGTGAATGCAGCTCCCAGGGCTGCCGGTGAACAGGTTATCACCGCCGGTGAGGTAAGCTATGTAATCCGTCCCATGACCGTCACAGGCCATGCCGCAGTGAGATTCACCGGCGACATCACCGCCGTCGAATCGGTTGACGCTGACAACAGCGCCGAAGCACCGGCCGAATATTTCAATCTTCAGGGTATGCGCGTGGCCAACCCCGTGGCCGGACAGATTTACATCGTACGTCAGGGCAGTAAGGTCGACAAGCGCGTCTATACCCTCTGATTACCGCATTCATTGTTCTTGTTGGAATAGCACATAGCCCGGGCGTTGCGTCGATGATGACGCAACGCCCTTTTTCTCATGGAAGAAGCCGATGGGGTGGCTCGGGTGGCGAATTAAGCGTAAATTGAGAGTTTCCGGCCCGCGGGCTGTATTTTTTCATGAAAATTTCATAAATTTGCCGACGGAAAAGGAGCAGGCCAACGTCCCCCTCCCGTTTTCCCATTCGATGAATTACAGCATACTTGATTTTCTCGGGCTCATCGGAGCCGTCGGCCTCTTCCTTTACGGCATGAAGGTCATGAGTGAAGGTCTGCAGAAGGCTGCCGGCGACCGCCTGCGCAACATTCTGTCGGCCATGACCCGCAACCGCTTTACGGGCACAATCACGGGCTTTTTCATTACGGCCCTAATCCAAAGCTCGTCGGCATCTACCGTGATGGTGGTGAGCTTCGTGAATGCCGGCCTGATGACGCTGGCACAGTCGATGGCTGTCATCATGGGTGCCAACGTGGGTACCACGTTCACAGCCTGGGTTATCGCCCTGTTTGGCTTCAAGGTCGATATTTCGGCATTTGCGCTTCCGCTGATCGGTCTGGCCATACCCATGCTCTTCTCCCGTAAGGGACGCACCAAGTCGATAGGTGAGTTCACCATCGGTTTTGCTTTCCTGTTCATGGGCCTGGACATGATTTCGAAGTATGTGCCCGACCTGCAGAGCAATCCCGAGATGTTCGAGTTCCTGCAGCGCTACGCCTCGATGGGCTTCGGCTCGGTGTGCATCTTCCTGTTGGTGGGTGTCCTGGTGACGATGGTCATACAGTCGTCGGCCGCCATGTTCGCCATCACGCTGATTATGTGCTCCAAGGGGTGGATTACCTTCGACCTGGCGTGCGCGCTGGTGCTCGGCTCGAATATCGGTACCACCATCACGCCGCTGCTGGCGTCGATGAGCGGTAACGTGGCGGCCAAACGAACGGCCATGGGACACTTGCTTTTCAACGTATTAGGCACGCTGTGGGTGCTGGCCGTGTTCTACCCGTTTGTCGACCTCAACCAGTGGATTACCGAGGAGATAGGTCAGGGCAATCCCTCGGAGCTCTACGCCTACGTCAACGACCTGAAGGCCAACAATCCCGATATTTACAACCATCTCTACACCGACTCGCTGCCCACCGACACGGGCGACCTGTTCCACCACCGCTCAGTCATAGCGCAGATGCAGGTGAGTGTGTCGTTCGGCCTGTCGATATTCCACACGGTGTTCAACCTTATCAACCTGTCGATAATGATATGGCTGACGGGCGTTTATGTGAAGATTGTGGAGTTCCTTGTGCCGGCGCGTCACCATGGCGACGACGAGTTCCAGCTCAAGTTCATCCAGTCGGGTATCCTGTCGGCATCGGAGCTTAACATCGCCCAGGCCGAGAAGGAGATGTACGTCTTCGCCGAGCGCGTGGCGCGTATGCTGCCGATGGCCCGCGAGCTTGTGCACACCAAGGGGGAGACCGACGACTTCAACAAGCGCTATTCGCGTCTGGAGAAGTACGAGGAAATCTCCGACCGCATGGAGCTCGAGATTGCCAATTACCTCAACCGATGCGCCGAGGGACGCCTCTCCAACGAATCGAAGCGCCGCATAGCCTCTATGCTCGCGATCGACTCGGAAATCGAGTCGATTGCCGACTGCTGCGTGGGCGTGGGCAAGATTCTCCTGCGCAAGCAGCAGAGCAGCGTTCACTTCAACGAAGAGATTTACAAGAATATCGACATAATGTTCGACTATGTCGACAAGGCCATGACCAATATGCTCACCCTGCTGGAGTCGCCCGAGATACAGAGCGAGCACGACATCATCGCCTCCTACAACCGCGAGCGCGAAATCAACAACCTCCGCAACCAGCTGCGCACGGCCAATGTGGAGAATATCAACGACCGCCACTACGAGTATCAGTCAGGTATCTACTACATGGATATCGTGGCGACGCTCGAAAAGACCGGCGACTACATCATCAACGTGGTCGACACCATCCGCGACGACTACCGCAAACTGCACCCCACCCTCTGAGCGGCGCGGCGCTGACCCTTACCCGAAGATATGCCACAGTCACAAGCCGACAGCATCGCCGAACTTACGGCGGCCCGTGAAGCCGCCGCCAAGGCTCATGCCGACTCGATAAAGCATGTCAACGACTCGATACACACGGCCGATTCGATAGCGCGGGCTCACGGGCCGTCGTTCTCGCCGGTGCCGTGGCTGCGTTCAAGCGAAATCGAGGCGCCGCGCTCGGCCGCCGACGCCGTGACCTACGCCACGCTGCCGCCGGGATGGACTTACGGCGTGGCCGCACCGGGGCGCCCCGAATCGGCTTCCGCTTCGACCGGCATAGCGGCCGTGCTCTTAGGCCTGTTCATACTCAGCTGCTTCAATATGGGCAACCTGCGGCGCCTGTTCCATGCCCTGCCGCAGAAACTCTTCTCGTTGCGTCAGCGCGACAACGCCTTCGACGAACCCACTTCCAACGAAACGCGCACCCTCTGCCTGCTGATTGTGATGATGTGTGTCTTCGAGGGGATACTCACATACCTGTGGCTCGGCAGCCCGGCGAATGGACGCGTTACGCACACCATCGGGGCGCTGACGGCCCTTTTCGGAGGGTATTACCTCTTCAACCTGCTCACCTGTATGGTGATGGGCTGGACCTTCGCCGACCGCCACGGCGCGCGTTCACTGCTGCGCGGGCTCAACGCCGCGGCCTCGCTGCTGGCCGCCCTGCTGGCCCTGCCGGCGCTGCTGGCACTTTACTATCCGGCCTCCGCCGGAGTGATGCTCATACTGGCCGCCGTGGCTTACATTTTGGTGCGAATTGCCTTTATTATTAAGGGATTTAGAATTTTTTACATTAATTTGCCCTCGTTGCTTTATTTTATTTTGTACCTTTGCGCCTTGGAAATCATACCGGTCATCATCCTTTACATATCCACCCGATGGATATGTGGAGCGTTCTGACTATATATAGTCTGAAATTCAGAGGAATACACATCAGAAAGCAACGTGAAAGTCAAGAAAATTTTAGTATCACAGCCTAAACCTGCGTCCGACAAATCGCCATATTACGACATAGCATCGCGTTATGGCGTCGACGTGGTGTTCCGGCCGTTCATTAAAGTTGAAGGCCTCTCTGCACGCGAATTCCGTCAGCAGAAAATCAATATCAGCGATTTTACCGCAGTAATTTTCACCGCCCGTCAGGCAGTGGACCATTTTTTTCGCCTGTGCGAAGAGATGCGCATCACTGTGCCCGACACCATGAAATATTTCTGCACCACGGAGTCTATCGCACTGTATCTCCAGAAATATATCGTTTACCGCAAACGCAAGATATTCCATGGCGAAACCGGCCGTCTCGACGATCTGGTGCCCGCCCTGACCAAGCATAACAAGGAGAAATTCCTCTACGCTGTGAGCGACGTGCATTCGGCTGCCGCCAATGTGCTCGACAAGAACAAGATAAACTACACCTGCGCAGTGATGTACCGCACGGTGTCAAACGATTTTACAGCCGACGAGAAATTCGACTACGATATGCTGCTGTTCTTCTCGCCGCAGGGCATCGAGTCGCTGCTGAAGAACTTCCCCGACTTCAGGCAGGGCGAAATGCTCATCGGCTGCCTCGGCTCGTCGACCGCCAAAGCCGTCACCGATGCCGGCCTGCGCCTCGACATCCAGGCCCCCACGCCGAAGAACCCGTCGATTACAGCGGCCCTCGATGCATACCTCAAAGAGCATTCGGCCGACTGACGCCACCAAATCACTGAAAATCAATGCTTCACCGGTGCCACCTCCCCAAGGTTCACCGCCTCTGCTCGCAGACGGCAGTCGACCGCTTGTTTCAGCGCTCAGGCGCCGAAGGCGGCGGCTCGGCCCTGGCATACCCACTGCGTGCAGTGTGGGCACCCCGCATACCCTCACCCGGAGCCACGGAGCCCCCGGTGAGGTTCCTTATATCCATACCCAAGAAACGGCTGCACCACGCCGTCGACCGTGTGCTTATGCGGCGTCGCACCCGCGAAGCCTACCGACTGCTGCGCCCCGATATGCTGCCGCCCGACACAGCCACTCCTACTGCCTCAGGAGCCACGCTTTGCGTCGATGTGGCATTCGTCTACGTCGCCGACCATCCCGAGTCATACGCGCGCGTTTCCGCCGCCATGAAGCGCCTTCTGCGCAAAATCTCCGCCGCTCCCTGTAACCCGTGAACCCATTCCGCCCCATCGGCCGCGCCTTCGCCCTCACAGGGCGCGCCTTCGCCGGCGCGCTCAACGCCCTTTTGATTCTCCTGGTGAAGTTTTACAAGGGAGCCATCTCCCCCATGCTTCCCGCCGCCTGCCGCTACACCCCCACCTGCTCGGAGTACGCCCTGCAGGCCCTCCGCAAGTACGGTCCATTCAAAGGTCTGTGGCTCGCCCTGCGCCGCATCGCCCGCTGCCACCCCTGGGGCGGTTCCGGCTACGACCCCGTCCCATGACCCCATTCGGCCCTCATAACTATGACCTACAAAGATATCCACGCCCATCTTGCCCCCGGCGGCGTTGACGCTCCCGAGGGCGTACTCGTTTCGTTGACGCCCGACGAAGCGCGGCGCGTGCTGTCGCGCCCCGGCCTCCGCGGGCATTTCACTGTAGGAATACACCCGTGGGACACCGTCCGGCCCGTCGACTGGGACGAATTCACCCGCTTCCTCGACCATCCCGCAGTCGTCGGGGTAGGGGAGTGTGGCCTCGACAAACTCCGCGGCGCCCCCCTTCCCGTACAGGAAGAAATCCTTGTGCGCCAGCTGCGACTCGCCGCCGACCGCAACCTCCCCGTCATCCTCCACATCGTCAAAGCCTTCGACATCCTGCTCCGCCTCCGCGGCCAGTTCCAATCATCGGCTCCCTGGATTGTCCACGGCTTCCGCGGCAACCCTCAATTGGCGCAGCAGCTCCTCCGTGCCGGCATCGACATCTCCCTCGGCCCGCGCTACAATCCCGCCACCCTCGCGGTCATCCCCCCCTCGCGCCTCTACCGCGAATCCGACGCCCCGGTCTCAGCGGAAACAAATTTTTGGGGGAGCTGAAACTCTCAGGCGGGCGGCGAGGGCGTTCATGGCGAGGCAGGTCTGCCGGGTGAGGGTGGCGGGGAGATTGGCGGAGATGATGAGAAGGTGGCCGGCCTCGCAGAGAGCGAAGTCGTGGGCAGCGGGCTTATAGCGGTCGCCAAAGGTCTCATTGGTGATGAGGATGAAACGGCCGCCGCAGGCTTCGGCTTCGGCGCGGATGGCTTTTTCAGCCGGGGAAATGAAGGGCGAGACAAGCACGCCGCCGTTTGAGGCCGTGTAGAGCCACTCCTGTCTGTTCCTCTCCCTTACTTCAGGCGTGTCGGCGTGATGGATTACCACCTGTTCCTTGAAGGGGTTGTCGAGAAGCTGGAAGTTGCCGTAAGCCTGATAGGTTTTGTCGCCGATTTTCAGTGCGTTGACCCGTTGGAAATACTCGGAATGCGCGCGCCTGACTGCCAGCCTCCAGGGGTTCTCCCTTATATATTTGAAGATGACATTCAGGTCGCGGTCACGGCGGAGAATCTGGTCGTTATAGCCCGCCTGGAAAACCCCGGCTTTGTCGGCCTCCTGATTGATGGCGGCTTTCAGCCGGGCAATCATTTTTCCCAGAGGCTCGTTCAAGACCTCCTCCACCGATATAAGGAAATGAACATGGTCGGGCATGACGACATACTGAAACAGCCGGATTTTTGGCTCGATTTTGGAGATATTGAAGATGGCGTTTCTGGCAAGCTTGCCCAATGGGGAGAGGTCGATGCGGACGCTCCCGGGCTGGGCGCAGGCACCGGCATGAATGGCAGGCAATTTTCCAAAAGAGGGTGTTTCGGGGGCCTTATTCATGGTGATGAAATAGATGCATCTGGCCCGGTAATCATGCCAGAAGGCCCTGCCTTTCTTGTCGTCATTCATGAGGGTAAATTGAGGGTGAAAAAATAAGGAAGGGAGAAGGGAGGAGGAAGGGAGAAGGGAGGAGGAAGGGAAGGAGCTGAAGCTCTGAGCCGGAGACAAATTTACGGGCGGGGAGAAAGATGTTTAAGCGGGGAGAAAGATGTTTAAGCGGGGAGAAAGATGTTTAAGCGGAGGCAGTTTTTACGCAATCCAAAAATTTTTCGCTAAAATTTGTCTCCGGCTCAGAGCTTCAGCTCCTCCCCCCCCCCCCTCGGCGGTCGGTGGTTAGCCCGGTCGCATGACATACTTTCCCGATGCCTGCGGGGCCATCTCTTTGGCTCGCGTCGGGACGGCGGAAGCCCCGGCCAGCGCTATCAGCACCAGCCCTAAAATTTTGTTTCTCATGTTGTTGTGCTTTTAGAATTCAGCCGGCGCTTTGCGGTTGGCGTAAGTCGGGTCGTAAATCGAATTGAGGATGTGAGCCAGACGGTATCCGCCGAGCACGAGCTGCTCCTCGATTACCGGCGTCCACTCGGCCACCTGGTCGTAGCTCAGATTGCTCCCCTCGGGGGTGCGCTCGTAGATGCGTGTGGCTATGTCGACATTCTTCGAGGCCCAGTCGTCGAGGTTGCCGCCGACGGCCACCACGGCAGCCCCGGGGTCGAGTCGGTCGAGCTGCTGCTGCCACTCGGTGTAGCTCCAGCGGTGTGCCGACTCCAGCAGGTTGGTGTCCCAGATTGAATGCAGATTCGTGTCACGGCCGAAATAGCGCACCTTCACACGGTTGCCGCCCAGGTCGGTGGCGTGGCCCATGTGCATGGGCTGGTGCATGTCGCCCACCAGATGGATGAGCATCTTCATGGCCAGGGCTTGCTGGTCGTGGGGTTTTGCCGGGTCGGAAAGCACCCCGATATTGTAGCGGATGGCGGTGACGACATCGCCGTCGGGCGCTACGGGTTGGGTGAGGTAAGTCTTGTCGGCGTCGACATTCTTGTAATGCCAGGTTTTGGAGTAGGCATACTCCTTGGTATGGCTGGCATTGTCGAGCCAGTTGGCCCAGTACACCGGGCTTTTGCCGTCGAGCACCTGCGATACGGCCGCGCGGGTGGTCGGCGTAAGGTGGTTTTCGGCGATGCAGGCCGTTACATCGTGACCTTTCTGACCCCAGGCAAAAGCCGAAATGGTAGTCGCAATAATAGTAGCCGTGGAAAGGAGGCGCTTCAGGGCGTTGTGGGCTAAGTTCATGGATAAATCGTGTTAAAGAATGTAAACTTCAGGCATTATGCCGACTTTTTCAGTCAGCAAATATATATAAAATATCGCTAAATCCCGTTAAATTCGGGCGATTTTAAAAAAAATATCCCTATACTGCACATATATCTGAAAAATTTAGTACCTTTGTGGCGCTCAAAATTCCGGCGGCCGCTCGTGACGGCGTCGGGTTTCAGAGTCCTTCGGGGTGTAGCACAGTTGGTTAGCGCGCCACGTTCGGGACGTGGAGGTCGGAAGTTCGAGTCTTCTCACCCCGACCCTAAAAGGGTCAAGAGGCGATGTGTCAAATATTGACACATCGCCTTTTTTACTCTGTTGTAGGGTTGTTAATTTTGACATACCCTCTCATTATCAGATGTGGGGGGCGGAGGCGTGTTTGGCGAAGGCGTCGGTTTCGGCGCCTGTGTGGGTTTTTTACTTATCTTTGAAGAGCTTGGTAGATGTTGACGGGATTCTCCTGAAAATCTCCTCGGAAATGCGTTCGGGGATTTTCAGACATTCACTTACCATAACAACCGCTGCCGCTGATTTGTTTCGGAGCCGGCTATACAATATAGGCGGCGTGCCGATATCGACACGCCGCCCGGGCTATGTGGAATGATGATGTGTGTGACGGGGAGGGGGAGAGGCGGTTACGAGGGAGGGTCAGAAGGTTTTGCCGATGCCGACCTGGAAGGTGCCTTCGCCGAGGTCCTTATGGAGCTTGGTGAAGTCGGTGCCGTAGGTAAGCTGCAGGAAGAGGGTGTTGTACTCGAATTTCAGCCCGGCGTGCCATGCTAACTGGAAACGGTTGAAGGCGTCGCCTGCCATATCGTCATCGTCGTAGAGGTTGATGTCTTTGTTGGGTACCATGCCGAATTCGTCCTCGAAGATTGAGCCGGTCGGACCGTCGACGTCGAGGCGTGTCTTGCCGTAGAGCTGGGTCTTGAGGTCAAGGCCGATGATGGGGGTGAGGTAGAAGTTGGCGGCCACGGGCACGCGATAGCTGATGTTGATGGGGATGGTGAGGTTGAACATCTGCCATTTCTGGGTGATGTCGAGGTTGCGCATCGAGGGGAGTTCGCCTATGATATCGTCGTCGAGCAGGTTTTCCGAGCGGAAGAGGAACTGGAGGTTGACACCGGTGCCGAGGTATACGGGAACCGATTCCGAAAGTCGGTAGTCGAAGTTGTAGTTCACCCCGAAACCGTTGAGGGTCAGATGGTCGGCATCTTTGGGATATAGAGTGTTGTTGTTATAGTTGATTGAGAGTGAGTTGATGTACTTGGGTGCGTCCTGTGCAACGGCTGCTGAAACACACATTGCGGCAGCGAGAAGAATTGTTAGTTTTTTCATAATTCTGTAGTTGATGGTTTTCAGTGTATTTAGAACACTTGAAGACGCTGTTGGTTTAGTCGTGCGGAGGATAATGACGAACTTTCGGTGCTTTCTTCCAATTAACGTCAGTGGGTGGCGCCTACCCATTTGATGAGTTCTTCGTCGGTGACATCGTTAAGGAGGCGTCCCTTCTTCCACTGCAGCTCGGGGTAGGCGGTCTGCAGGTCGTGCTCGCTGTTGTCGATGTCGCCGCCGCCCGAGGTCATGAATGTGACGATTGGGTGGCCGGCCAATGCCTTACGGTTGGCGTCGACGAACGAGTTGATGATATGGGGGGCGGTGTTCCACCAGTTGGGGTAACCGAGATAAATGGTGGAGTATTTCGAGAAGTCGATGGGCTTGCCGCCGAGTTCGGGTCGGCTCGCCGGGTCTTTCATCTCCACGGATGAGCGCGAGAGCGAGTCGGTCCAGTCGAGGTCGCCGTTGGTGTAAGCCTGCGCAGGAGTAATCTCGTAGAGGTCGGCGGCGCACTGGTTGGCGATACGTATTGCCACGCCACGGGTATGGCCTGAGGCGGAGAAGTAGCATACGAGCACTTTGCCGGCGTTGGGCTGTGCGGTTGCTTGTTGTTTGCTGCTCCCGGAGCACGATGTGAGGGCTACGATGGCTGCGGCTGCCAGGGAGAGAAGGGCGGTGATGCGGTTGAATTTCATTGCTTATGTTTTATGGGGGGGGAGTTATTCGGGTTTCTTGCCCGGGGTGATTTTGCGCCAGAGGTACAGTCGGTCGGAGGGGCGCACCTTGCCGGGTACGGCTATCGAGAAACTGTCGCCTTTGCGGGCCACGTCGACCGGCTTGAGGTTCACGCGGATTTCGTCGAGGGTGAGGATTACGGCGCCCGTCGTGGGCCCCGTGATTACCACTTCGTCGCCGGGGCGCAGCTCGCCGTTCTCCATATAGAATTCGGCCACGCCGATTTTTGAGAAATAGCGCACGCCCTTGGCGCGGTACTCCTTGACGCGTGTGGCCGACGAACCGTACTTCGACGACCATTCGCCAAGGCGTTGCCCCAGGTAGTAACCGTTCCAGAATCCGCGGTTGAAGATTTTGGCCAGTTCGGCGTCCCAGGCGGCGATGCGTTCGGGGGTGAAGGAGCCGTCGCAGATGGCGTTGATGGCCTCGTTGTAGCAGCGCACGGCCACCGACACATACTCGGGGCCGCGGGCGCGTCCCTCGATTTTGAACACACTCACCCCGGCGTCTATCATTTTGTTGAGGAAATGAATGGTCTTAAGGTCCTTGGGCGACATGATGTACTGGTTGTCGATGTCGAGCTGGTCGCCGGTCTCGCGGTCGGTGACAGTGTATCCGCGGCGGCATATCTGGGTGCAGGCACCGCGATTGGCCGAGGAATTCATCTGGTGGAGGCTCAGGTAGCATTTGCCCGACACGGCCATGCACAGGGCCCCGTGGCAGAACATCTCGATGCGCATCAGCTGCCCGTGCGGCCCGCGGATATCCTCGCGCACGATAGCCTGGTGAATCTCGCGCACACGGTCGAGCGACAGCTCGCGCGCCAGCACCACCACATCGGCCCACTGAGAGAGGAAACGTACAGTGGCCGTGTTCGACACACTCAGCTGCGTGGAGATATGCACCTCCACCCCCACCGACCGAGCGTAGAGAATCGCCGCCATATCCGAGGCAATGATAGCCGTGATGCCCGCCTCGCGCGCCGCGTCGATAATGCCGCGGCACTTCTCCATCTCATCGTCATAGATGATGGTATTGACTGTGAGATAGGTCTTTATGCCGTGCGCCGAGCAAATCGAGGCGATGTTGCGCAGATCGTCGAGAGTGAAATTCACACTCGAGCGGGCACGCATGTTCAGCCCCTCGACCCCGAAATACACAGCGTCGGCCCCGGCATCGATAGCCGCCGAAAGCGACTCATAGCTCCCTACCGGAGCCATTATCTCAAAATCTTTGCGTTTCATGAGCGCAAAGTTACGAAGAATTTCCTATTTTTGCGGAAAATAACAGCATAACCCCAGGAATATGAGAATAGCAGTATATTGCTCGGCAAAAACCGACCTGCCCGAGCAGGTGCGCAACGACGCCCGGCGTCTCGGCGAATGGATAGGCCGCAACGGTCATCAGCTCGTTTACGGCGGACTGTCGCGAGGCCTGATGCACGAAGTGGCCCAAGGCGCCCGCGACGCAGGTGCCATAGTGATGGGCGTAGTGCCCGAAACACGTCTGGCGAACATTCACCCCGCAAACACGGTTAACCTCATGTGCGCCACCCTGCACGAACGCAAGCAGATGATGGAAGAGAACGCCGACGCTTTCGTGGCCCTCGACGGCGGTCTGGGCACACTCGACGAAGTATTCGCCGCCTTGGCATCGATGACATTCTTCAACGAGCCCAAACCGATATTCATGCTCAACCGCGACGGCCTCTTCGACCCCATCAGGCAGCTAATGGGCAAACTCATGACCCGCGGCCTGGCAACCCCGCCGGCCACAAGCCGCATCCGCATGGTGCCCGACATCGACGCCCTCGAAGAGGCTCTGGCCGAAGCCGGAGCTCAAATCGACGAGCGCAACGCACACGACAACCCGTAAAACCACCCCAACCCCGCAGATTATGAAAATTTATACCCGAACAGGCGACACCGGCCAGACATCGCTCGTAGGCGGACGGCGAATCGACAAAATCGACCCACGGCTCGACGCCTACGGTACCGTCGACGAGCTCAACGCCCAGCTGGGCTGGCTCGCCGCCACCCCCGGCCTCGACAGCGAAACAGTCCGGCGACTACGCGGCGTGCAGAACCGCCTCTTCAACCTCGGCTCGTACCTCGCCACCGACCCCCGCGACCTGCCCCAAGGCCCCGACACCCCACCGGCCGGGCTCGGCGACAACCATATCGAAGCCCTTGAACACGCCATCGACACCATCGACAGCGAAGTCCCGCCGCAGCGCGCCTTCATTCTCCCCGGCGGCTGCGAAGGAGCCTGCCGCGCCAACATAGCCCGCACCGTGTGCCGACGCGCCGAACGCCGCATCGCCGCCATCTCCGGCGTACATCCCGTAGTCCGGCGCTACGTCAACCGCCTGAGCGACTACCTCTTCGCCCTCGGCCGCCTGCTCAACCACCGCGCCGGCATCGCCGACATCGAATGGCAGAAATGAGCCCCTCCTGAAACGCGGGCCCTGAAAAGTAGTCTCCCGAAACTCGGCTCCTGAAATACGGCTCCCGAAACGAAATAAAAAATATATCTTTTATAGTCGAATTATAATAATTGACATATATAGTCGTTAAGATTATACGCCGGCAAGAGCGTCGACAGACACGTCTGCCGCAAAAGCGTGACATTCAGAAAATTAACAATAACCAAATAGAAAAAATATCACAGTCATGTACTGGACACTTGAATTAGCATCAAAACTTGAAGACGCTCCATGGCCCGCCACCCGCGAGGAGCTCATAGATTACGCACAGCGTTCGGGCGCGCCCCTTGAAGTCATCGAGAACCTCCAGGAAATCGAAGACGAAGGCGAAACCTACGAATGCATCGAAGACATCTGGCCCGATTACCCCTCCAAAGAAGACTTCTTCTTCAACGAGGATGAATATTGATGCCTTTTAGCATCGTAACTTATTTATAATCAAACAAGGTGACTGACACGCAGATGTTGGTCACCTTTGTTTTGGTGTGCATTGGCGTAAAATACGCGAATCAAATGCAGGGCAGTATATCAGTGAGTTATGAAATAGGGGATTTTGGAAATTTCCGAATACGAACCAAATGCGAATCACGTGACAAGCATTATTTCAGCCTGCAAGGAAACCGAAATCAAGGCGATTTACCTCCTCTTCCAAGGTCTCGGGTAAGTATTTAGCATATACCTTCTCAGTAACAGCCGTGGACGCATGACCAAGCAATCGACTAACTACCGACATTGCCATTCCATCGTTCAACGCCAATACTGCAAAGGTGTGACGGGCTACGTGCATTGTCAAAGGATGAGAAAAATTCATCTTTTCACCAACAACCGTTAGCGATTGATTGATACACTTGGTAATGTTGTTGCGGTTCTTATATAAGGTTTCTCTGTCATCTAAATCAATATCATCGTCCAGCAAACCGAATACAAATCGCCTATCGCCACATTTTTGTTTCCAACGCTCCAATATTTCGATTGCTTCCGCAGTAAGCGGCACAGTATGAGTTGTGGAGCGATAGTTAGCTGTCTTTACCAATATCTTACGGAGCTGTTTCTTTCCGAAGTCTATATGCTTCCATTGAAGTGTCATTATATCCACTACACGCAGACCGCAAGAATGAAAAGCGAACATAAACATATCAAGGTATTCTTTGCGTCTCGGCTCTTTCTCTGATACGGCATAATCTGCTAATCTTTTCAGTTCTTCTTTTTCAAGATAGCGCACGGAATTTTCCTCGCTTTCAGCATTGAATGATACAATCTTAGGCAATCTCATTCTCTTTATATCGGCGTACTCTGATTTTGGCAGGAGACCAAGGTCTGCAGCACGTTCACACGCATCTATGAGTGGTGTGAGTGCATGATTGATAGTTTCATGAGAATTGTCTTCAGTTGATTTTCGCCACTGAATATACTTGCTCACAACCTCTTTACTCATATCACCTATGAATATCGAATCTTTCTTAATCTCGCTTTTCAAGAACTTCTTGAACTTTCGCATACAGCACAGTCTGTTCTTATAGGTAGAATGGCTGATTCGTTTTTCTTGATATCTTGCCTCGGTAATTTCATCGGCAAATTCAACGAATGCCTTTCCCTCATCATGTCGAGTGCGAGGTTTACCGTCCAGAATATCACGGATTACCTGCACTGTCAGTTTATTGGGGTGAAGCGTATTATATTCAACAAGAGCGTTATCTATGTTTCACCGTTTGGCAATAGGGTTTCAAGGCCGTTTTGGTGGATATAAAGGCTGATTTTCTTTTCATTGAGAATCTCAATGATACTAAGGAAGTCAACGGCTCGGCGACTGAGTCGGCTGCACTCATAGATGAGAACCTTATCGACCTTATTAACTTCGATATAGTTCAGTAATTCTGTCATTGCTTGACGCTCTTCTACTTTTTTCGCGCCACTTATCTTTTCGGAGAAAGTTTTCACTACATCATATCCTATACGGTCGGCATACTGTCTCAATTCTGCAAGCTGACGGTCATAGTCTTGTCCTTGAGTAGAGACTCTTGCATATATAATTGCTTTCGTCTTTTCCATATCAAATTATTACTGTCCGCTAAAACTTATAATCGGCAAAATAGCACGGCTCGGACACTGA
>CAMEPD010000024.1 GCA_945931475.1 uncultured Muribaculaceae bacterium | reverse complement strand
GCTATGCTCCATCGTTCAAACTCTGAATCCATCTCAAATTTTCGGCCGGAACGTTGAACATTTATTTTTAGACAGCCTCTAAGTAAGCCCTCTTTCCATCACAATACTTCTCTCCATTTAACCTTTCATTGACCCCATGACTACCAAGCAGCAGTTGTCCGAAGCCCTTAAGCGCAACTTCGGTTTTGACAAATTCAAAGGCAACCAGGAGGAGATAATGCTATCGCTCCTGGAGGGGAACGACGTGTTCGTGCTCATGCCCACCGGTGGCGGAAAATCGCTCTGCTACCAGCTGCCGGCCCTTATTTCAGAAGGAACGGCAGTAGTCATCTCGCCCCTGATTGCCCTGATGAAGAACCAGGTCGACGCCATGCGCAACTTCTCGGCCGATGACGGCGTAGCTCACTTCCTGAACTCGTCGCTCAACCGTGCCGCCATCGATCAGGTGAAATCCGACGTCATCGCCGGCAAGACCAAGCTGCTGTATGTAGCTCCCGAGTCTCTGACCAAGGAAGATAATATTGAATTTCTGAAGACAGTTCCCATTTCGTTCTATGCGGTCGACGAAGCCCACTGTATCTCGGAGTGGGGCCACGATTTCCGCCCCGAATACCGTCGCATCCGACCGATTATCAACGAGATAAGCCAACGTCCGGTGATAGCTCTCACCGCCACCGCCACCCCCAAGGTGCAGCATGACATCCAGAAGAATCTGGGTATGGCCGGCGCTATGGTGTTCAAGTCGTCGTTCAACAGGCCCAACCTCTACTACGAAATCCGGCCCAAGACAGCGACCGTCGACCACGACATCATCCGCTATATCAAGGGGCGCGAAGGCAAGTCGGGCATCATCTACTGCCTCAGCCGCAAGAAGGTCGAGGAGCTCGCCGAGTTGCTGAAGGTCAACAACATAAAGGCACTCCCCTACCACGCCGGAATGGATTCGGCCACACGCTCGGCCAACCAGGACGCATTCCTGCTGGAGCAGATCGACGTAATAGTAGCCACCATCGCCTTCGGCATGGGCATCGACAAGCCCGACGTACGCTACGTCATCCACTACGACATGCCCAAATCGCTCGAAGGATACTATCAGGAAACCGGACGCGCCGGGCGCGACGGCGGCGAAGGCCAGTGCATCACATTCTATTCGGCCAAGGACCTGCACAAACTCGAAAAGTTCATGCAGGGCAAACCCGTGGCCGAGCAGGAAATCGGCAAACAGCTCCTGGCCGAAACCGCATCGTACGCCGAATCGTCGGTGTGCCGGCGCAAGACTCTCCTCCACTACTTCGGCGAAGACTACACCGAAGACAACTGCGGGAACTGTGACAACTGTCTAAACCCCAAGAAACAAGTGGACGCCAAAGAAGATTTGCTCGCCGTGCTGGAAACAGTCACGGCCCTCAAGGAAAAATTCAAAGCAGACCATATACTCGATGTAATGCTCGGACGCGAAACCAACGAGGTTCGCTCGTACCACCACGACACGCTCGACGTGTTCGGCTGTGCCCAGGGCTCCGACCGCAAATTCCTCAATGCCGTAATACGCCAGGCCACCATCGCCGGCTACCTCGACCGCGACATAGAGAACTTCGGCCTGATACGCCTCACCTCCGCCGGCAAAAAGTATATGGCCAAACCCACAACATTCAAAATCGTAGAGGACAACGACTTCTCCGAACAGGAGGAAGAGGTAATGGTCAAGAGCGGCGCATCGTGTGCCGTCGACCCCGAGCTCTACTCCATCCTCAAGGACCTCCGCAAGAAGGTCGCTAAAAAGTTCGGTCTGCCGCCTTACGTGATATTCCAGGACCCGTCGCTCGAAGCCATGGCCACCACCTACCCCATCACCATCGACGAGCTGCAGAACATCACGGGCGTCGGCGCCGGCAAAGCCAAACGCTACGGCGAGGAGTTCATCAAGGTAATCAAGCGCCACGTCGACGAAAACGAAATCGAGCGCCCCGAGGACCTGCGCGTACGCTCCGTAGCCAATAAGAGCCGCATCAAAATCTCCATCATCCAGGCGATTGACCGCAAAATCGACCTCGACGAGCTGGCCAACTCCAAATGTATGGA
Organism: uncultured Muribaculaceae bacterium; assembly: GCA_945931475.1. Taxonomy (GTDB): domain Bacteria; phylum Bacteroidota; class Bacteroidia; order Bacteroidales; family Muribaculaceae; genus UBA7173. Next base: position 26,797 of record CAMEPD010000024.1, on the reverse strand, counting down.
ATTCTCGGAACTGCTCGACGAAATCGAGGCTATCGTTTACTCCGGCACCAAAATCAACATCGACTACTTCATCGACGAAGTTATCGACGAAGATCATCAGGAGGATATCTTCGAATACTTCAAGGAGGCCGAATCCGATTCGCTCAAGGCCGCCATCGATGAACTCGGCAACGACTACACCGAGGAGGAGATTCGCATGATGCGCATCAAGTTCCTCTCAGAGCTGGGCAACTGACGCCGGTAACCCCGAGCTCCACGCCCATTAACATTAAACTTAAACATATTTGAAGGACGACGAAGACATACTCACCGCGGCACGCGCATCACTGGTGCGCTACCTCCGGCATAAGGGTATGCGCCGCACACCCGAACGCTTCGCCATCCTCGAAAAAATATTTCTCACCGACAGCCACTTCTACGCCGAATCGCTGCGCGATGTGCTCGAAGCCGACGGCTACCATGTGAGCCTCTCTACGGTCTACTCCAACGTCAAGCTGATGATTGACGCCGGCTTAGTGCGCAAACATCAGTTCGCCGACCAGCCCGCCCAGTACGAGCGCGTTGTACCCGACCGCCGCGAGAGCCACTACCACCTGGTGTGCCGAGACTGCGGCAAAGTGCGCGAAGTGAAGGACGACGAGACCCTCGGACACCTGGGCCGCAAACGCTACCCCACTTTCACCGCGGAGTATTGCGCGGTCTACGTCTACGGCCTCTGTTCGCGGTGTCAGCGCCGGCAGCGGCGCGAGGAGCGCGAGCGTCTCAAAGCCCTCCCGGCCGACAAACCGCCTGCCGGGCGACGCAAATAGCCCCCTCGACTCTCACCTCCCCACCCTCCGCTCTCCAATCTCGACTAAAAAATCACACTTATATTTATTCATAATTCACTTTCCAGATCATGAAAGTTGACGTACTGCTCGGCCTCCAGTGGGGCGACGAAGGAAAAGGTAAGGTTGTTGACGTTTTGACACCGCGTTACGACGCTGTGGCTCGATTCCAGGGAGGCCCCAACGCCGGTCACACCCTCGAATTCGACGGCAAAAAATACGTGCTCCGCTCCATTCCCTCGGGCGTTTTCCAGCAGGGCCAGACCAACATCATCGGCAACGGTGTCGTGCTCGACCCCGTGCTCTTCCGCGAGGAAGCCGAAGCCCTCGAAGCCTCGGGCACACCCCTGCACGAACGCCTCAAAATCTCACGCAAGGCTCACCTGATTCTGCCTACTCACCGCCTGCTCGACGCCGCCAATGAAAAGGCAAAAGGCGGCTCCAAAATCGGCACCACCGGTAAAGGCATCGGCCCTACATACACCGACAAGACCTCGCGCAACGGCCTGCGCATCGGCGACCTCGAGCACAACTTCAAAGAGAAATACGCCGCACTGCGCGACCTGCACCTCAAACGCCTCGCCGCACTCGACTCCACTCCCGACGCCGACACACTCGCCGCATTGGAGCAGAAATGGTTCGACGCACTCGAATACATCCGCAAGTTCGAGATTGTAGACTCTGAATATCTCATCAACGCCATGCTCGCCCAGGGCAAGAGCGTACTCTGCGAAGGCGCTCAGGGCACAATGCTCGACGTTGACTTCGGGTCATATCCCTTCGTAACCTCGTCGAACACCGTCTGCGCCGGCGCCTGCTCGGGTCTGGGCGTTGCCCCAAATAAAATCGGCCGTGTTTACGGCATCTTCAAGGCCTACTGCACCCGCGTAGGCTCCGGGCCCTTCCCCACCGAACTTTTCGACGCAACCGGCAAGGAGATTCGCGACCGCGGCCACGAATACGGCGCCGTAACCGGACGCGAACGCCGTTGCGGCTGGATCGACCTTGTGGCCCTGAAATACGCCATCATGCTCAACGGCGTCACAAACCTCATCATGATGAAATCTGACGTGCTCGACACCTTCCCCGAAATCAAGGCCTGCGTAGCCTACGAAATCGACGGCAAGCGCACCGAACAGTTCCCCTTCAACGCCGCCGAAGTCGACGTGAAGCCCATCTACAAGACTCTCCCGGGGTGGAAGACCGACCTCACCGGCATCACCACTGAGAAGGAATTCCCCGCCGAGTTCAAGGCCTACATCGACTTCCTGGAGAAAGAGTTGGGCACCCCCATCACCATAGTGTCTGTGGGTCCCGACCGCCTTCAGACCATCGAGCGCTGACCTTTTCCACACCGGAGTTGTTATTACCATAGGGTCTGCCCCTCTCCACTCTCCACTCTCCACTCTCCACTCTATTGACCTAAATGTTTGACACGTTCATACATATACTGACAAGCGGATTGCTCATAGGCATCTTCGTATCGGCCCCGATGGGGCCGATAGGGATGCTTGTAATCCAACGTACCCTCAACAAAGGACGACTACCCGCGCTTTTTACCGGCGTGGGAGCCGCCCTCTCAGACATCACATACTGCCTGCTCACCGGCCTGGGCCTCTCGTTCGTCACCGACTTCATCAACGACAACGAGCTGCTGCTCCAGATTCTCGGCTCAGTGGTTCTCGCAGCATTCGCGTTCTACCTCTTCCGCAAGAACCCGGCCATCGCCCTCAAAAAGCCCGACCGCGCCCCCGAAAGCTACTGGAAAGACTTCGCCACGGGCTTTCTTTTCACATTCGCCAACCCGCTGATTCTCTTCTTCATAATCGGTCTGTTCGCACGCTTCAACTTCCTGCTGCCAGAATTCCGCTACTATCACTATATCCTGGGTTACCTGAGCATATTCGCCGGCGCCCTGGCCTGGTGGTGGCTCATCACATTCTTCGTCAACAAGGTGCGCTCCCACTTCAACGTGCGTTCGCTGTGGGTGCTCAACCGCGTTATCGGCCTGGTGCTTCTGGCCATGGCTGTAGTCGGCCTGTACAAGGGCGTCACCGGGTATATCGACCAGTATAACTCTCACAAAATCCAGCAGAATGAACAAACCATTGAGCCTACGGATGCCACTGTCGGCCGCCCTTGACACCCTTTCACCCGACGAAATCGCCGGCGCCCTCGAAGAGTGCGGTGCCCGCATCTCGGTCGACTCGCTCAACTGGCCCGACCTGTTCCCCTACCGGCCTCTCACCGTCATTACCGCCGCCCACTCAGCCACGGCCATTTACCTCGACGTGCTGGTGCGATGCAACTATCTCCGCGCCGAAAATTACCGCGACAACAGCCCTGTGAGTGAAGATTCGTGCGTGGAATTCTTCTTTGCGCCGAATCCCCGTCAGCCGGCCGATTACTACAGCTTCGGGGTCAACTGCATCGGCGTAATCAGGGCCAGCCACCACCTGCCCGACGGCACGGCACAACCACTCTCGACCGAAGAGTTGGCGACAATCCGCCGCTACGCCTCGGTGGGCACGCGCCCCTTCCGTGAAGTCGAGGGGTCGTTCATCTGGAGCGTATCTGTGGCCATACCTCTGGAGCTGCTCGGCATCACATTCCAAGGCAAAGAGATACGCATGAATGGCAACTTCAACAAGTGCGCCGCCCTCACATCTCAGCCCCATTACCTCAGCTGGTCGCCCATCCACTCCGACAAGCCCGACTTCCACCGCCCCGAAGCCTTCGCCTCAATAATCCTCGAAGGAGAGTGAGACGCCATCCGCGACGTCCCGCCGTCACTCCGCACAAAAATATTATGCTATCTTCATGATTTTTTTGTACCTTTGCGCCATCAAATCAACAATCTTATAACACATCCATAAAATGAGAAAGAATATTGTAGCAGGCAACTGGAAGATGAACACCACCCTCGCCGAAGGCGTAGGTCTGGCCAAGGACGTTAACGAAGCCCTCAAAGGCATCGACGCCAAGTGCGACGTTATCATCTGCACCCCCTTCACCCACCTCGCCTCTGTTGCTGCCGTTATCGACCAGGACAAGCTCGGCCTCGGTGCCGAAAACTGCGCCGACCACCTCAAAGGCGCTTACACCGGCGAAGTTTCCGCTCCCATGGTTGCCTCTACCGGTGCCAAATATGTAATCCTGGGCCACTCGGAGCGCCGTCAGTACTACGGCGAGACCTCCGAAATCCTCAAGACCAAAGTCAACCTGGCCCTTGCCGAGAACCTCACCCCCATCTTCTGCATCGGCGAAGTTCTCGAACAGCGTGAAAACGGCACCTTCCTCGACGTTGTCACAAAGCAGATTGAGGAAGCCCTCTTCGACCTCTCGGCTGAAGACTTCTCGAAACTCATCCTCGCTTACGAACCCGTATGGGCCATCGGTACCGGCAAAACCGCTACCGACGACCAGGCACAGGAGATGCACGCCCACATCCGCTCGGTCATCGCCAACAAGTACGGCAAAGAGGTAGCCGACAACACCTCGATTCTCTACGGCGGCTCATGCAAGCCCACCAACGCCAAGGCTCTCTTTGCCAAACCCGATGTCGACGGCGGTCTTATCGGCGGCGCAGCCCTCGACGCTGCCTCATTCATGGGCATCGTTACCGCTTTCTAATCAACACTCGATGTTTCTGCGAAAATTCATAACAGCAATGGCATTGGCAGCAGTCTGCGCCCCCGCCTGGGCACAGACTGCCGCTACGGCCGTTGAACCCACACCTGCCGACACCGTTCAGCAGGCCAAAACCATCATTGCCGAAATCAACGATGGCGACAACATCACCGTCGAGATGGACGACTCCATGCTCGACTGCATACTCAATCCTCAGGTCGAAGAGAGCAAGAAGCCTCACCGCGAAGCTCCCCAGCCCAAGGGTAAAATCGTAGGCTACCGCGTGCAGATTTTCGCCGACAACAACGCCCGAAACGCCAAGTCGGAAGCCCGTATGCGCGAACGCGCCGTTGCCCGCTCGTTCCCATACAGCACCTACGTTACATACGCGTCGCCCTACTGGCGTCTGCGCGTCGGCGATTTCGCCACCCGCGAGGAAGCCGCCAAGGTGGCCGACTCCATCCGTAAGGCCTTCCCCAAGTATGCCAAAGAGGTGCGTGTCGTCAAAGACAATGTCTACATCCGTTAAATCGGCCATTATTCCACCCATGCGCGAAGACTTTGATACACAACCGGTGCCCGCGTCGGAGCAGGCAACCGTCGAGGCCATTGCAGCCCATTATCGCGAAATTCTGCGTCTTGTCGGCGACGACCCCTCGAGAGAAGGGTTGCTCAAGACCCCCATGCGCGCTGCCAAGGCCATCTGGTTCTCCACTAAAGGCTTCCGTCAGAACCCCGCCGAAATCCTTAATCAGGCGATTTTCGATTACGCCGGTTCAAAAATGGTTGTGGTAAAAGACATCGAATTCTATTCGCTGTGCGAGCACCACATCCTTCCCTTCTTCGGAACCGTAAACGTAGGTTATATCCCACAGGGCAAGATGATTGGCCTGAGCAAATTAGCGCGTCTGGTCGACGCCGTGGCCCGTCGCCTGCAGGTACAGGAGCGCATGACCGCCCAAATCTGTGAAGAGCTGCAGAACACTCTCCATCCGGCCGGTGTAATCGTAACCTGCACCGCGCAGCATCTGTGCATGAAAATGCGCGGCGTCGAGAAACAGCTCGCCGCCACCGACACATACGACTATTCAGGCGCATTCGCCGCCAACCCGGCCCTCCGCCAGGAATTCTTCTCCCTCATCAAATAAACCCCATATTTATTTTAAAAACGACAATTGATGTTGAGCGCTATTTCAAAAATTGTGTTCAACATATCTTATGCAATAAATTATTTTTACTATCTTTGCAAAAGTGATGCCTTAAAGCATTACAATTTATTTTCTTAGCTCAATCGCTGTCCGAACCACCACCTCGATAAAGAGAGAGCTACACAATTTACATTGAGTTCGTGCCATACGGCGCGGACTTTCCTGTGGTAAATTGTGGTCTGTGGTGGACCAAGACAGCGCATGGCGAAAGTCTGCGCTTTTAATTTTTGTATCAATCAGATTATCAAGAATTTGATAAAATAGCAAAGAGACACTCACACTATCTTGAATAATTCATTATCATATAATCCACAAATATGCAATAATTAATTTTACCAATAAAATGCAAAAGCTTACCGTTTCAACCATCGCATTATTGCCATCTATAAGTGCATTTGCTTATCATGATTCAGACAGAACAATCTCTAATATCTATTTGTTTATAACGATTGCAAGCATAGTAGTATCCATCATCATTTTTAAACGATGGTGGAATATGACAAAAGACATAAAGGATATAAAAAAACATCTGACCCATTCCTCTACCGATAACCCTCGGTTAACATTTCTGATAGCTATTGGAGAAAAAGAAGAAGCACAAAAAGTAGCGGTTAGTATGCTCGTTGATATTTTAATGAAAATATACTATGATCGAATGACTGTCAATAAAGCTGCTACCATGAATACCGCTATTAATGATTTATTGCCCAAAATGACAAAATTGGGATTATCATTACCCGATCATGTTACGTCCGGTGAAAAATTTATTGAATATATCAACAATATCACTGGAAACTCGGTGAAATACGTTCAGCCGATAAACCCAGGACCAACCATTGATAATAAATAATTAACATTAGTTCGATATAAGAATATGAAAGCATACCAGACTGTCTGTTAGGGGGAAACGTTCCGACCATTTGTGCTTTGACTCCTTTTATCACCACTCTTTTCCGGCTTCAACCCACTCCGTGGGTTGATTTTTAGGGGTTGGCTATCACCCGGGGTAGGAACGTAGGAGATTGCTGCGCAATCATCCTTCGTTCCTACCCCGGGCTGCAATCTGTAACCGCCTCCGGCGGTAAATCCCTACGTTGTAATTAATATAAACCAGTTAGTAGTGGAGCGTTCGCCGTAAAGCAGCCGTAATAGCTATAGTAGCTATATTAGCTATTGTAGCTATAATTTTACTTTTTCAGGGCGGCGGTGATAGAATCAAGTAAGAGGGAATCTTTGGGCATCATGGCCCAGCCACGGTACTGATTCAGAGATACTTCCACCGAGGCATCGAGATCGCTGTAGCGGCGCGTGAGGGGTTCGGCTACACTCCGGCTCACCACGGTAAGCCCTCCGGGCAATTCCCCCAACGCCACGAGCATCCCTAACTCTTCGGGGCCGTACTCCGGATCCTCCTTTACTATTATGGTGTCCCCTATCTCATGGGCCAGGTTGCGGATTCTGACACTCGATTCCGAGCCTTTCGGCACCCACACTGTGGCTCCGGCAAGGTCCATCTGGCTCTGTACGCGCAGATTGCCCGCGGAATCGCGTTCCTGTACCAGCACAAGACGATCCACCATCCCCGGGTCGATAAAAATATACTTCTCCTTGAGGTCGGCTGTGACAGCTATATCCCCTACGACCATGCGGCAACGCCCCGTGCGCAGCCATTCCAAAGCATCGCTCAGGCGCGTGAACGGATGGAATTTCACCGGACGCCCCAGCGTACGGCAGGCACGGTTGATCATGTCGTAGTACGTTCCGGTAAGCGTATCACCCTGAATGGTGACACTCACGGGCGACACCTCGATGGCCACATTGAGCGTATCGCCGAGGGCGGCCGCGTCCTCTCGCTCAGGCAGGCGACGGGTGGAGCACTGTTTCAGCGAAATCATGATACCGCAGGTCACCGCGAGCAATATCACGTACAGGGCCATAGATCCGCGGCGGGGTTTGAGTCGTTGCAGAGCCATAACGGAATCAGTTAGCGAAATCAATCGACAGGCCCAGCTGGAAACGGCGCGGATTCATCGGGTAATGCGACATCGAGAAGTAGTTCGTGCCGGTAAGGCCTTGATTCACATGCGACACCATAATGAAGAAGCGGGTCTTCGAGAGCTTGCAGTTAAGGTAAACATTGATAAACGGATAGTTGCCAACCTCGCCGTCGTTGGCGTTGTAGAAGGCCATCGTGGCCGGCTGGAAGCCCAGCGAGCGGTACTTCGTGAAGTAGTCGCAGCTCACGCCGAACTGGCATTTGAGCGTGGCGATGTGGAACATCGCGTAGAGGTTGGAGTATGCCACGAATTTCGGCAGGGGCACCACATTCTGCTTTGACGAGGTCTGGAAAGTGAACTCGTTGTCCCAGTGTACGGGACCGAACTTCAGGTTCTGACGCAGCGTGGCGCTTACAATCTGAACCGAGCCCCCCTCCTGCACCGGCAGTGCGTCGGAGTTGAAATAGATGAGGTTCTGCACATTCTCCACACCGGCCGAAATGAATGTGCCGGTTCGTCCCACCAGCACTTCGCCGCCTATGCGGAACGAACGCGTCTTGCCGAAATCATTCTGCCACACAAAGTGGTTCGAGAGGTAGTTTTTCATCAGCCAGGGTGCCGAGAGATTGGTGAACGAGCCCACGGCGTTTACTTGCGCCGTGTCTCCGAACAGGCGGAAACCGGTGTTGATGCGGCCGTCAACCTTCACTTCGCCCACAGCGTCGCCTATCAGGCCGAAGCGGCCGGTAATATCGTAATTGAGCAGGCGCCCGTTCTGACGCAGCAGCTGTGCGCCTACCCACAGAAGTGTCTGACTCTCTTTTGATTTGAGATTGGGATAGGGATTCGGTTTGAGTTCCGCGACTCCGCCGTCGGGGTCTACAGCCGGTTCATCACCGGGAGTGTCTGGGTCGGTGATTACCGCCTGACGCAGTGTGCGCATATCGTAGTGGCGGTTCTCGATGGTTGCGAACGCCGTAAGGCCCGCTTTGGCCCATTTGTTGAACCCCTCGAGCAGCGAGATGCCCACCGTGTTCTGTAGACTCCAGAATTTGTGGCGGTCGCTTGTCTCGGCCGGATTGAAGTAAGTATTCTGCCAGAAATCAGCGTTTTCCGACGCATTGCCGTCGACAAAACGGTGGAAGCCGTCGCGGTAACGCAGCGTCCAGATGATGCTCGTCACCGGCACAAGCGTGCGTTTCACGGTCGTGTCGTTAACCTGCTCCTCCCTGTAGAAACCGAGCTTGTAACGCGAGTTGAGCCACAGATCGGTGCCCATCACGCGGTTCTGCGCGCGGGTAAGATTCGTGGGAATATCCTTGGGATTTACCGACGTGTTGCCGCCCTGAACCTCGGCCGGATCGGTGATGTAGAGGTCGTCGGTGATACCTCCGCTGGCCTTGGCAGTGAGATTGAAGTGCGTGAAAAAGCCTTGAAACTCAAAGTGGTCGCCCATGTACGAGCCTGAGAATCCCCAGTTGAGGTCCTTGGCGGCCTGATTCTGATACGAACCCTTCGAATAGAGGTAGTCGAGCAGCGCGCCAACCTGAATGCGGGGGCCGGCGTTGGCCGAAAATACCACGTTGAGCGCATCCTGGCCCGTTTCCTTGCCGCCTCCGAAGCCGTAGCTGAGCAGCGTCATGGGTATGCGGGTGTTATAGAACCGCGCCTTTTCGAGCGACGGAATCCAGGGGCGCACGGCGTCGCGGAAGAGAAAATCGCTCTGGGGCTCGCGATGCATCCACAGCATCTGACGCCCCTCGGCGCAGTAGTTGCCCGTAGCGGCCCAGGCGTTTGAAACCTCCTGAGGCACATACCGGTGGCTGTAATTTTCGAAAAGAGTATCGATAGTCGCCTCGGTCTTCACACCCAACGGGCCCTCGACGCCCCAGGCGTAAGGTTTCCCGATTTCCGGTTGCTTCTTAGCCGAAACCTGCAGCGTCATAAGCGCCACAACCACGGTCCCGAGAAATATGATATATCTGTTGCGAAAGTGCATCTTATCAGCTCATTTTGAACTGCAAATTTACAAATTTTATTCCATTTCCCCCTCTTCGCTTCTAAATTTCCCACGCCACCTGCAGAATGAATCCTGAAAGGGAAACATCAAGGTGATGATATAAGGCGTTAAACCGAACCTCACTATGAGACGTAAAGGTTTACTTCTTAGGGAGATGGATGGTCGACATGAAGTGTTCGAGAGCCGACTTGATGTAGCGGCGGTAGGTGCGAGTACCGTGGTCGGCATCGGAGGTCATCCGCGTCACGACTCCGACAGTATCCTCAAGCACTTCGTTGCGTTCTGCCAGCTCGAGTGCACTCTCAATAAATGATGTGAGATTCTCAATCAGTTTTTCGGGAAAGTAGAGCGACTGCTCCACAATCATGCCGTAGGCCACTATAAACAGCTGAAAGTCTATCTCATGCTGAAATCCGGGCTGGTAGCTTGCAAAATCCTTGATCAGCTTTTTTATAACCGATATGCGCGCTTTCGAAATGCCGCCACGCTTGCGGCGGTCGAGCTCCTTGGCCACTGCCTCCTTGAACTTATCGGCGAGGGCTTGGGGATCGGGATTCAGGAAGTAATCGAAGTACTCCTTAATCTCCTTTCGGGCTGTATATGCTTCAAGGACAAGCTGTTGCAGCTGTCCCTTGGTCAGGGATGCAATCTCTTTTTTGAGTTGTGTTTTTGACATGGTGCAAAATTAGGATTTTTCCGGCTCATTTTCAACATTATGGGCGTCGGATTGCACCCCTGCGGCAGAATTCGGTGCTTCGGCAGACTGCTCCGGGGGCCGGTTACGAGCGCCACCACGTAGCCGGTGCGTATCATCGGAATAAATTTTATGATGTAAGCCACTGTGTTGCCGAGCGTTATGCCGCTCCATTGGAACAACGTAAGCCAGGACACACTCACCAGTACGAACAGCCAGTGCCTGGCGAGCCACCTGAGCCGGCGTCCGCGCGGCGCCCCGAAGGTCTCGATGAGGATATCGGCAAGGAAAAATACGCACACCCAGAACTGGAAGTGCATATACCGGGCCGAGGTTGCCATGCTTATCCCCTCGAGGGTATCGCGCGTAATCCACACAATCATAATCACCGACAGAATCAGCACCGTGTAGCGTCCTACGGCCTGCACAGTGATGTAAACCGGCGAAATCCCGCGCGTAGAATGTGGCTTCGCATTTTTGTGACTTTCGAGCATAATGAAGAACCCGTAAAAGTTGAAACGTTCACAATAATAACACAGCGCCACGGCGCAGTGTTTGTGAAATTTGCCTGGCAAATGCATTTTTTGTAACTTTGCGGCACGAAATCTCAATACACTAACTAATGTCAAAAATTGGATCGGTAATGACCCCGTCGGGTCGCAAGGCCCTGCTTCTCGGTAGCGGCGAACTCGGTAAGGAAGTAGCAATCGAACTGCAGCGCATGGGCGTAGAGGTGGTAGCGTGCGACAAATACGCCAACGCTCCCGCAATGCAGGTTGCACACCGCAATCATGTTTTCTCTATGCTCGACGCAGAGACCCTGCGCAAGGTTATCGAGGAGGAACGCCCCGACCACATCATCCCCGAAATCGAGGCTATCGCCACCCCCGAACTGGTGAAACTCGAGGAGGAGGGCTTCAACATCACACCCACGGCACGCGCCGCACGCCTGACCATGAACCGCGAAGGCATCCGCCGCCTGGCTGCCGAGGAGCTTGGCGTGCCCACATCGTCCTACCGCTTCGCGTCGACCCGCGAGGAGTTCGAGCAGGCTATCAAGGAGATTGGCTTCCCGTGCGTGGTCAAGCCGGTAATGAGTTCGTCGGGCCACGGCCAGTCGACCGTCAAGAGCGAGGCCGACGTCGATGCCGCCTGGCACGAAGCCCAGGAGGGTGGCCGCGCCGGAGCCGGCCGGGTGATTGTAGAGGGCTTTGTCGATTTCGACTACGAGATAACCCTGCTGACCGTCCGCTCATGCTCGGGTACCACCTTCTGCGAGCCCATCGGCCACCATCAGGTCAACGGAGACTACCGCGAATCATGGCAGCCGCAGCCCATGTCTGACGGCGCCATCGCCCAGGCCCGCGAAATAGCCCGCAAGGTCACCGACGCTCTCGGCGGCTACGGCATTTTCGGCGTGGAACTCTTCGTAAAGGGCGACAAGGTGATTTTCAGCGAAGTATCACCGCGCCCCCACGACACCGGCATGGTTACTATGATTTCGCAGGACCTCAGCGAATTCGGCCTGCACGCCCGCGCGCTGCTCGGGTTACCTGTTCCGGCAATCCGCTTCTACGGGCCGTCGGCCTCGAAAGCCATTGTAGTTGAGGGCGATACCACCGAGATTGAATTCGATAACCTTGAGGAGGTTCTCGCTGAGGAGGGCACCCAGATGCGCATCTTCGGCAAGCCCGAGATACACGGGCACCGCCGAATGGGCGTGATTCTCGCCACCGCCGACACCCTCGAGGAGGCCCGCGCAAAGGCCGAACGCGCCTACGCCAAGCTCAAGGTAACCGTAAAATAACACATCCCCAAAAGCACAAAATGCTGCGCCACAATATATTATGGCGCAGCATTTTGTGCTTTTGCAACGGGGCTCAGGCCTCCTTCTCGGAGAGTTCGAGCCAGCGCAACTCCTTCTCGTCAATAATGGCCGAAAGTTCGGAAAACCGCGCCGATTTCCCGGCAATGTCGTCGACCTGTTCGCCCGAGGCAAAAAGCGTTTCCAGGTCGGATTTCTCCCTGTTTAGGGCTTCGAGCTCAGCCTCCAACGACTCAAGTTCGCGGCGCTCCTTAAAGGTGAGTTTCGGTTTGCGCTCGCGCTGAGGCCTGGCGGATTTTTCGGGTGCACCCGTTTTTTCGGCCGTCTGTTTCACCTGACTGTCAGCCCATTGGCGGTATTCGGAATAATTGCCGGGGAAATCGCGTATCACCCCGTCGCCCTCGAACACAAACAGGTGGTCGACAATCGAATCGAGGAAATAACGGTCGTGCGACACCACAATGACGCACCCTTTGAATTCGCGTAGGTAATCCTCGAGTATTCCAAGGGTTACGATGTCAAGGTCGTTGGTGGGCTCATCGAGAATCAGGAAATTGGGCGAACGCATCAGCACCGTGGCGAGGTGCAGGCGCGCACGTTCGCCACCCGACAGTTTCTCGATATATTTCTGCTGGTCCTTGGGCGTGAAAAGGAAGTGTTGAAGAAGCTGCATCGGCGTATAATGCAGCCCGTCGTTTACCACAATATCCTCGGCGATGTCCTGCACGGCATCGATAACCTTCTTGCCCTCAGGGAGTTGTATTCCATCCTGGCTGTAATAGCCGAAACGCACCGTCTCGCCCACGTTCCATTCGCCGGAATCCTGCGGTTCGCGGCCGAGCAGCATCTTGATGAAGGTGGATTTGCCCACGCCGTTCGGCCCGACGATACCGACCTTCTCATAACGTGCGAAATTGTAAGTGAAATCACGTACTATATGCTTGTCGCCGAACGATTTGGAGATATGTTCGGCCTCGAAAATCTTCGACCCGATGTAGGTTGATTTCACGTTGAGGTTCACATCGTTCTCACGCAGATTTATCTGCTGCACGCGGTTTTTCATCTCGTAGAACGAATCGATGCGGTACTGTGCTTTTCCGGCTCGTGCCTGCGGTTGCCGATTCATCCAGTCCTGCTCGCGACGCAGGGTGTTGCGCAGCTTTGCCTGCTCCTGCGTCAGGGCGTTGAGGCGTTCGGCGCGACGACGTAAGTAGTTGTCGTAGTTACCTTTATGCATAAACGCCTGCTGCATGTCGAGTTCGAGAATCGAGCGGCACACGCGGTCGAGAAAATATCGGTCGTGTGTCACCATCAGCAGTGTTGTGCGCGAGCGCTGCAGACGTTGTTCAAGCCATTCGATTGTAGAAATATCAAGGTGGTTGGTGGGCTCGTCAAGGATGAGGATATCGGGCTCCGATGCTACCAACTTACAGAGGGCCAGACGTTTCTTCTGGCCGCCCGAGAGGAAGTCGACCGGCGCGTCGAAATCGCGCACCCCCATCTGTGACAGCAGCCGCAGGGTCGTGTCGGCGGCGCCGTCGGGAGCACCGGCATCGGGCTGTGCGATCTGGCGCACGGTCAACCCTTCGGGAAACCGCGTTACCTGCTCCAGCATACCGATACGCAGCCCCGATCGGAGTATGACACGCCCGGAGTCAGGCGATTCCAGGCCAGCGATGCAGCGCAGCAGTGTAGTTTTGCCTGTGCCGTTTTTGGCTATAATACCGATTTTATCGCCCTCCTCCACGCCGAAAGTTACGTCGGCGAAGAGCATACGGTCGCCCACACTTTTGGTAAGATTTTCTATCTGAAGGCTCAGTGCCATAATTTCTGTGATTTTTGAATTTAAGTGTAAAATTACTCCGCCCCAACCACACGCGCCAAATCATTTACATATTTTAACATTGTCAAATCTACCATTTCCGTGAAATGGCCTATATTTGTTAATCAGAATTATCAGAAGTCTCCGAGTTCTCCGATAATTCCGATAGCTCCGATAACTCCGATAATTCCGATTACTCCGATTACTCCGATAGCTCAGATAGCTCGGAGTTAATGGTATTTGTTGAGTCGGGGGGAATTTTGTAACTTTGTGGAAAATATAACAAATATGCTTCAGTTTATAACCGACCCAACATCGCAGCGCCCCATCACTGAACAGGTGAAGGAGGCTATAGCCGGCGGTTGCCGCTGGATTGAACTCTCAGAATACACGGACAAGCGACTGACAGACAAAAATGCCGACCTGCGTCAAGTGGCCGAGGAGTTGATGCCGGTGTGCCGCGACGCCGAGGTTTTCCTGATGATTGACAATGATGTGGAGTTGGTGGCCGAGCTGCATAACCACGGCGTGCACCTGGCGTCGGCCGACCGCTCTGCCACCATGAAGGTGCGCGAACTTCTTGGCGCGCATGCCGTAATCGGCGTAGGGTGCGTGCTTGCATCCGACGCTATCGCCCTGCGGGGCACCGACGTTGACTATGTGACCTTTGCCGTCGAGCCCACCGAAGTAGGCATTGCCGCATTCGCGAAAATAGCGGCGGAAGTCAAGGCAGCCGACACCGGGCTGCATATAGTGGCTCGAGGCGAATTCTCCCCGGAGCAGCTCCCGGCTGTGTTAGCCGCCGGAGCCTCGGGCGTGGCCATATCGACGTCGATTGCCGCGGCCGACGACCCGCGCAAAGCCGTTGAAGAGATTCTCGAAGCACTCTCGTAACATACAGCAAATGAACGAATTGAAATATATCGGCATCATCCCGGCGCGCTACGCCTCGACCCGCTTCCCGGGCAAACCGCTCGCCATGCTCGGCGACAAAACCATGATAGAACGCGTCTACCGCCGTGTCAGCGAGGTGCTCGACGAGGTGGTGGTAGCCACCGACGACGAGCGCATTCTCCGGGCAGTGGAGGCCTTCGGAGGCTGCGCCGTCATGACCTCGCCCAACCATCGCAGCGGCACCGACCGTTGCCTCGAAGCATACGACCGCGTTGGGGCCCGGGCCGACGTGGTGATAAACATCCAGGGTGATGAGCCATTCATCGACCCGTCGCAAATCCGAGACGTCATGGGTTGCTTCCGCCACGAGGAGACCCGCATAGCCACCCTCGTGCGGCCGTTCGACCCGGCACGCCCTTACGCCGAGCTCGAAAACCCCAACACCCCCAAAGTCACCGTCGGCACCGACGGTAACGCCCTGCTGTTCAGCCGCTCGGTAATCCCATACGTCCGCGGCAGGGAGCGCAGCGAATGGCCTTCGGCCACCCAGTTCTATACCCACATCGGCCTGTACGCCTACCGCATCGACACCCTGCGCGAGATTACCGCCTTGCCGCAGTCGCAGCTCGAACTGGCCGAAAGCCTCGAGCAACTGCGCTGGCTGCAGAACGGCTACTCCATCCGCGTGGCCGTAAATTCGAGCCCAACCATCGGAATTGATACCCCGGCCGATCTTGAAGCCGCCTGTAAGTTACTGAACGCCAATGATAACGCCTGACCGCACAAAAGCGCCGGCAGTGAGGGAGCTTCAGGGGATGCGACTTCCGGCCGTCGACAAATTCACCCTCCCCAACGGCATCCGCTTAGTGGTTCTCGACAGCGGCAGACAGCCGGTGTCGCGCCTGCAGCTCAGCTGGGACGGCGGCGAATATGACGTGCCCGGCCGCGCCGCAGTGAAAGTACTGGCCGCAACCATCAACGAAGGTACAGCCACACGCACCGGCGCCCGGATAGCCGAAACCCTTGAATACAACGGGGCCTGGACCAAGTACGAAGTCACCACCCATGCCTTCACGGCAACGCTCTATGGCCTGAACCGGCGCGCCGCCGAGGTTGTTCCGGTATTCACCAACGTGCTGCAGAACCCCATTTTCCCCGAGGAAGTCATTGAGACTCAGCGCACCAAACTCGCCTCACAGAATGCACTCGAGCTGAAAAAAGTTACCACACGGGTGCGCAACCTCGACAGGCCGATGCTCTACGGGGCGTCGCACCCGGCTGCCGCAATCCCCACACCCGAAAGCTACCTTGGCGTCACCCGCAGCGAAGTCACGAATCTCTACCGCCGCTGGATAGCCGCCACCCCCCCCGTGGCATACCTGTCGGGACGAATCACCCCCGAGCTGCTCGCCATTGTCAGGCAGCAGCTGTCGGCAATGACCTTCACCCCCGTCGACGACCCGCTGCGAAAACAGATTATCCCGGCCCGGTTCAACGCCGACGGAGATTTCCGCACCGACCTGATGCCCGACGCGCTTCAGAGCGCCATACGCATGAGCATTCCCGTGATTCCGCGCAGCCACCCCGATTACATCGACCTGCGGTACGCCTGCATAGCGCTCGGCGGCTACTTCGGGTCGCGCCTGATGACCAATATCCGCGAGGAGAAGGGCTACACTTACGGCATCAACTCACAGATTTTCAGCGGTCAGGGCGAAGGGTCGTTCATTACTGTCAGCTCGCAGACCGACAACCGCTACGTCGACGCCGTGATTGAGGAAACGCGCCGCGAAATCGACCGCATGGCCGCCGAACCGATGGGCGCCGAGGAACTCGACGGCGTGCGTCACCTGCAGCTGTCGGCCATGGCCTCGGTGCTCGATTCGCCATTCTCGGTAATCGACTATATATCAATGCTTGACACCCTCGGGCTCCCCTACAGCTACTACACCCGGCAGATTGAGCGGCTCAGCGCCCTCACACCCCGGACCTTGCAGCGTGTCATGGCCGAACACGTGGCCGGGCGCCCGCAACTCATCGCCGTAGCCGGAAATTATTCACCGAATATTCCCCAAAACAATGAATAAGACAGAACAAGAGTTTGACCGCGCCGTGACCCTCTGCCGCGGCACCTTCGAAGCCAAACTGCGCGACTACGGCGCTGCGTGGCGACTGATGCGGCCGTCGTCGGTCACCGACCAGATTCTCATCAAAGCCGACCGTATCCGTTCGCTCGAGACCAAAGGAAACCAGCGCGTCACCGACGAAGGCATCCTCGACGGGTTCGTCGCCATAGTAAACTACGGCGTCATCGCCCTGATACAGTGCGCCCACGGTTTCGCCTCCGGCAAGGACATGACTCCCGATCAGGCCATCGCCCTCTACGACAAAGAGATAGCCACCACCCGCAGCCTGATGCTCGACAAAAATCACGATTACGACGAAGCGTGGCGTAAGATGCGTGTCAGCTCGTATACCGACCTGATTCTCATGAAGATTATGCGCACCAAGGAGATTGAGGATCACGCCGGTGCCACCGAAGTGTCGGAGGGAGTCGACGCCAATTACCGCGACATGATCAACTACGCCATCTTCGGCATCATCAAACTAACAGAACCAAACGCCTGACACCGTGGCAGATACTCCCGAGAAATCCGAGCTAAGCGAAGCCGCCAAGCCGACCGCTGAAGCCGCCGCTGAAACCGCCGCCGAAACCGCCGCCGACAAATCAGCCAAACCCGCCGACCCCAAGCCGAAACTTTGGGTCACCCTCGGCGTGTGGGTACTGAGAATCGCCGTTGGCGCCCTTTTCATCTTCTCGGGAACCGTCAAGGACATTGACCTGTGGGGGTTCGTTTTCAAGCTCGAAGACTATCTCGCCGCATGGAATATGACTCAGCCCCGCTCTCTGCTGCTGATCCTGGCAATGGGCATTTCGGGCTACGAACTGGTATTCGGATTCCTGTTGGCCACCGGCTGCTACAAGCGCGTGGCGTCCTGGGCCCTCACCCTCAGCATGGCCGTGATGCTGCCCCTGACAGCCTACATAGCTATAGCCAACCCCGTGAGCGACTGCGGTTGCTTCGGCGACTTCTGGATACTCTCCAACACCGCAACATTCATCAAGAATCTTTTCATTACCGCTGCGCTAATACTCCTTATTATATATAACCCGCGTGTGAAACAGGGCCTTTACCGGCCGGCCATCCAATGGCTCGTCGTAGTCATTGTATCGCTCTATGCCATCGTGGTGGGGCTTTACGGATGGAACATCCAGCCGATGCTCGACTTCCGCTCGTTCGCTCCGGGCACCATGATAGCCCCGGAGGATGCCGGTGACGAGGAGGACGAACCCCTCCCGACCTTCATCTACGAGAAAGGGGGCCGACAGCAGGAATTCACGGCCGACAGCCTGCCTGGCGACGATTGGACATTCGTGCGCCGCGTCGACGCCCCCTCCACAGCAAAACCGAGCGCCATCACCGTCTACGACGGCGACGAGGATATCACAGCCTCGACCATCGAACCCGAGGGGGAACAGCTGCTGCTGATAATCCCCGAATCGCGCCGCGCCGACATCTCATACACCTACTACCTCAACGAGCTCAACGAAAAGGCCGACTCAGCCGGCATCCCCATGGTGGCTCTCCTGGGCGCATCGCCCCGGGGAATCGAATTCTGGAAAGACATTTCCATGGCATCATACCCCTGCTATTCGGTGGAGGACACACAGCTGAAAGAGTTCTCGCGCGGAGTGATGTCACTGGTGCTACTGCGCGACGGTTGTGTAGTGAGCAAGTCGACCTTAGCATCATTGATCGGCTCAGATAACGACGCCCTGAACCCCATGGGGGCAGTCAGGTCTCTGGAAAACATCGATCACTCGTCGGAATTCCGCTGGATTACCGGCTTCTACGCTATACTTCTGCTACTGATTTATCTTTTCCAGGGGATGCTGCTCGGATTGCGTATGCTCCTGAAGCACGCACTCCGCAAAATGGGCAAAGTCAGCAAGCAGTAGCATTTTTCGATTTATTCAATGTTTTTATGTTAAAAAACATATTAATCGGTGACACATTTCCGAAATAAATGGCTACCTTTGCGTTGGATTTAAGCCATTACATGAAAATCCTGATTGGCGTTTATATTTACCTTAGTGAATAATTTTCCTTATATAGCATTTATCCTTTATGAAAAAAATTGACAAAAGCCATTCTGGCAGCCACCCTGCTGGCAGTTGGCATGCCTGCTGTCGCCGCTAACGTCGACCAGGCAAACGGTACCGCTTCCGACGGCACCTACTCCTGGGAGTACTGGAACGATAAAAAAGATGACGGAGCAATTTGGCCCAACTGGAAACTCGTCTTCACACCCGAGCTCGACGCAACTCCCGCTAACGTCGCTTTCAACTACTCGCTGAAAAAAGGTGACGTTGAGGTAAAAGCCGGCGCCGCAAAAACATCGGGCACATCCACCACACAGGCAACAGCCTACACCGGCCCCATCACTGACCTCGAAGACGGCGATTACACCATGTACACCACCGTTACCCTGATTAAAGCCGGCACGACAGATCCCATCATCACAACCTTCACCAACAATTTCACTTACGAAACCGTTGAGCAGGAATACAACTTTACATTCAACCACACCGAGGTAATCGATGGCACCACAGTAACCATCAACTACGAGTTCGTCGAGGACAACGGCAAGGAGATTCCCGCCGACGCCACATACGCTGTCAGACTCGGTATAATAGGCCCGGGCGACAAGACAGCCGACACCCGTACCGGTTCGATTGTATTCGACCAGGGTCTCAACCCCAACACGACATATCACGTTTACACCAACAACCCCTCGGTTACCATCGATGGAGTACGATATGTAGCCAAGGCTCCCGAATTTGACATCACAACCGGCGCCGCCGCTGTAGATCCCGACGACTACTCGTTCACATTCGCTCACACCGAAACCGTTACCGAGAATTCGCTTACCGTAAACTACGATTTCGTAGAAGCATCAGGCAAGGAGATTCCCGCCGACGCCGTGTACGCCGTGCAGCTCGGTTTCACCGGCGATGGCATCGCGAATACCGACAAGACAGCCGACACCAAATCAGGCGCAATCACCCTCGACAACCTGCTCTCGGGCACTACCTATACCGTATGGACCAACTCGCCTTCGGTGACCATCAACGGCAAGAAATACGTTGCAGCTGTTGACGCCAACTACACCGTGACGACCAAGAAGGCCGAGGGCGACGCTCCCACAATCAGCCTCGTTGTAACCGAACCAACCGCTACCGGCAAGACCACCGGCACACTCAAATATGCCATCACCACCGATTCACCCGATGTTGAAGGCGTTAAATACCACATTTACGCTGTAACCGAAGGCGATGTAAAGCTTGGTGAAATCGCCGAGACAACCGAACTCAACGGCACACTCGAACTCACCAACCTCAAGAACCTCGCTGTAACAAACATCTGGGTAAAGGCTCAGGGTACCCTCCCCAACGGCCAGACCACCAACGAAGCTCAGTATCCCGGCGAAGCCCAGGGCTGGACAGGCCTGTCAATCGACACATCTTCATTCGCCGGTGACGACAATGTTATCATGCCCTCGATTTCGATCACAGCATCCAATGCCACCTACACCGGTTTCGAAAACGGCGAAGCTTGCGGTACAGTAGACTACGAGGTTAACCTCTCAAGCACCAAGGGCTTCCAGTCGCTCAAAATCTACGTTGTAACCAACGCCTTTGGCAATGGTGACAAAGTGCTCGCACAGCTCGACGCTACCACCGACCTTGCCGGTACACTCAATATGGCAGGCCTCAAACCAGGCGCAAAGAACGAACTCTGGGTTAAAGCAACCATAACCCTCACCGACGGTCAGGTTTCAGATGAAGTTGTATATCCCGGCGCTGCTCAGGGCTGGACCGGCCTCGAAATCGCAGTTCCCGCAATCGAAGTAGCTCTTGACGCCATCGACGCCGACAACAACGAACCCGTTGAATACTTCAATCTGCAGGGTGTACGCGTTGCCAACCCCGCCAACGGCCTCTATATCCGCCGTCAGGGCAACAAGGTATCGAAAATCCGCCTCTAATCTCCGCAAAAGCCGGAGGGTTCACACCCTCTGAAACCAGGATAATTTAACTGCGGTGCGCCAACCTCCATGGCGCACCGCTTTTTCATATCCCTACTGGGAGAGGGAAGAGCGGAGAGCGGAGAGGGAAGGGCGGGGAGGGAAGAGCGGAGAGGGAAGAGCTGAGAGCGGAGAGGGAGCCGGGAAATTATTGGTAAAAAATTCCACAAAATTTGGCTTTGAGCGATTTTTTCGCAAATAATAATGCCAAACAGAGGTATTTTCGTAAATTTGTAGCTGATTTATTCTCATCACGTGACTTTTATTGCCATACCACATACACTGCGCTACACCCTCAGAGCCATCGCCGCCATGCTGGTTCTCGCACTGCTCTGCCCCGTCGCCCGTGCCGGCAAGCGCACCGACAACGGTGAACGGCGGTTTGTGGTGACGCTCGACGCCGGCCACGGCGGCCACGATTCAGGCGCTCTCGGCAAACATTCACGCGAGAAGGACATCACCCTGCAGATGGTGAAAAAAGTCGGTGCCCTCATCGACAAAAACCTCAGCCGTGACGTTAAGGTAGTGTATACCCGCGACGACGACTATTTCGTCACCCTCGAAAACCGCGCCAAAATCGCCAACGACGCCAAATCGAACCTCTTCATCTCGATTCACATCAATTCGGTGGCCGCCGGCGCGCGCAACCGTTCGACAGTCGAAGGCACATCGGTCTACACCCTCGGCCTTCACAAGACCGACGACAATTTAGCGGTGGCAAAACGCGAAAACGCCGTGATAGAGCTCGAGGGGAACGACGAGATGTACAAGGCCTTCGACCCGGAGTCGCAGGAGAGCGACATCATATTCGAACTCACGCAGAACAAGCGCCTCGACCAGAGCATCGAATTCGCCGAAGCAGTTCACGACCTGCTGGTAAGCACCGCCGGGCGTACCCCCAAAGGTGTGCGGCAGGCCGGCTTCTGGGTTTTGTGGGCCACATCGATGCCCGCAGTGCTCATCGAGCTCGACTTCATCTGTAACCCAACCGTCGAGGACTACATATCCTCCGACAAAGGCCAGGACGAGATGGCCGCCGCCATCTACAACGCCTTCTGCTCGTATCTCAACACATACGGCCCCGAGATACTCAGCCATAAAGTGTCGGCCCGGCAGCTCCCAGCCGACCGGAAGTCTTCGGGCAACTCAGCCGTTCCGATGCCCCCGCAGAAAAAAACCAAGCCTGAGCAGGCGGTGCCCCCGCCCCCGGCCAAAGACCGCATAAAGCCCATCGACGACGACGAAGGCTCGGAGAAGAAACCCGCCTACCGTATACAATTCACGGCCAGCGTAAGACCCCTGAACCTGAAGTCGCCGGAAATCGAGGGCGTCGATAATCCGCGCTACTACGTAGAGGATGGGCTCTACAAGTACACCACCGGCCCCTACTCCAACGAGAAAAAGGCCCGCAAGGAGCTCAAGAAGATGCGTGAAGAGTACCCCGACGCATTCATAATCATAATTAAGGAGGGCAAACGTGCCGGCATGCTCAAATAACAACCGAAAACTATAACTCACCTAATATGAAAGGTTTAAAAGGAAAAAACGAACTGATAATCGGCAGCTGCGTGCTCATAGCGTTAGCCGTGCTATTCTTCGGTATTGAATACCTGAAGGGCATCAATATCTTCAAGCCTTCCAACTCATATTCAGCTATTTACACAGATGTAGCCGGGCTGCAGGTATCGGCCCCGGTCACCATCAACGGGCTGAAGGTGGGTCAGGTCAGCAACATAGAATACCAGTACGACAATCCGGGCCATGTGAAAGTCGACTTCAGCCTCGACAAGGCTCTGAGCGTGCCCCAAGGCTCGCAGGCAATCATCGAACAGGACCTTTTAGGCACCTCGTCGGTAGTGCTGCACTTCACACAGTCAAAAACATACCTCGAACGCGGCTCCACCTTGGAAGGCCTTACCTCAAAGGGCCTCATGGGCGAAGTATCGCAGAAACTCCTGCCCAACGTCGACAAGCTTTTCGGACAGGTCGACACACTGATGACGTCGCTCAATGCCTTGGTGGCCAATCCGGCCCTCAACTCATCGGTAACGCGCCTCGACGAGATAACACTCAACATCAACCGCACCGTGCGCGACATCAACGCTTCGGTGCGCGCCGTTGACCCCATCCTCGCAAACGTAAACCACATATCGCGCAACGTCGACGGCATCACCGGCAACCTCGGCACCGTAAGCGGCGACCTGGCTACCCTCTCGGGGATGCTCACCGAACTCCCCGTCGACTCGATGATGAACAACTTAGTTGCCCTGTCGGCCAACCTCCACTCCCTGTCGAACGACCTGGCCGACCCCAATTCGACCTTAGGCGCCCTCACCCACGACCGCGCGCTATACAACAACCTCAATAACGCGGCCGCCTCGCTCGACTCACTGCTCATCGACGTGAAAGCTCACCCCAAGCGCTATATCTCCATCAAGCTGCTCTGATTTTCTGCTTAAGAGGCTGTTTAAAACCATAATTAGAGGCTGTTTAGAAATAAATGTTAAACAGCCTCTTAATCCTCTCGGCTGCGTAAAACGACGCATTCCGTGGGGATTTTTTGATTAACAGTTGGCATTTTTTAAAAAATTGTGTAAATTAGCGGAAATTTATAAGCCTACTGCGATGCTCAGGCACGCAGGCAAGGTTGCACTTGTGATTCTTAAAATACAACTAAAAGCATACCCCGCACCATGAATCTTCAACTCAACGTGGATTACCGCACCAACTGGGGTGAATCCGTGTGGATCGTAGGATCCATCCCGGCCCTCGGCAACGGCGATGCCACCAAAGCCCTGAAGCTCAGCCTCTATGGCGAGCAGACCTGGAAAACCCAACTCGACCTCCCCGACGACACTCCCGACTTCACCTACCGCTACTTCGTACGCCATGAAAATGGCTACGAGAAGCACGAATGGGGCGAAGCGCACCGCCTGCGCACGGCCCCGGGCATCAAGTCGTACGAAGTGTTTGACCGCTGGCAGGACCAGCCCTGGGACAAACCATATTACTCGGTAGTGTTCACCGACTGCGTATGCCGCAGACATCAGCGCGCCCTTCCCGCCGAAGTACGCGCCGGCGAGATGCTCGTCAGCTGCGAAGCTCCGATGGTAGAGCCCGACGAAGTGCTCGCCGTTTCGGGCGGCTGCGATGTGCTCGGCAACTGGGATCCCTCAAAGGCCGTAGTAATGAGCGACGCCTACTACCCCACCTGGGAGGGGAGCGTGCCCCTGCAGGGACTGCCCGACGACTTCGAATTCAAGTTCCTCATCATCAAGAAAGCCGATGCCGAGCGTATGTCGCAGCCCGGAGTCAAGGTTGGCGACGTGCTCTGGGAGAACGGCGACAACCGCCGCTTCTCGAAAGTGCCCGCCACCCGCGGCGAGTGCATGGTAGTGGCCGGAATGCGTTTCATCAATCCGCGTTCACACTGGCGCGGTGCCGGCGTGGCTATCCCCGTATTCTCGCTGCGCAGCGAAGATGATTTCGGCGTAGGCGAATTCCCCGACCTCAAGAAGATGGCCGACTGGGCCGCCCTCACCGGTCAGAAATTTATCCAGGTGCTTCCGGTCAACGACACCACCATGACCCATACATGGACCGATTCGTACCCCTACAACGCCAATTCCACCTTCGCGCTGCACCCCATGTACCTGCGTCTGAATCAGGTCGGCACACTCAACGACGCCGAACGTCAGGCATATTACGACAACCTCGCCAAGGAGCTCAACAAGCTCCCCGAGGTCGACTACGAGCGCGTCAACCGGGCCAAAAACGCCTTCACACGCGAACTCTTCGCTCAGGATGGCGCCAAGGCAGTGCGTACCAAAGCCTTCAAGGAGTACGTAGCCGCCAACCGCGAATGGCTCGAACCGTACGCCGTATACTGCGTGCTGCGCGACCGCAACGGTTCGGCAGAGTTCGCCATATGGGGCGATATGGCCACATACGACCAGGCCCGCATCGACGCCTTCGTCAAGGAGAATCCCATGGATGTGGCTTACCACGAATGGATTCAGATGCATCTTGCCAAACAGATGAGCGATGTCCGCGACTACTGCCACTCGCTGAAAGTTGCCCTCAAAGGCGATATACCCATCGGCATCTCCCGTACGAGCGTTGACGCATGGCGTTACCCCTGGCTGTTCAACCTCAATTCGCAGGCCGGTGCTCCGCCCGACGACTTCTCGGTGACGGGCCAGAACTGGGGCTTCCCCACTTACAACTGGGAGGAAATGGGCCGCGACAACTTCACATGGTGGAAAGCCCGTTTCCGCAAGATGGCCGAATTCTTCGACGTTTACCGCATCGACCACGTGCTCGGTTTCTTCCGCATCTGGCAGATTCCCATGGAGCAGCTTCACGGTCTGCTGGGAGTATTCAATCCCGCACTCCCCTTCACCCCCGACGAGCTGCGCAACAACTACGACTTCTGGCTCGACGTCGACCTGCAGACCACGCCCTACATCATGGACTACTTCCTGCGCGACTTCTTCGGCGACTACACCGACGAGGCCCGCGAGCGCTTCCTGTGCGACGCCGGTTACGGCCGTTACCGCCTGAAACCCGGCTTCACCACCCAGCGTGAAGTAGCCGACTACTTCGCCACACAGCCCAAGGACGAAAAGAACGAACGCCTCTCCAACGCCCTAATGGGCCTTATCGACCAGGTACTCTTTATCGAAGACCCAGTGGAGAAGGGCAAATACCACCCGCGCATCTCCGCACAGTACACCTACAACTACCGGGCGCTCACCGACTACGAACGGTGGTGCTTCGACCGTCTCTACAACGACTTCTTCTACCACCGTCACAACGACTTCTGGTACGGGAAAGCCATGTGGAAACTTCCCCCGATTATCGACGCAACATCGATGCTCACCTGCGCCGAAGACCTGGGTATGATACCCGACTGCGTACCCGCCGTGATGAGCAAACTCGAGATACTCACCCTCGACATACAGCGTATGCCCAAGAATCCTCGTGAAGAATTCGGTAATCCCTACAACTACCCGTACTACACGGTCTGCACCACTTCGACCCACGACATGGGTGGCATCCGCTCATGGTGGGAGGCCAACCGCGAAAAGACACAGCGCTTCTACAACAATATGCTCCACGAACCGGGCGAGGCTCCATTCTTCGCCGAACCGTGGGTTTGCGAGAAGATTGTGGAACAGCACCTGCAGTCACCGGCAATGCTCTGCATTCTGCCTCTTCAGGACTGGCTGTCGACTGACGGCAAGCTGCGTCGCGAGAATCCCTACGAGGAACAGATCAACGACCCGGCCGTCAACCCGCACTATTGGCGTTATCGTATGCACCTCACCATCGAGGACCTGCTCGCCGAAACCGATTTCAACCGCCATATCACCTCCTTGATATCCAACTCGGGCCGCTAATCCCCCGGCAGAATCACCCCTACAAGGAGATGCGCTACCTCGGCGCATCTCCTTTTTTGCTCCTTGAAGGTATCCGTCCGAAACCGTCCGACCTGAAACCGACCGCTTTGTAAGTCATTTCGAGAAACGTATCCCACAACATCTCCCCGATAAGCCCCAGATAAAGAGTCTGAAAGGCTCTTTATCAGAGAGATGTAAGGGGCAGATTTTTTCGTCATAACTTACAGGTCAGCCGATTTCGGACGGATACGGTAAAAAAAGCTGTGTGTTAAATTATATTGCTGTCCGATAAAACTTTTTGAGCGAATGAAAAATTAGCGCTGGCTTC
>CAMEPD010000023.1 GCA_945931475.1 uncultured Muribaculaceae bacterium | reverse complement strand
TCCTCACCATCGACGCGCCACAGCCTGCACCCGCCCCCGCCGTGCCGCAGAAGAAAAGACATAACTTCCTGGCCCTGACCGTGACGCCGCCCACAGCCCACGTCACCCTGGACGGCGCCGAGCTGCCCCTTGAGAACGGCGCCGCCACCATACTCCTCCCCGCCGGCGTCCACACCGTCCGCATCACCGCCACCGGCTATGCCCCCGTTGAAGAGACCGTCACCATCGCCGACCAAAAGGTGGTGCGTGACATCGCCCTCCGCTCCGTCAAGCCGCGTCTCTCCGTCAAAGCCACCACCCCCGGCACCGAGATCTTCATCAACGACGAGAAGAAAGGGCAGGGCAGCTGGAACGGCGAGCTCTTCGCCGACTCCTACGTCATCGAAGGGCGCCTCGCCGGGCACCGCTCCAACAGCCAGACCGTTACCCTCGCCGAAAGCGAGACGCGCACCGTCACCATCCCCGCCCTCACGCCCATCACCGGCACGCTGAGCATCGACTACAAACCCATCAACGCCACCGTCACCATCGACGGCCGCAATGCCGGCACCACCCCCTTGTTGGCCGACGACCTCCTCGTCGGCACTCACCGCGTTGAGATCTCCGCCCCCGGCTACACCACCGCCACCCTCACCGCCAACGTCACCGAATCCACCCCCGCCACCCTCACCGGCTCCCTCACCGCCAAGCCCTCCGACCCCTACGCCGACGACATCGCCCTCACCGACAAGTATGAGAGTTTTTGGGACTCCTCAACCGGCAAATGGGGCTACAAACACAACGGCCGCATTGTTATCCCCGCTAAATATGATTATACCGGGTCTTTCAGCGAAGGCCTGGCCGCGGTGGAAATCAATGGCAAATGGGGCTATATTGACAAGAGCGGCAACATGGTCATACCCGCTAAATATGATTATGCCTGGGAGTTCAGCGAGGGCCTGGCCTGTGTGATAACGGGCGGCAAATACGTCTTTATAGACAAGAGCGGCGCATTGGTTATCACCGCTAAATATGATAATGCCGGGGGTTTCAGCGAGGGCCTGTCCTGGGTGGAAACGGGCGGCAAATACGGCTTTATAGACAAGAGCGGCGCCTTGGTTATCCCCGCTAAATATGATGTAGTCGTGGGGTTCCACGAAGGCCTGGCCATAGTGAAAACTGGTGGCAAAAGTGGCTTTATTGACAAGAGCGGCGCCCTGGTTATCCCCGCTGTCTATGACTCAGCCGACATCTTTTTCGATGGCAAAGCCAAGGTGGA
The DNA here is from genome assembly GCA_945931475.1 of uncultured Muribaculaceae bacterium. Classification (GTDB taxonomy): domain Bacteria; phylum Bacteroidota; class Bacteroidia; order Bacteroidales; family Muribaculaceae; genus UBA7173. The sequence continues at coordinate 27,666 of CAMEPD010000023.1, read as the reverse complement.
AATCAATGGCAAATGGGGTTTTATTGACAAGAGCGGCACCCTTGTCATCCCCGCAAGATATGATTTGGCCTGGCCTTTCAGCGAAGGCCTGGCCGGGGTGAAAATCAATGGCAAATGGGGTTTTATTGACAAGAGCGGCACCCTTGTCATCCCCGCAAGATATGATGAAGTGCTTTTCGACTATGGTGTCTTTGGCTTTAAGAATGGCCTGGCCAAGGTGGAACTCAATGGCCGCAGGTTTTACATTGACAAGAACGGCAACGAGGTGAAGTGACTTGGGCAAGCTGGCGGTGTCGCACCACCGACAAAAGCGCGCCCGAGGTTTGCACATTGAAAAATAAAGCACTAAATTTGTCACAAAGTAACAAACCTATTACACCATGAATATTACCGACAGATTTCTTCGCTATGTGAAATTCGACACACAGAGCGACGAGCTCACCAACCTGACACCCTCAACCCCCGGGCAGTACAAATTCGCCCAGGCACTTCAGAAAGAGCTGCAGGAGATGGGCCTCGAGGAGATTACCCTCGACGACAACGGATACCTGATGGCCACCCTCCCCGCCAACACCGACAAGAAGGTTCCCACCATTGGATTTATCGCTCACCTCGACACCGCCACCGACCTCTCGGGGCATAATGTAAAACCCCGGATCGTAGATAATTACGACGGCTCGGTAATAAAACTAAACCCCGACAACGACTACGTGCTCGATCCCTCGGAGTTTCCCGAACTGCTGGCTCATATCGGCGAGGACCTCATAGTCACCGACGGCACTACGCTGCTCGGCGCCGACGACAAGGCCGGTATCGCCGAGATTATCTCGGCCGTGGCATACCTGCAGGAGCACCCCGAAATCAAGCACGGCAAAATCCGCATCGCCTTCAATCCGGATGAGGAGATAGGCATGGGCGCCCACAAATTCGACGTCAAGCTCTTCGGCTGCGACTGGGCCTACACCATGGACGGCGGCGAAGTCGGCGAACTCGAATACGAGAACTTCAACGCCGCCTCGGCTAAAGTCACCTTCAAGGGACGCAACGTACACCCCGGAGCCGCCAAGCACAAGATGGTCAACTCAATCCGCATCGCCAACCAGTTCATACTGATGCTGCCCCGCTGGGAAACCCCCGAACACACCGAGGGTTACGAAGGATTCTACCACCTGATGGCCGTTCAGGGCGGCGTGGAGGAGACCACACTGACATACATCATCCGCGACCACGACCGCGACCGCTTCGAGCGCCGCAAAAAGGAAATGGAGCACCTTGTGCGCAAGACCAACAATGAGTTCCCCGGTTGCTGCACCATCGAAATCAAGGACCAGTACTATAACATGCGCGAGAAAATCGAGCCGGTGATGCACATCATCGAGACCGCCGAAAAGGCCATGCGCCTGGCCGGCGTAACCCCCAAAGTGCAGCCCATCCGCGGCGGCACAGACGGCGCTCAGCTCTCGTTCAAAGGGCTCCCCTGCCCCAATATTTTCGCCGGCGGCATCAACATGCACGGCCGATACGAATTCGTGCCCGTGCAATCGATGGAGAAGGCCCGCGACGTCATTGTGGAGATCTGCAAAATCGTCGCCGAATAATACCCCACGAATTGAAAAAGACCCTCATAGTCATAACCGGGCCCACCGCCTCGGGAAAAACCGCGCTCGCCATCGATGTGGCGGGCGCGCTTGGCTGTGAGATTATCTCGGCCGATTCGCGCCAGGTTTTCCGCGGCATCCCCATCGGTACGGCCGCGCCCACACCCGATGAGTTAGCCGCTGTGCCTCACCACTTTGTGCAGTTTCTCGATCTCGACGCCTATTACAGCGCAGCGCAATTCGAAGAGGATGTCATGGCTCTGCTCCCCAAGCTGTTCAGCCGCAGCGACTACGCCGTAATGTGCGGAGGTTCAATGATGTACGTCGACGCCGTGACACGCGGCATCGACCTGCTCCCCACCATCTCCAACGAGATTCGCACCCGCTGCCTCAACCTGTATCAGCGCGAAGGGTTGGAAGCCGTACACCGGTGTCTGGAAACCCTCGACCCCGCTTATCTTGCCACCGCCGACCTGCAGAACCCCCGGCGCATGATTCACGCCCTGGAAATCTGCCTCCAGGCCGGCGTGCCCTACTCGTCGCTGCGCACCGGCGCCGTGAAAGAGCGCCCATTCCGTATCGTGAAATTCGCCCTGCAGCCCGAGCGCCAAGTGATGTTCGACCGCATCAACCGCCGCGTCGACCTCATGATGGAGCAGGGGCTATTCGACGAAGCACGGCAAGTATATCCGCTGCGCCACCTCAATTCACTCAACACAGTAGGTTACAAAGAATTATTCCGCCACTTCGACGGCGATTGGGACCTCCCCACCGCCGTAGCACGCATCCAGAAAAACACCCGCGTCTTCGCCAAGAAGCAACTCACCTGGCTCAATAAATCTGCCGACGCCATACCACTCCCCACCCCTTCGGCCGACGCCATCCTCGCCCACCTCCAATAAAGCACACCCCCAATGCCCCCTGCCCCCCAAAGCAGTCCGTCCGGTCCAGCCATCCCAAAGCAGTCAGGGCGGTCCGATTGTTCCGAAAAATCCGATTACTCCGAGAATTCCGATTACTTCAAGCGAATAAGCCGATAGAGGTGGTCAGGCATCGGGGTGAGGGAGTGTGTCGAACAGGGTGATGAGGCGCGCGAGGTCCTCCTCGTTGGCAAAATTGAAAGTGATTTTTCCCTTTCCGGATTTGTCGAGCGAGAAGCGCACCGGGGTGCCGAACACGGTAGAGAGGTGTTTCTTCAGCAGGTCGAAATCGTGCGACGAACGCACGGGCTCCCCCTTTTCAGGCGTTTTGGGCGCGAGTTGCTCGCCGTTCTGCGCCTGTTTCACGAGTTCCTCGACGCGACGCACCGACAGTCCCTCTTTCAGGATGAGTTTATAGATTTTGAGCTGCACGTGCGGATCATCAAGCGCCAGTAGCGCGCGTGCGTGACCCATATCAACGCGCTTGTCGCGCAGACCGAGCTGCACTTCGGCCGGGAGCTTGAGCAGGCGCAGGAAGTTGGCTACCGTGGCGCGTTTCTTGCCGACACGTTCCGAGAGACGCTCTTGTGTGAGGTCGTACTGGTCGATTAACTTCTTGAATGTCAGAGCTATTTCGATAGCATTGAGGTCCTCGCGCTGAATATTCTCTATGAGGGCCATCTCGGTGAGCTCGGCCTCGTTGGCGGTACGGATATATGCCGGAACCGAAGTCAGCCCGGCTTTCAGGGCAGCCCGGTATCGGCGTTCGCCGGCGATAATCTGGTAGGAATCAGGGCCGGTTTTACGCAGCGAAAGGGGCTGGATGATACCGAGTTCGCGAATCGAGCCGGCCAGTTCGTCGAGGGCGTCCTCGTCGAATGTCGAACGGGGCTGGTCGGGGTTGGGGGTGATTTTGTCGAGAGGTATGTCGTTGATAGCCGACGAGCCGCGTGCGGGCACATCATCCATGGGGATGAGCGAGTCGAGGCCGCGTCCGAGGGCGTTGCGGTGTAAAGCCATGATATTGAGAGTGAAGTTATTAACCTATTATTTACGACGTGCTATAATCTCCTTGGCGAGCATTACGTGCGAGGTGGCGCCGCGCGATTCGGCGTCGTACATTATGGCGGGGAGGCCGTGCGAAGGGGCTTCGGAGAGGCGGATGTTACGCGGAATGACGGTATTGAACACCATGTCGCCGAAGTGGGTCTTCAGCTCCTCGTAAATCTGGTTGGCAAGACGCAGACGGGCGTCGTACATTGTCAGCAGGAAGCCCTCGATTTCGAGCTGCGGATTGAGCTTCTGCTTGATGATTCGTATAGTATTGAGCAGTTTAGAGATGCCTTCGAGGGCGAAATACTCGGCCTGTACGGGGATAATCACCGAGTCGGCAGCCGTAAGGGCGTTGACGGTTATGAGTCCGAGCGACGGTGAACAGTCGATGAGTATATAGTCGTACTTCGGCACCATCGGCTGAAGCAGGCGTTTGAGGGTGCGCTCGCGGTCTTTTTTGCTGATGAGTTCGAGTTCGGCGCCTGCCAAGTCGATGCGTGAACCGATTAGGTCGAGCCCTTTGACACAGGTTTCGACCTGCGAACCGTCGAGGGGATAGTCGTCGACAAGGCATTCATAGATCGACGATTGCATCTGTCGTGGGTCGATGCCGTAGCCCGACGTGGCGTTAGCCTGTGGGTCGGCGTCGATAATAAGCACCTTCTTGCCCTGGAGGGCGAGCGAGGCAGCTAAGTTTATAGTAGTTGTGGTCTTTCCTACGCCGCCTTTCTGATTGGCGACAGCTATAATTTTACCCATATCTTACCTGTTGATACAGGGCGGAGCCGGCATAAATCGGCCCTACCCATAAAACACAACGCAAATTACGGTATAATTTTTGACAATAATAGCGTGCAGTATACGCTTTTAACCGTTTTTGTTAATAACTGCCCCCAAATGTTGAAAACTCCCACCGCAAGTACTTATGGCCAATATACAATCCGGGCGGCGCGTCAACGATGACACACCGCCCGGATGGGTTTGTCATTAAAGGCCGCTATGCCGCGGCGGGAAAGCGCCGCAAATGGCGGGAAACCGCCGCAGGTGCGGGCGGCACGGGGGATTACTCTTTGCCGGCGAGGGGCGAAGGCACGGTATAGGTGCGGGCGGCAAGTTCTTTGTCGAACATGTAGAGGCCGTAACCGTTGTCACCGATTTTCTTGAGAGCGTCGATGTAACCGCGGGCGTTCTCTTCCTCTTCAACCTGTTCGCTGATGAACCACTGCAGGGCCTGCTGGGTGGCGTAGTCGTTCTCCTCAACGGCGAGGCGGTTGAGATTATTAATCAGGCCGGTAACCTTCTTTTCGTGTTCCAGGGTGTCGTTGAATGCGTCGAGGGGATTGTTCCATTCGGTCTTCACGCCTGCGATGGGAGCAAGTACAACCTTGCCGTCACGCGAGTTGATGTAGTTCATGAAGATGCGTGCATGGTCCTGCTCCTCCTGGAACTGAACGAAGTACCAGTTGGCAATACCGACAAAACCCTTTGCCTGGAAGTCCATCGACATCGAAAGATAAAGATAAGCCGACCAAAGTTCGGCATTAATCTGCTCGTTAAGAGCGTTTTCAATCTGTTTGCTTAACATAATTTATATGATTTTTATATCAGCTTTAAATTTATAGTCAAATTTTTGTATCAAAAAATATATGCTATTTTGCTGTCGCAAGTGAAGCAACCATAGTCCTTCATGAAGGTATAGCCGCAGCGCACGCTCAGGCGCAGCGAGGTGGTGAAATTCACCTCGTAACCGGCGCCGACATTGGCCCCTAAGCGCGATACTCGGGTGACAGCATCATCGTTTGTGCCATCGGTTTTATCGAAATGATAATTCCAGCTTGAATAAGTGAGGCCGGCCTGAGGGAAGAACGACATGGTATCGTGGTGTAACATCAGCGGGTACTGTGTGTTGAGATTCACAGTAAGGGCGTCGCGGCCGTAGCGGCGAAACACATATTGAGCTTCGGGGGCGAGGCGGAACCAGCGGTTGAAACGGTAGGAAAACTCGACACCGGCCGAGGCCGATTTGTTGGAGCCGCAGTAACCCACCTCTATCCCGAGGGTCTTCTCGCCCCGGAACGGGTCGCCCTCGGCCCGGGCACTGCCGACTGATAATATTGCGGCGCATACAGCGCCCGTAATCCATGCTGAAACTCTCATAAAACTATTCCGACGGGGGTATCACGTGTTGGAAGTTGAGACGCAAAGGTAACAATAAAAATTATATATTTAATGCATGAACGCGGATTTTTTGCTAACTTCGCGTTGCATTTCGGCGAAAAGCCGGGCGCACGCTTCGCCCGCTGCTGTCGCCATACAATATCAACGACCGGTCAGGTGAAGCTTACATACAACATACTCAGAGCGTTAGCCGTTGTCATCGTAGTGTTGGCAACGGTGATTCCGGCTATGGTGTATGTGGGGCTGTCGATACCGTGGGTGCAGGATGCCATACGCCAGCGCACCGAAACCGAACTGTCGAAGCTGCTCGATGCGCGCGTCACCATCGGCAAGGTCTACCTACAGCCCATCAACCGCGCCACCCTGCGCCATGTGGTGGTTGAGACCGCCCCGGGCGACACCGCCCTGGTGGTCGACCGCCTCGGCGCCGGCATCGACGTATGGGGTTTGCTCCGCAATGACTACATAACCGTAAACTACGCTGTGCTCGCCGGGGCCGACGCGCGCCTGTACCGCGAGACGCCCGACGGGCCGCTCAACATCCAGCGCATAATAAACGCGCTGACTCCCAAGGACAAGACCAAGCCGCCTACAAAGTTCGACTTCAAAATCAACTCGGTGATTATCCGTAAATCGAGGTTCAGCTACGATGTGCGTTCGGCCGAAGTCACCGAGCGGTTCAACCCCAACCACGTGCGCATCAGCGACCTGCGCGCCGACATCCGCCTGCCGCGCATGACCAACGACGATTTCACCGTCGAGATAAAGCGTCTGGGTCTCGAAGCCGAGCCGGGCTTCACGCTCGAAAACCTTGCGGGGAATTTTCACATCGCCGCCTCGGAGCTGGCTGTCAATGACCTGGAGATAACGCTCCCCAACAGCCACATAGCCTTAGAGGATATGGCGCTCCCGCTCGACGGCCTCAACACTATACCGAAAGCCCTGGCCGTCGGAGCGCTGAAAGTGCGCCTCAAGGAGGGGAGCAGCCTCTACCTGCCCGACCTGGCACCATTCCTGCCGCTGCTCAGCAAGATACCCCTACACGCCACCTTCAACACCTTTGAAGCCTCGGGCAACACCACCGATGCCACCCTGCTCGCCGATATCGACCTGGGTGGCGCGATGCGTTTATCGGCCGAGATAACGGGCCGCAGCCTTGGTGACGACACCCGCGAGATACGCCTGAAAAACCTGCTGTTGGCGGCCGACGGCAACCGCATGGCCGACCTGGTGGAACAGCACTCCGACATCGTTGACCGGCGTGCTGCCGTGTGGAGCCGACGCATCGGTTCGCTCAGCCTCGAAGGTGATGCCACCCTGAGCCACAACCGGTTACTCGCCGACATCTCGGCCGTAACCACCCCCGGCACCGTCAGCATCGCCGCCGACATACTCCGGCGAGGCGCCACATACACCGGCGACGCCTCCGTTTCGACCGACGGCCCCTTCAACGTGGCCGCGCTCACCGACAGCCCGGTGGTGGGGCAAGCCGACGGTGAGGTTGAGCTGTCGTTCTCAGGGTCAGCGACAAACCTCAGCGGCACAGTCGATGCCGACATCCGCCGAATCGATTTCCGCGAGCATACATTCACCGACCTTTTGGCCAGCATAGAGTTTTCGCCCGGTTCGTACGCCGGGAAGGCCTCGATCGACAATCCCGACGTAATGTTCGACCTCTCAGGCGAATACACCAACCACAACGGCAATAAAGTGCTGGCCCTTGAGGGCCCGTTACGCTGCCCGTCGCTCACAGTGTTCGACAGCCGCCTGCCGGCCTTAGGCTTCGACACCAACACCTCGGTGAACCTCGCCGGACCGGATTTCAACAACCTTGAGGGGCATGCCTGCCTAGAGCAGACCCGGCTGTTCCTTCCCCGGGGCAAGGAGGTCGACATCGACCGGCTTCGTCTCGACGCCGGGCATAACGAAAACGACGAGCTGCATCTGGCCCTGCAGTCTGACTACATCGACGGCTCCATGGTGGGCAGATTCGACTTTGCGGCCCTCGCCAACGAGCTGAAACTCACCCTGGCGCAGTCGCTGCCCGCACTGCTGCCCTACACGCCTAACGACCGCCCCGGCCACAATGATTTCCTCTTCGACTTCACCGTCAAGCCCACCGAGGAACTTGCGTCGACCTTCCGGCTGCCCGTATCACTTGTCTATCCGGCTACCGTGCAGGGCGCCTTCGATGGTGAGAACCGCACCGGAGCCGCCACCATCGACATACCCTTCCTGCGCCAGGGCAACAAACTCATCGAGAAGACGCACCTTACCGCAAGCATAACCGAAGGCGGGAGCCGCGCGGCCATGAATTTCACCACCACGGCGCCCACCAAAAACGGCCCGCTGACACTCGCTCTCGGCTGCACCGGTGCCGACAACAACGTGCTCTCCGACATCACCTGGAAGATAGAGCGCGCACGCCGCTACGAAGGCGACATACACCTCTCTACAGACCTTGCCCGGCAGCCCGGGAGCCGCACCCCCGATATGCACATCGGCCTGCTGCCCGGCACGGCCACCTTCAACGACACCGTGTGGACCATCTCGCCGGCCTTCATCGATGTAACCGGCAAAGAGGTGACAGTCAACGGTATAAACGTGCACCACGATGCACAGTTCATCAAAATCAACGGCGGTGTGTCGCCCGACCCCGACCGGCGGCTCACCCTCGACCTGAAAGACTTCTCGCTCGACTACCTTTTTGAGTCACTCGGCATCGACAAAGTGATGCTCGGAGGTCTTGCCACCGGCACATTCTACGCCTCACAGCTCTACTCCCCCACCCCGGCGCTGGAGACCGACGGCCTGCACGTGAAAAATATCAGCTACAACAAGACCGTCATGGGCGACGCTCTGGTAAAATCAGCATGGCAGCCTGAGAATAAGGCGATTACGCTCAACGCCGACATCGACCGCGAGGGGCATCGCGCGCGCGTCGACGGTGCGATTTTCCCCCTTAACGACTCCCTTGACATCACATTCCACGCCGACCACACCCCCATCGGGTTCATGGCGCCGTATATGGAGGCGTTCGCGTCAGACATCTCAGGCTTCGCGTCGGGACGTGCCCGCATCTGGGGTAATTTCAAATACATCGACCTCGAGGGCGACGTCTACGCCGACTCGCTCCGCATGAAAATCAACTTCACCAACACCTATTACACCGCCCGCGACTCGGTGCATTTCCGTCCCGGCCTCATCGACCTGAGCCACATCACCGTTCGCGATGCCGAGGGGCACAGCGCCGACCTCAATGGCTGGGTACGCCACAAATTCTTCAAGGAACCGAGCTTCAACTTCTCGCTCACCAACGCACGTAACTTCCTATGCTACAATCAGACGCCGAAGGAGAGCCCCATCTGGTACGGCAAAGTGTACGGCAACGGTTCGGCCTTCGTCACGGGCAGGCCGGGCGTGGTGAACATCAACATCGACATATCCACCGCGCCGAAATCTACCTTCACCTTCGTGCTTTCCGACCAGGAGGAGGCCGAATCGTACTCGTTCCTCACATTCCGCGACAAAAACCACGCCTCAGCCGAGCTTACCGATACCTTTGAGTTCGAGCACGATACATCGATGGACCTGGTGAACTCGCTGCGCGCCCTCGCCGCATCGCACGGCCCGCAGACCGACGAGCCGTCGGACTACAACATCACCATCCAGACGCGCGTCACCCCCGACGCACAGATTGTGCTGGTGATGGATCCCATCGGCGGCGACCGCATCCGCGCCTACGGTTCCGGTTCGCTGCGCCTCGACTACGGCTCGGCCAACAACGACCTGAAGATGTACGGCACCTACCGGCTCGACCACGGCCGCTACAATTTCACCCTCCAGGACATCATCCTCAAGGACTTCACCATCAAGCCCGGCAGCGAGATAACATTCAACGGCGACCCATACGCCGCCGTACTCAACATCAAGGCCGCTTACTCGCTCAACGCCAACCTATCGGACCTCGACAAGTCGTTCCTCAACGACAAAGACCTCAACCGCACCAACGTGCCGGTCAACGCCATCATGAACGTCACCGGCGATATGCGGCAGCCCGAGGTGGCTTTCGACCTCGAATTCCCCACCCTCAACAGCGACGTATACCGCAAGGTGCGCTCCATTGTCTCTACCGAAGACATGATGAATCAGCAGATTATCTACCTGCTGGCGCTCAACCGCTTCTACACGCCCGAATATATGCAGGCCACCCGCGGCAACGAGCTGATGTCGGTGGCTTCGTCGACAATTTCGTCGCAGCTGTCGAACATGCTCGGGTCAATCTCCGACAACTGGACCGTGGCGCCGTCGCTGCGGTCAGACCGTGGTGACTTCTCTGATGTAGAGGTCGACGTGGCCCTCTCGTCACGACTACTCAATAACCGACTGCTCATCAACGGCAACTTCGGTTACCGCGACAAGTCACTGAACGCCAACCAGTTCATCGGCGATTTCGACCTCGAATACCTGCTCAACCGCAGCGGCACGCTACGCCTGAAAGCCTACAACCGCTTCAACGACCAGAACTATTACCTGCGCCAGGCCCTCACCACCCAGGGTGTCGGCGTAGCCGTGAGCAAGGATTTCGATTCGCTCACATCGTTCATGAAACCGGTTATCAATTGGTTCAGGAAAAAGAAGAAAAAAGAGCCGGCCAAGGAAGGGGAAAAAGCTGCCACCGAATCGGTTCCCGAGGGCTCGGGGGAATCACAAAGCACCGGGAACCCACCGCTGGTGCCCAACTCGCCGGCACTGTTGGAATTCAGGAATAAAGAGCAGAAATAGAACGAGTTATGAAAGAATTTGACTTTGACCATATACCCGACCGACGGAATTCCGGGTCGTATAAATGGGACAGCGACGCCCCCGGCGCGGGCGGCTCGACCGACATCATCCCCCTGTGGGTGGCCGACATGGATTTCCGCACAGCCCCGGTGATTATCGAGGCGCTGAAGCGGCGCGTCGACCACGGCGTGTTCGGTTACACGAAAGTCGGATTCGATTATTACAAGGCGCTCAAGCGTTGGTTTGCCGAACGTCACGGCTACCACATCGACATCCGTAGCGTGATTTATACATCAGGCGTCGTACCGGCCATTTCAGCCATCATTCAGGGACTTTGCCGTCCCGGCGACGGAGTGATAGTGCAGACGCCCGTCTACAACTGCTTCTTCTCGTCGATTCGCAACAGCGGATGCCGGCAGCTCGACGCACCCCTGAAGCGACGTGACATCGGCGACGGATATTTCACCTACGACATGGATTTCGAGGCTCTGGAGCGTGAGGCAGCGCGTTCCGAGGCCAAACTTCTCCTGCTGTGCAACCCCCACAACCCGGCCGGACGGCTCTGGAACACCGACGAGCTCGGACAGGTGGCCGAAATCTGCCGGCGCCATAACGTGCGCGTGGTTTCCGACGAGATACACTGCGAACTCACCGCACCCGGCCTGCGATACACCCCCTATGGCACCATCGATTCCGAGGCCATAGCGTGCCTCTCCCCCTCGAAAGCCTTCAACACCGCCGGGTTGCAGATTGCCAACATCATTTGTCCAGACGAACAGGTGCGCCAGGCCGTTGACCGCGCAATCAACATCAACGAGGTGTGCGACGTAAACCCCTTCGGCGTGGAAGCCCTGAAGGCCGCATATTCACCGGAAGGAGCGCGCTGGCTCGACGCCCTGCGCGGATATCTATCTGACAATTACAACGCCATGGCCGAGTTGTGGCTGCGCGAGGTGCCCCACTGCCCGGTGACGCGGCTCGAGGCTACCTACCTGCCATGGATTGACGTCTCGACGTTAGGCATCCCGTCGGAGAAGCTCGAGGAGCGCCTCGCCGCAGAGGCAGGCGTGTGGGTGAACTGCGGCGAGATGTACGGTGCCTCAGGATTCATACGCCTGAATATCGCCACAGCGCGCGCCCTGCTGCTCGAAGGCGTAAGACGGCTGATTGACTGGTGCCATAAAAACACACTCTAAGATTTACCCGAAAAGTGGCTGATATAAAGCAAATACAGACCGGCGAACAGCTCGACGTCCGGCAGCGGTTGGCGCTGACGGCCAAACTGTCGTGGCCGGCCATGATGGCCCAGCTGTCGAGCATACTCATGCAGTATATCGACACGGCGATGGTCGGACGCTTAGGTGCCGATGATTCAGCCTCGATCGGTCTGGTATCGACAAGCCTGTGGCTCTTCTGGGGCACCTGTTCGGCGGCAATGGCCGGTTTCTCGGTTCAGACAGCCCACCGCATGGGTTCGGGCGACTATGCCGCCGCCCGGCGCGTGCTTCGGCAGGGGCTGATTTCGGCCTTTCTCTTCGGTCTGGCCGTGGCGATAATAGGCGTAGCGATAGCCGTACCGCTACCCGGGTGGCTGGGCGGACAACCGTCGATACAACATGGCGCCACGCTCTACTTCTTCGTCTTCGTGGCCGCGCTTCCTGTACTGACACTCAACTACTTCGGTTCGGCGATGCTGCGCGCGGCCGGCAGTATGAAAGTGGCCGGCGGACTCAATGTGCTGATGTGCGTGCTTGATGTGATCTTCAATTTTTTCTTCATCTTTGATTCGAACACCTATAATATCTGGGGCCTGGAGCTGCATTTCTGGGGCGCCGGATGGGGTCTGATGGGCGCGGCGCTCGGCACCGTCACTTCCATTGTGATTACCGCCGGGCTTGTGTTGTGGTACCTCACCTGCCGCGAAAAGGACCTGGCCATCTGGGGGCGCCGCTGCCTCGACAAGGCCTCTGAACGAGTGCTCCACGCCTTCCGTCCGACCCGCGGCATCCTCCGCAACGCCCTGAAAGTCTCGGCCCCGATGGCCATGGAGCACGCCGTGCTATGCGGCGCCCAGATTGCAGTCACCATCGTAGTAGCGCCGCTGGGCGTGATGGCCATCGCCGCCAACGCCTTTGCCGTTACCGCCGAAAGCCTCTGCTACATGCCCGGATTCGGCATCGGTGACGCCGCCACAACCCTTGTAGGCCAGAGCTACGGCGCCGGGCGCAAAGACCTGGCCCGGCAGTTCGGCATGATAACCGTAGGTCTGGGCATGACCGTGATGAGCCTGATGGGCATAGTGATGTATATTTTCGCTCCGGAAATGATGGAAATGCTCTCGCCGGTGAGCGAGATACAGCAGCTCGGCTACGAATCTCTGCGCATCGAAGCGTGGGCCGAGCCGATGTTCGCCGCCGCCATCGTATCGTACGGCGTGATGGTAGGCGTGGGCGACACCATGCTGCCCGCATGCATGAACTTCGGGAGCATCTGGCTGGTGCGTCTGCCGTTGGCCGCCCTTTTGGCGCCGACCATGGGGCTTCAGGGCGTATGGCTGGCTATGTGCATCGAACTCTGTTTCCGCGGCGCCATCTTCCTGTGGCGTCTCTTCTCCGGAGCATGGCTCAAACATGGCCTGAAGGCACCGGAATCTCCAACCCCGACCGCTTTGTAAAACTACTCAGCGGCCACAAAAACGGCGAGACCGGGACCCTGAACGGGGCTCGGTCTCGCGGTATATCAATGGGGAAACGAGGGATTAGCGACGGTGGAAATAAATAGTCTCTGTGTCGTTGTCGTCCTCGTCTATATAGGTCATCTTGAGTTTGTCGCTCGTCATTTCTTTGCAAGCTCGAAGGAGCGGGAGCATACGCGGTAACCGTCGGTGAAGAGCTCAACTTTATAGGTACCGGGAGTGAGGGTGGAGGTGACGTTCCAGTAGAACTGGTCGTGCTGCTCCTCGCCGGTGTACTCGATGCTCTTCATGGCAGTGCAGCTAACGCTCGAGCCTTCGAAACTGAACGAACCGCTGTTGCCGAGCAGGTCACCCTCGGGGTTGATGATGCGCAGATAGAATACTTTCTGCCCCACGGGGGTGGAGTTGTTTGGCGCCACGGTGAAGCTGACGCGCAACTGCTTGGCTTTGGTGACGTTCTTCTCGTTCTTGCCCTTCTTGTTGAGGGCCTGGAGCGAGACACCGGTTACATTGAGTTTCTCGGCGAGGGTCATGCGCTCATTGAGCTGACGGTTCTGTCCCTGTACATTCTCGACGGTCTGCGAGAGCTGCTGATTCTGAGCCTTAACCTCCTGATTTTCGGCGGTCAGTTGCTGGTTCTGCTGCTTAAGCTCGTTGATTTGCTCGATGTATGTGCGAAGGATACCTTTCAGGCTCTCGATCTCCTTGCGCAGGGCCGCGATCTGCTCGGCCGATTTGTCGGATTTCTGCTCTTTGAGCTCCTGTAAGAGCTTCTCAACCTGAGCTTTGGCGGCAGCATATTTCTGCACGATAGAGTCGTTGGCTAACAGTACTGTCTGGTTCTCGTACTGAGCGAACTCGTTGTTGAGGTTATCGTACTCGTTGGAGAGCTGCAGCTGCTGGTTGGCGAGTTCGAGCTGCTCCTGTTCATGCTTCAGTTGCTCGATTTCGCCGTTGTGCTGCGTCGACTGGAAGAGTAACGCGAGTCCGGCGCCGGCCCCTACAAGCAGCACGCCAAGGAGAATCCACAGCCATTTGTTGTTTTTGCGACGAGGCTTCTCGACCACAAACTCCTCGACCTGAGGCACGTTCGGCGACGGGTCGTAAACCTCGCGGATTTTCGGTGCGGTATCCGGAGCGCCCGAAGGAGCGGATTTCGGGGACGCTGTGGATGCCGGCTGCTGTGCAGCCGGGGCGGAATGAACCGGCCGAGGAGCGGTGAATGGCTGAGGGTTCGGCGTATGCGACGTCTGAGGGTTCGGCGCTTTGGGGGGTTCCTGGCGTGTAGGTTCGCCGGCATTTGCAGCCCGTTGACGGGCCATTTCGGCGGCGCGGCGCAGTCGGTCGTTAAGGGTATCTTCTGACATGGCTAATTTCTGTTACGTTAGAAAAACGGATCAGAGGTTGCGTCCGTGGCAGTTCTTGTATTTTTTGCCTGAACCGCAGGGACACGGGTCGTTGCGGCCCACACGCGGCTGCGCCTTGATAGGCTGAGGACGCGATGGCTTGGAGGCTCCGGCCGATGCGGCACGGTTGGCGGCCTCGCCGGGGAGATTCTCCTTCGATGCGGTGTACTGCGAGTAGTCGTTGCGGCGTTCGGGAGCAGCCTGATGAAGCTCGGGACGTGCGGCGGCGGCGGCACGTGCGGCAGCAAGAGCGGCTTCGGCGCGGTCGGCAGCCTCGGAGGCCCGGGCAGCAGCTGCGGCGCGCGAGGCTTCGTTTTCGCGGCGTTCGCTGTCGAGCACGGCGTCGGATGTCTGCGGCTCGCGGCGCACGTATATCTGACCGCGCATCAGGGCCGACAGCGACTTGGTGTTGAGGTTGTTGAGCATATTCTCGAAGAGGTGGAACGACTCAACTTTATAGATTACCAGCGGGTCCTTCTGCTCGTAAGATGCGTTCTGCACGCTCTGGCGCAGGTCGTCGAGTTCGCGCAGATGCTCCTTCCAGAGTTCGTCGATGCTGACAAGGAGTACGGCCTTGTGCCACTCCTTGACGATGGATTTGCAACCGGAATTGTAAGCCTCATTGATATCGGCGCGGAGGGTGAAGATGCGCTTGCCGTCGGTGACGGGCACGGCGATAGCGCCTTTGGCACCACGGTTCTCAACCCAATCCTTCACTACGGGCATCGCCATCTCGATGATGCGCTCTGAGCGGCGGCTGAGCGTCTCCTGAGCGTTGTCGTAGAGCATTTTGATTTTGTCTTCGTTGCTCAGCGAGGGGAATGCGGCCTCGTCGAAGGGAGGCTCGATGGTGAGCACGCGCATCAGCTCCATCTTGAGCTCCTCGTAGTCGGTGGGAGCGTCGTAGTTGTTGACAAGGTTCTCGATGAGGTCGTACATCATGTTGGCGATGTCGATGCCGATACGCTCGCCGAGCAGTGCATGGTGGCGGCGGTTATAGATGTACGTACGCTGCTTGTTCATCACGTCGTCGTATTCGAGCAGGCGCTTGCGGATACCGAAGTTGTTCTCCTCGACACGTTTCTGGGCGTTCTCTATAGCGTGGGTGACCATCTTGCTCTCAATCATTTCGCCCTCCTTGAGGCCAAGGGTATCGAGCATCTTCATCACACGGTCGGTGGCGAACAGACGCATCAGCTGATCCTCGAACGACACATAGAACACCGACGAACCCGGGTCGCCCTGACGGCCGGAACGGCCTCGCAGCTGACGGTCGACGCGGCGGCTTTCGTGGCGCTCGGTGCCGATGATGGCCAGACCGCCGGCATCCTTCACCTCCTGGGGCAACTTGATATCCGTACCACGGCCGGCCATGTTGGTGGCGATGGTTACGGTGCCCTTCTGACCGGCGAGAGCCACAACCTGGGCCTCCTGCTGGTGCAGCTTGGCATTCAGCACGTTACAGGGGATATGCCGCATATCGAGCATACGCTTGAGCAGCTCAGAGATCTCAACCGAGGTGGTGCCGACGAGCACCGGACGTCCGGCTTCGCGCAGGCGCTGAATCTCCTCGATAACGGCGGCGTATTTCTCTTTCTTTGTCTTGTAGACGCGGTCCTGCATGTCGATACGTGCCACGGGACGGTTGGTGGGGATGGTCACCACATCGAGCTTGTAGATGTCCCAGAGCTCGCCGGCCTCGGTTTCGGCCGTACCGGTCATACCTGCAAGTTTGTGATACATACGGAAGTAGTTCTGCAGGGTGATGGTGGCGAAAGTCTGAGTGGCAGCCTCTACCTTGACGTTCTCCTTGGCCTCGATAGCCTGGTGGAGGCCGTCGCTGTAACGGCGTCCCTCCATGATACGTCCGGTCTGCTCGTCGACAATCTTGATTTTGCCGTCGTCGATTACATATTCGTTATCCTTCTCAAAAAGGGTATAGGCTTTAAGCAACTGATTTACAGTATGTACGCGCTCCGATTTCAGGGCGTAGTCGGCCATGGCCTCGTCTTTGAGCTGCTGACGCTCGGCGAGGTCCTGAATATGCTCCAGCTCAGAGAGGCGTGCGGCGATGTCGGGCAGCACGAAGAACTGCGGGTCCTGATTCTTGTCGGTGAGCACATCGAAACCCTTGTCGGTAAGCTCTACCGAACGGTTCTTTTCGTCGATGACGAAGAAGAGCGGATCAGTTACCTTGGGCATCTCGCGCGAGTTGTCCTGCAGGTAGTATGCCTCGGTTTTGAGCAGGGCGTTCTTCATACCCTCCTCCGAGAGGAACTTGATGAGGGGGCCATACTTGGGCAGACCCTTGAAGGCGCGGAACAGCAGCAGTTCGCCCTCTTTGCGCACCTCTTTGTCCTCCGACTTGATTTTCTGCTTGGCTTCGGCAAGAATCTTGGTAACCAGGGCTTTCTGGGCCTGGAATACCTTCTCGACATTGTGCTTGTATTCGTTGAAGAGCTGATTTTCGCCCTTGGGTACGGGACCCGAGATAATCAGAGGGGTACGGGCATCGTCGATAAGCACCGAGTCGACCTCATCGACGATGGCATAGTAGTGCTTGCGCTGCACCATATCGTCGGGCGACATGGCCATGTTGTCGCGCAGGTAGTCGAAACCGAATTCGTTGTTTGTACCGAAGGTGATGTCGCACTCGTAGGCACGTCGGCGTGCCGGGGTGTTGGGGCGGTGCTTGTCGATGCAGTCGACGGTCGAGCCGTGGAACATATAGAGCGGGCCCATCCATTCGGAGTCACGCTTCGACAGGTAGTCGTTGACGGTAACCACATGGACGCCCTTCTTCGAGAGCGAGCGGAGGAACACCGGGAGCGTTGCCACAAGGGTCTTGCCTTCACCGGTAGCCATCTCGGCGATTTTGCCGGAGTGTAGCACGACGCCGCCGATGAGCTGCACGTCGTAGTGCACCATATCCCATTTGATTTCGTTGCCGCCGGCCATCCAATGGTTCTTCCAGATGGCTTTGTCGCCCTCAATCGATACGAAGTCGCGACCCTGGGCTGCCAGTTCGCGGTCGAGTTCTGTGGCGGTAACCTCCACGGTTTCGTTGGCGGCGAAACGTGCGGCTGTCTCGCGAATTACGGCGAACACTACGGGCAGATGCTCATTGAGCTTCTCCTCGATTACGTCGAGCACGTTCTTCTCATGTTTGTCGATGTCGTCCCAGAGGGGCTGACGCTGGTCGAAGGGGAGGTCTTCGATTTTGGCACGCAACTCCTTGGCGGCATCTTCGTCGGCCTTTGTGGCGGCTGCGATGTCGGCACGCACTTCATCGATTTTGCTGCGGAGTTCGTCGTTTGAAAGGGGCTTCAGCGAGGGGCCGATTTCGTTGATTTTATCTACTATGGGCTTGATTTCCTTGAGGTCGCGCTGCGACTTGTTGCCGAAAATCTTGCTCAGGAAAGTCGTTAATGACATATTATATTTATTGTATGTAACGGGTTCGGTTGATTAACGGAATTATTGTGTGAGAGGGGATTCCGCCGGCTCAGGGGCGGATGCGGGGCTGAGCCGCACCGTTGGGAGCGCGTATGCGCAGTATACCGGCCACGGTCGGGGCGAGCACACGGGCGTCGACCGGCGACTCTACGGTACGCGCCTTCACATCCGGACCGAGTATGAAGGCCGGAGCGGTGGGTGCGCCGGCACGGACTATGGTGCTGGCGCTCTCGGTGTCGCTGTCGTCGTCGGTGGCCTGCCATCCCGGGGCAATCGACAAGAATACGTCGCCGGCGGTGGCCAGGGAGGTGTTGCGGCGTATGGCGTCGGGGTTGTCGCCGGCGCGGCGGTCGATTACATCGTCGACCGACCACGCGTGCTGCACACCGGCCATGCGCGTAAGGAAGCGGGCCGATTCGCGGCGTATCTCGTCGAGGTCCTTGCCGCGTTCCTTTATAAGGTTATGATTGAGATAAATTTGTCCTTCGTGATAGCCTGACACCCAGTCGCCGTTGCCGTAGAGGGCCATCAGGTACATATTCAGCAGCGACACGGCCTTGCGCGAGGAGAATTCGCCGAACGGCACGGCCCACTTCTCGTCGTCGCGGCGCTGACGGCGTGTGAGCGGTGTTCCTGCCACGAATACCAACGTGCGGTCCATGCCTGGCCCATGCCTGTCGATGGCGTCGAAGAGCCGGGCCAGGTCGCGGTCGAGACGCAGATAGCTGTCCATCAGCTCCACACGGTTGTCGGGGTCGCGGCCGTAGAGGTATGGCTGCACGGTCAGGCCGAGCGACAGCATATCGGTGGCATCACGCTTGCCGAGCTGCAGCGCGCGGATGTAATCGGCCGCCATATCGGTGACATCGGCGTTTACGGCGGGTGAATTCTTGTAGGCCCGGAAGCGGTTTGTGTTGCCGCGCTGGAATATGTTGCGGAAGGGGTAAAGCTTTTTGTGAGCCGGAAGGTCAGGGAATCGGTCGACCGGTATGGAGGGCACCCACTGCAGTGTGTCAAGCCGGCGGTCGAGCGGAGCGCGTCGGTTAGCCTCCTGCGGGGGCGCCGGCAGGTCCTTGTAGAAGGTTGTGGTGGCCCAGCGGCCGGTGGCGTCGTTGATCCAGAAGGCGCTGTTTCCGGCATGTCCGGCCATTATGATTGCCTCGGCCGGTTCGGGGGCAATGGAATAGGCGTAGGCTACGCCGCCGCCGTCGATACGCACCTCGTCGGCGAGCGTCGACGAGGTCAGCGCCCCGGGCGATAATGTCTCGGTAGTGTAATTGCCTAAGGTCGAGGCGTCGAAGAATACCGATTTCGAGCGCCGGGTGTCGCGGTCGTAGACGGTAGCGCCGGCCACGCCGTTGACATCGGGCGACGCTCCGGTATAGATGATGCCTGTGGCGGCCGCGGGGTCGACCCATGTGCCGTAATCCAGGTCGTTGATTGTCAAGCCGTTCTCGAGCAACCGGCGGAAACCGTTCTGGGCGAACTGGTCGCGCAGCAGCTCGATGTAATCCATCGACAGGCCGTCGACCATGATGCCCACTACGAGCGCCGGCCGGCGCGTGACGGCCCGCGCTGCCTGCACCTGCATCAGCGAGAAGGCCGCAACGAGCGCTGCGGCTATCGTAGGGGTTAATTTGCGGTTTGTCCGGTTAGTCACCTGACTCTTTTCGGTATATATAAATATATATGAACGAGCGGATTAAATCGCACGCTATAAGTATCAGAAAGGCCGTATTGAGGGCCTGTCCGAGCCATGTATGTCCTGCAAGAAGCAGAATCAGCGCTGCAAAGTTACAAAATTGGTAGCAATAAACCACACGCTTACCGCTTTTTATCCACTCAAATATAACGGGAATGATGCATAACGGGTTCAGCCAGAGGTACAGCCAGTTGGGCGATGTGGCCTCGTGGGTGCTTACGAAAATAAGATATGTGAGTATGCATCCCCCGGCAAACAGCAGGAAGTAGAATGGCGCATCGAACCATCGGCTGACGCTGCGGCGGCGCAGATCGCGCACACTTACCGCCAGCGTGGCGGCCAACAGATACAGCGACACGGCTACCGGGGTGAGGGGCCACGGTGTCGGTGGCTGCGAAACGCCGCCGGGTGTGCCGGTCACCAGCACCGACTCACGGCTGACCAACGGGCGGCCGTTGACGGTAGCCCCAGCCAGCACATCGTGGAGATAAAGCGGCGAATAGGCACGCTCGCGTGTGGTAATCGGGTAATCGATACCGCTGCCGAGAGCCAGGTCGATACCGAACTGATACCACGGGTATGCACTATGATAGAGCGACATCTCGCTGCGGAAAGTAGCCGGCTCGGGGGTAGCGCCCTGTGTCTTGCCCGAGTAACCGTATCTGAAGTGTTCCGGAGCTCGGAACGTCAGCGTATCGCCTATGGCGCGTTCGATGAGCGTCAGGGGCCTCAGGGCGCAGTTGTCCTTGACGTAATTATAGCGGTACACCCGGTTCTGCGGCATCATATTCTCGGCAACCAGTGCGATAAGCCGCTCGGTCTGTATGGAGTCGAGGGCAAGCACCTGCTCGCGCACATTACGACCCATGGCAACGTATTCCGCCACGACCATGTCGGTGGGGAATCCTATGCAGAGGTAGTCGGTCTCACCGGCGGCGAAGCGAAGTGCGAAATTGGGCGAATTGAAATCGAAGACACCCCAGTTCACACAATAGTCGCGGCCGGCATCATCGCGAATACGCAGTTCGGTGTGCCCCTCCAGTTCGTAAACCTCGCGGCCGGCATCTACTGTGAGCAGGCTCACTACCGGAGTGGCCCGGAGCGCCGGGGCGCACCAGGCGGCCAGACACAGCAGTATGCTAAGGAGGCGCATCATGACTCGCGGTAATAGATTCGGCGTACACGCGGACTCACCGACGTGAGCACTTCGTAGGGAATGGTATCGAGCACCTCGGCGATATTCGTCACGGGGTTCTCCGGACCGAAAATCTCCACAGGGTCGCCGATTGCCGGCAGCTGCGAATCGGTGACGTCGACCATGCAGACATCCATGCAGATGTTGCCGACGGTGGGGCATAACATACCGTTAACCAGGAACTTGCCGCGCCCGCAACCGAGATGGCGGTTGATGCCGTCGGCGTATCCCACGGGCACGGTGGCTATAAGGCTGTCACGCTCGAGCAGGCCGCGGCGTCCGTAGCCGATGGCAGTACCCGCCGGATAACTCTTCAGGGCGATAATCACCGAACGGAGGCGTGAGACCGGACGCAGCCCGTCCTCCATGCCGTTATTAAGGATGGGAATACCGTAGAGACCGATGCCCAGTCGCACCATATCGTACTGATACTGAGGGTATCGCAGGATGCCGGCGGTATTGAGGATGTGGCGCATCACGCGATAGGGGAACGCCCGCTGTATCTTCTTGGAGCAGCGCTCGAACAGCTGCAGCTGTGCCTCGGTGTACTCGTCCATGTCGAGGCAGTCGGCGGTAGCCAGGTGCGAGAATACCGAGCAGACGCGGATGGCGTCCTGATTCGAGATTATTTCGATAACGCGGTCGAGGTCCTCCTCGCGAAAGCCGAGACGGTGCATACCGGTGTCGAGTTTCAGGTGCACGGGGTAACCCTTGACGCCGGCTTTCATGGCGGCGTCGATTATCTCCGACAGGATGTCGAAATCGAAGACCTCCGGCTCGAGACGGTTTTCGAAGAGCTGCGGATAGTTGAGCACCTTGGGGTTGAGCACCATGATGGGCATTGTGATGCCGGCGCGCCGCAGGTCGACGCCCTCGTCGAGCACGGCCACGGCCAGATATGCGGCGCCGTGGGCTTGCAGCGATTTAGCCAATTCGAACGAACCGGCACCGTAACCCGAAGCCTTGACCATTGCCACGATGCCGGTGGTGGGTTTCAGGTGGGCGCGGTAGAAGTTATAATTGCTCACAAGGGCGTCGAGATTCACCTCGAGCACTGTCTCGTGGGTGCGCGCCTCGAGCTGCGACGCGAAGTTGTCGAACACATCGGCCGGCGTGCCCTTGATGAGCACAAGTTCCGAAGCGAAGTCGCTGGTAGTCATGGCCTTGTACATCTCATGCACGGTCGGGAAGAATGTGCAGTCAAGTCCACGGAAAAGGTGAGCGTGGGCCGAAATTTCGGGACCTCCGGCCAGCAGGCGTTTCACTCCGCGGAAGCGCAGCAGTCGCGCGGTCTCGGCGTATGCCTCCTCGGCCGACATTCCGTCGTGAGCGATATCGCTGAGTACCACTGTCATAGTGAGGTCTCCTGTGACGCGACGCGCCATAAAATCGAGCGCCGGGAGGAGCGAATAGAAGTCGCACGTATAGTCGTCGCGCACTATCAGGCAGCGGTTTACGCCCTCGCTGACCTGCAGGCGGGTGCCTATGGGGCGCAAGGTAGCCATGCGCTGGGCTATGACGCTCGAGGGTATCTCAAGCAGTAGAAGAGCGGCCAATGCGCTGATGGCGTTCTCTACCTGCCAGGCGCCGGTGAACGGCAGTGTGATACGTCGCGGCTGTCGGTCGCGCAGCATATAAGTGACGCGTGTTTCGCCGTTGCGGCTGTCGGTCGACACAAACAGGTCGGCCGAGCGGTCGGTACGCGACCACCCGAGCAGCTTCTGCTCGCCGATGGCCTGCGACTTCACAGCGTGCGCTATGAGCTTGTCATCGGCAGGATAGATCACGGCCCGTGCGCCATGGATTAGGCGCACCTTCTCTGCCACCTTGGCCTCACGCGACGGGAAACCCTCGTCGTGGTCGTTGAGTATGTTTGTGATAATTACGGCGTCGGGCTTGATCATGCGCGACAGGCGGTCCATCTCGCCGGGACGCGACACACCGGCCTCGAAGATACCGAGGGTCGACTCGGGGGTGATATCCCACAGCGACAGCGGCACACCGATCTGCGAGTTGTAGCTTCGGGGCGAGCGGGCTATGCGGTAGTCGGGCTGCAGGAGCGAGTAGAGCAGCTCCTTGACCATGGTTTTGCCGCGCGAACCGGTGATGGCCACCACCGGGATGAGGGCCTGCGCACGGCGTTCGGCACCCAGGCTCTGAAGGGCCTCGAGGGTGTCGCTGACGCAGTAGAATTCAGCGCCGGGGAAGGCGTCGGCATCGACCGGACGCGACACTACAAAGCGGCGGACCCCGCGGTCGTAAAGCTGGCGTATATAGCGGTGGCCGTCGTCCATCTGGGTCACCAGAGCAAAAAACAGGGTATTTTCAGGGTCGGAAAGACTGCGGCTGTCGGTGAGGAGCACCGTCTGCTGCGTGGTTGGTATATCAGGTATCATACCGTTATATGTTTAGAAATGAATCTGTCGAGTGCGGGAGCGACGGCAGGGTTTTGTGTTGCGAATATGCGGGCAGCCCCGAGGGCCGCACGGCGTGTGTCGGCGGCGATTTCTGAGTTGAGAGGGCGGTGTAGCAGGCGCATGGTGACAGCCGCGGCCCGCTCGGCGAGGCTGAGGGTTTCGGGTGTGAAGAATGTGTCGGCGAAGCGTGAGTAAATATAATCGACGGCCACATCGGAGGGGTGAAGCATATCGGCGGCGTAGAAGCGGTAGTCGCGCAGCTCATCATCTACAATCTCATACGCCGGGAAATACACCGCCCCGGCAGGGAGTCGACCGATAGCACACGCCGCATTAATGGCGTTGACGGCTTTCTCGGCTCCGAGCAGCAGGGTGGCTTTGCTGAGCTTGTCGGCATGGAAGCCGGCACCTCGGTGACGAACCGGGCTGACGGTGACCACCATGCGCAGCCCGGGAGCTGTATCGGCAAGCAATTTGTAAGCTTTCACAATGGCATCTGCCGTTTCATCCATTGTCATGCGGCACTCTTCGAATCGCGAGGCAGGTAATTTGTGACAATTTGCCACAACGCGGCCGGTCGCGCGGTCGATAAAGCAACGTGTTGAGCCGAGAGTGATACATACCGTTTTGAGTGACGGCAGCAGGACGTGAAGCGAGTGAATGTGCCGGGTGAGTTCTTCAGCGAGATTCTCCCGGTCGGAGCCGGAAAAGCGCGAATGGAACAGCATCGAGTGCCACGCACCATGACTTTCGATGAGGTCAGCGGTCACAACCGGCTTATCATGGGCCAAGCATTCCACTGCCCGCAGGATGCTCGCCGGATTGTAGAGCGGCCCGAACGGGTTGACCGTTACATCGAAAAGCTGTCGCTCAAGACAGGCGCCCACTTCGTCGGCAAAGCACGACCCGAGGGTAAGCAGCGGCTCACCGTGGCTGACCATCCCCGCGCATCCGCGGGGCATCTCCACCGGAGTCATGAATCTTGAAGCGGTTTCCATTGCTCTTTTCGGTTAGAACATACGGTAGTCGGTCGACAGTACCTGGAATTCCGTGCGGCGGTTGATCTGGTCGGCCGCGGCCTGATTCTCGGGGGTCAGCGTGTCGATATATTCGGGTGTCAGCACCGTCCCTTCGGTGAACTGCGGATACAGGCGTGCCAGGCGCTTGGTGATGGTCTTGGGACGGCTCTTCCCGTAGCCCTGAGCCTGCAGGCGGTCGGCTCGAATACCTTTGGAAATCAAGTAGTCGATAACCGACTGGGCGCGGCGCTGCGACAGGTTGATATTATATTCGTCGGTGCCGACGCGGTCGGTATGCGACGCCATTTCGATGGTGATATTGGGGTTGTCGTTCATCACCTGCACCAGTTCGTCGAGGGCCTCCATAGTCTCGGGACGCAGGTCGGCGCGGTCGAAGTCGTAGAATACATTCTCCACCACCACCGGCTTGTTGACCGACGCCAGGATGAAGTCGACGCCATACTCGGCATCCTCCTCGGCCGTATCGCTCGTAAACTCCTGCCGGGCATTGAGATACCCTTTGGCACCGGCGAGCATCACATATTTCACGCCGCGCTTGAGCGGGAACGAGAACGAGCCGTCGGGCTTGGCCATGGCTTTCTGATTCGAGCCGTCGTTGCCCACGATGCGGATTACGGCGTTCGGCACCGGCTCCTCATCCTTGTCGAGCACCCATCCCGACACAAGAATCTGAAGGTCAGGCAGAACGAACGAATACAGATGGTCGTATCCGCGGCCGTCGCCACGGTTGGAGCTCAGGTAGCCGCTTTCGCCTTTGCCGAATGTGATGCCGAAATCGTCGCCGGCCGAATTCACCGGCCACCCCATGTTCTCTACTTTCCAGCCGCCCGATTTGGTAAGTTCGGCGCGGAAGATGTCGAGGCCGCCGAATCCCGGATGGCCGTTCGACGCGAAATAGAGCACCGAATCGGAGTAGGCGTAGGGGAACATATCGTCGCCCTCGGTGTTGATGAACTCGCCCATATTTTCAAGCGAACCCGCGCGGTCCTTCAGGTTGATGCGCCATATATCCTTGCCACCGGCCCCGCCGGCCATATCGCTGGTGAAATAGAGGTATGTCCCGTCGGGTGATACCGACGGATGTGCGTATGATGAGACAGTGTCGGCGGTGATTTCGAGCTTCACGGGCGCGCTCCATTTGGCATCGCTGCGTTGCGACGTGTATATTTCCACACCGGTATTCGCGGCCGGTTCGCGGCGCGCCTTCGACAGGTACATCGTCTGACCGTCGGGGGTAAACGCCGGGGTCCCCTCGTCGAGGTCGGAGTTGAGTTCACCCTCGACCGGTTCGGGGCGTTGCCATTCGCCCTTTTCATTCTGCTTCGAAAACCATATATCGCCCTTTTTCATGCCGGTAATCTCGCTCTTGTGCTCCCCCATCACCTTCTCGTTGGTAGTGGTGAAGTAGAGCTGGTCGGCCGTTGTGCGGTCGATGAACATCGGCGAGTAATCGGCGCGGCGGGAGTTGAACAGCTTGGCCTGACGCACCTGGTAGCGCGTAGGGTTCTGCTTTGCGGTGGCAGCGTAGCGGCAGCCTGCGAGGCCGTTCTGCGCGAACGCCGAGTTGGGGTTCAGTTTCAGGTATTCCTGGTACGACTTCTCAGCCAACGAGTATTTCCCCTCGGCCTGCTGCGACTTTGCCAGTAGCAGCAGAGCTGTAGAATCAGGATATTCGTAACGCACCGCGTTGGCGAAGGCCGACGACGCGCGCGCCGACATATTCAGCTTGTCGTAGCAGAGGCCCATTTTGTAGGCCACAGCGCCGCGCTGCGGCCGTTCCTCCTTCTTGGTCAACTTGTTATATACCTTGCGATAGATTTTCTGCGCATCGTAATATTCGCCGCGCGCGTAAGCCTCATCGGCCTGCGACAGCTTGGCGCCGCCACATCCCGCAAGGCCCACAGCCACCGCCGCGAGCATCATCAATGCATATATCTTGTAGAGAACAGTCTTCATCGGAATACACATATTATATATGTAACGCAAAACGGCGTGAAAAATTGCCGCTTGCGCCCCATGTCGGCCTGCAAATATAGCGATATAATTCCGAAATGGCAACAGTCGTAAATTTTGGAAGCCAAAGAAGCCGAACGCCGGTTAAAGCGTCAGCCGACGATTTCATGCGGTCAAAGCGTTTTTAAAAATAAATAACACGCGGTATGGTGTTTTGACCGGCGCTCGGCGAGCGCTCGGCTCCTACTGCAACGGGCCGCATGGCTGATGGCCTGCGACCCGTCGTTAATGTTTAGGAATGTTCGCGTCGATTACTGCTTATGCAGAATATCGGCGGCACTGGGGAAATTCTGATACAGATACAGGAATTCACCCTCGATATTATAGCTGGGGCTCTCAGTGGTAGCTTCAAAATACTGGCAGGCAGCATAGTTGATAGTCATCTGAGGCAAGCGGTTCATCACATTACCCGGGGTCGAGCTCTCTGACAGGGTGTAGGTAAACGAGCTGGTCTTCGGAGCCTGGAAAGGAGTTACGATTGAATTACCTTTCTCGTCATACTCTACTTCGTATTCGGTAATTGAGAAAAATTGACCTGTTTTTCAATCAATCTAAGATTTTCAGGTAGGGTTAAATTTTTTATTTCATCTTTGAACTGCGTAAAGACCTTGTTTCGAGCAATATTTTCAATATCAAGGTCGAAATATTCAGCACAAAGATTATTGAGAAGTTTAAACTTCGAATCAGAAAGAAGGGTAATTGCTCCTTGCATCTTCTTAATTTGGTTGGATTTCTCAGATATGGCAGATTCTGCTTCTTTTAGCGAATTCCGACTTTCCTCCAACTGAGCAACAAGGGTTGCATTAGACTGTTTATGATGTTCGATATTCTGAAGTGTTATCTGCATTTCCGCCATCAGCAAATCCTGCTCGTTTTTATTTTTTTGGATTTGTCGACGAATAATGATTATAATACAAATCACCAGCAGCATCAGAGCAACGGGAATGCTTATCCATATAGTTATTCTATTCCTAAATTGCTCACGTTCAAAAACATATTTATTATTATAATAGTTGGAGATTTCATTTGAATATTGTTGAGACAAAACACCCTCCCATATCTCATCTTGTATGTATAGGATGCTGTCATTACACATGCGCGCTGTTGGATAGTCATTTACAGACTCACTATATCTTAACAGTGCATCATAATATGCCAATATATTCAGTGGATAGACCTCTTTTATCTTGTTTACAATATACAAAGCT
>CAMEPD010000022.1 GCA_945931475.1 uncultured Muribaculaceae bacterium | reverse complement strand
GGTGCCAGCCCTAATTTTCAGCCTGCCTCAAAAATTTTTATCGGACAGCAATAATACTGATATTCAATTGGTTTGAGGATAGGCCGTGGCATGCCACGACCCTACAACAGAGCTCAAAAAGGCGATATGCCGATTTTGACACATCGCCTTATTTTAAACGCCTCCCGACCATAGTCAGGCGTACATCTCCTCGATTTCGTGGGCGTAGTGGGTGTTGATGACTGGGCGGCGGATTTTGAGGGTATTGGTGAGTTCGCCGGTCTCCATCGAAAATTCGCGGGGCAACAGGGTGAACTTCTTGATTTTCTCAAACGATGCCAGACCCTCCTGCAGGCGGTCGATACGCTGCTGTATCATGCGGCGTATCTCGGAGTTACACACCAGTTCCTCGAGGTTGCGGTACTGGATTTTCTTCTTGCGGGCATACTCCTTGATGGCTTCGATGGCGGGCACGATTATGGCGGTGACAAACTTGCGGTTGTCGCCGATTACGGCCACCTGTTCGATGTACTTGTCGCCGCCGAGACGGCTTTCGAGCACCTGCGGAGCGATGTATTTGCCGTTGGATGTCTTGAAGAGGTCCTTGAGACGCTCGGTGAGCACCAAGGCGCCGTGGGCGTCGAAGTGTCCGGCGTCGCCGGTGCGCAGCCAGCCGTCGTCGGTGAATACGGCCTTGGTCTCCTCGGGTTTGTTGTAGTAGCCGCGCATTACGGTGGGCCCCTTCACCAGTATCTCGTTATGCTCGCCGATACGCACCTGCAGCCCTTCGAGCACTGTGCCGACGGTGCCGATTTCGTAGCCCACGTAGGGGAAGCAGCTCACGGTGGCGGTGGTTTCCGACAGGCCGTAGCCTACCATGAGGTTGAGGCCCATCGAATGGAAGAATTCTACGATAGTGTCGCTCAGGGGAGCTCCGGCGGTGGGGAATATGTTGCTCTCGGTGATGCCCATGGCGCGTTTCACTACCGAGAAGAGCTGCCGGTCGTAGAAGCGGTAGCGGCGCTCGAGCAGCGCGGGGACGGGGCGTCCCAGGCGCACATAGTCGAGATTGCGGCGCCGGCCGATGCGCAGGGCGCGCTTCACCATCCAGCGCTTGAAGGCGCTCATGCGGGTGATTTTGTCCTGAATGGCGGTGTAGGCCTTCTCCCAAAAGCGGGGTACGGAGCACATGCAGGTGGGATGCACCTCGCGAATAGTGTCCTGAATCATACGGGGGGCACGGTTGACATATACCTCCACGCCGGTGTCGAGGCAGTAGTATGTCCATGCCTTCTCGAATATGTGGCTCAGGGGGAGGAAGCACATCGAGCGGTCGCGGTCGGTTACCGACACCAAGCGGCGGTGATGCAGCTCTATGGCGGCGTTGAAGCAGCTGTGGGGCAGTATGGCGCCCTTGGGCTCGCCGGTAGTGCCCGAGGTATAGAGCAGTGTGGCGATGTCGTCGGCCGTGGCGGCCTCGCGACGCCGCTCAACCTCGCGGCGGCAGGCGTCGGTGGCGGCGTGCCCGAGTTTGAGGAAGTCGGCGTACGACATAGAGGTTTCGTCGCCCTCCTCACGGCTGAAATCGTCGTAGACGATGATTTGGGTCAGCGCCGGGACTGCCTGCTGCACGCGCCGGCAGATATGGTACTGCTCCTGCGAGCCGCAGAATATCACTTTGGCGCCGGCATCGCGCACGATATATTCCACCTCCTCTTTCGACGAGGTGGCGTAGATCGACACCGGAATAATGCGGTTGGCGAAAGCTCCGAAGTCGGTAACGAGTATCTTGGTGAGATTCGGTGAAAAGACACAGATTTTCTCCTGCACGGTGATACCGAGCATTTCCATGGCGCAGGCGGCAGCCAGGACATCCTGCTGCAGCTCAAGCCATGATATTGGCATCCACCGGCCGTCGTCACGGCGGCTGAAGAGCGCCGGTTTGTGGCCGTAACGCGCGGCCTGACGCTCTACTAATGTGGTTAAAACATTCTTTTTTACCATGTACTTTTCGATAAGTTCTGAGGAAAAGTGGCGCAAAGTTACGCCTTTTGACTCACTTATATAATGCTTGAGAACGTCAAAGCGATGTGGCGTTAACGTTTATTAGCATTTCCGGTAATTACGTATCTGGTTATCATTATCCCCCGGCAGGGGCGCTGGCGCTGCGAGGGTCAGTCTTTACGCCCCCGGAGCACGGCGTCGTAGCGCGCTGCGTCGCCGATAAGCTTCAGGCCCTCGACATAGACCGGATTCAGCACCGGGTTGACAATCTTGAAGTAGGTCGACTGTTCGAAGAGGTCGCGCCCGATGAGCCCTTTGAGGATGGTCTGCATCATCAGTCGCGAGGTCTCGAACTCCTTGTCGTTGTATTTCACGGAGTCGGCCACGCCCATCTGCACCACCTCGCGGAGCATCTCGGGAGTAATCTCGAACGACCGGATGTAATCATCCTCGCGCGGATACTTCTTCTTGAGGTCGGCGCGGTGGTCGTCGACGTATGTGGCGGCGAAGCGGTTGATGACACCTTTGGCCACCAGGTCGCGGTAATAATCGGAGTACATCGTGGTGTCGATAGGCACAAACACGTCGGGCATGATGCCGCCGCCGGCGTAGACGGGGCGACCGTTGCGCGTGTGGAATATCTGCGACTTATCGAGGTGCACCGAATCCTCCGACGAGAACTCGCCGGCGTCGTAGCGGTGCTTCATGTCGAGCCGGTAGTCCTCCTCGTCGCCCTTGACGTAGGGCTTCTGTATGCAGCGGCCCGAGGGGGTGTAGTAGCGCGAGACTGTCAGGCGAATCATCGAGCCGTCGGGGAAGGGGAAGGGGCGCTGCACCAGACCTTTGCCGAATGTGCGGCGACCCACCACGAGGCCGCGGTCGTTGTCCTGCATGGCGCCGGCGGTGATTTCCGATGCCGATGCCGAGTACTGGTTGGCCAGCACTACGAGGCGCCCGTCGGAGAGCTTGCCGTCGCGCTGCACGGTGTAGTAGTTGGCGCCCATCTTGGGCGATTCGGTGTAAACCACGGTGTCGCCCTT
Organism: uncultured Muribaculaceae bacterium; assembly: GCA_945931475.1. GTDB lineage: Bacteria > Bacteroidota > Bacteroidia > Bacteroidales > Muribaculaceae > UBA7173. The sequence goes on along the minus strand of CAMEPD010000022.1, from coordinate 30,695 downwards.
CTGCAGGAAGCGCGAGGCCAGCTCGTGTGCCGCGCCGAGGTATCCGCCTCCGTTATCCTCCAGGTCGAGGATGAGGTCTTTCATCCCCTTCTTCTGCAGCTCCTTGACGGCCTTGTCGAACTCCTCGGGGGTGCTTTCGGCGAAGCGCGAGATGCGGATGTAACCGGTGGTGGGGTCGGCCATGTACGAGGCGTCGACCGAATAGATGGGTATATCGTCGCGGGTTACGTTGAACACAATCGGTTCATGTACGCCGCGGCGCTGGATGCGCAGCGACACATCGGTGCCCTTGGGGCCGCGAAGTATGCGGAGTATGCGCGCGTTGGGGCTCTTGACGCCCGAAATCAGCGAATCGCCGGCCTGAAGGATGCGGTCGCCCGGCAGGATGCCCACCTTCTCGGAGGGTCCGCCGGATGTGGTCTGAATCACCTGAAGGGTATCGTTGATCATCTGGAACTGCACGCCTATGCCTGAGAACGAGCCGTTGAGCGGCGAGGTAAGCTCCTTGGTCTCTTCGGGGTCGGAGTAGGTCGAGTGGGGGTCGAGGGTGTGGAGCATCGCCTCGATGGCCTTCTGTACCATCTCGTCGGAGGCCACCGAGTCGACGTAGAAGGTCTCGATGATGCGCTCGGCGTATCCCACCTTCTGGTAGGGGGGCATCTTCTCAACCGGTTCGTCATCATGAGCGGGCGCCGCTGAGCCTTGTCCGTACGACGAAATCTGTGAAACGGCCCCGACCATTGCGGCCGCCGATAATATAAAGAGTGTGAAACGTTTCATTTTTAAGTGATTTTGTACAGGGTATAGACGCCAATCCGGCCCGAAAGTTTAAGAGGCTGTTTAAAAAGAGCCTCTTAATCGGGCTTTGGCAGGAACCGGTCGTAAGGCGCGCCGAATGCCGCCAGCTCGCGCACGAGCGACGAACTCACCGATGCCAGCTCGGGGAGGGCTAACAGTAGAACGCTCTCAAGGCCTGACAGGTTGCGGTTTACGTCGGCCAGGTTGCGCTCGTATTCAAAATCGGCGACGGTGCGCACTCCACGCAGCAGCGCGCCGGCTCCGCAGGCCCGTGCGGCGTCGCAGGTCAGCCCCTCGTATGAGGTTACCTCGACGCGCGGGTCGCCGGCATAGAGGGCACGGATGGCCGCCAGGCGCTCGGCGAGAGGCTGCCACGGCTTCTTGCCGGTGTTGACGCCAACACCGATGACTACGCCGCCGAACATGGCGAGGGCGCGGTCGACTATCGAACGGTGTCCGATGGTGAACGGGTCGAACGACCCGGCGTAAAACACTTTCATTTGTGAGGGTGGGTAGGTTATTCGTCGACGATGAGGTTGTCGATGATGAAGTTCTGGCGCTCGGAGGTATTCTTGCCCATATAGAATTCGAGCAGGGCCGATACGGCGTCCTCTTTCTTGAGGGTGACGCGGTCGAGGCGCATATCCGGACCGATGAAGCCGCGGAACTCGTCGGGCGATATCTCGCCGAGACCTTTGAATCGGGTGATTTCGGCGTTCTGGCCCAGCGCGTCGATGGCGTCGATGCGCTCCTGGTCGGAGTAGCAGTAGACGTCCTTGGGCCCCTCCTTGCTGTTCTTGCGGCGTGCGGCGCGCTTGTCGCGCACACGGAACAGCGGGGTCTGCAGCACGAACACGTGACCCTTCTTCACAAGGTCGGGGAAGAACTGCAGGAAGAATGTGAGCAGCAGCAGGCGGATGTGCATTCCGTCGGTATCGGCATCGGTGGCGATGATGACGTTGTTGTAGCGCAGGCCGTCGATGCCGTCTTCGATGTTGAGCGCGGCCTGAAGCAGGTTGAACTCCTCGTTCTCATAGACTACTTTGCGTGTGAGGCCGAACGAGTTGAGCGGTTTACCGCGCAGTGAGAACACCGCCTGGGTCTCCACATCGCGTATTTTCGTAATCGAACCGGAGGCCGAGTCACCCTCGGTGAGGAAAATGGAGGAAGCCAACTTCTTCTCCTCGTCACCCTTGACATCGTTGAGGTGTACGCGGCAGTCGCGGAGCTTGGAGTTGTGGAGATTGACCTTCTTGGCACGTTCGCGCGCCAATTTCGTCACGCCGGCCATGGCCTTGCGCTCGCGCTCGCTCTCCTGTATCTTCTTCAGGAGTATTTCGGTGGTTTCGGGGTTCTTGTGGAGGTAGTTGTCGAGCTCACGTTTGAGGAAGTCGCCGATGAATTTGGCCACGGTTACGCCGCCGGGGCTCATCTCGCGCGACCCGAGCTTGGTCTTGGTCTGCGACTCGAACACGGGTTCCTCTACCTTCACCGACACGGCGGCAATCATGCCGTTGCGGATGTCGGAGTATTCGAAATTGCGGCCGAAGTGCTCCTTGATGGTGCGCGACACAGCCTCCTTGAACGCTGCAAGGTGTGTGCCTCCCTGGGTGGTGTGCTGCCCGTTGACGAAAGAGTAGTACTCCTCGCCGTACTGGTTGGCGTGGGTGATGGCCACCTCTATGTCGTCGCCTTTGAGGTGAATCACCGGGTAGAGTGGGTCCTTGGTCATGTTGGCCTTCAGCAGGTCGAGCAGACCGTTGCGCGACACGAACCGCTTGTCGTTAAGGGTGATAACCAACCCCGTGTTGAGGTAGGTATAGTTGCGGATGAGCGTCACGATGTACTCCTCGCTGAAGGCGTACCCGCGGAATATGTCGGGGTCGGGGGTGAACTCCACGAAGGTGCCGTTGGGCTCGTCGGTGGGAAGGTCGGCCGATTCGCTCACTAAGGTGCCGCGGTCGTACACGGCGGTGCGCATCATGCCGTCGCGGTGCGAGGTGATGGTGAATGTCGTCGACAGCGCGTTCACTGCCTTGATACCCACACCGTTGAGTCCCACCGACTTCTTGAATACCTTGGAGTCGTATTTGGCGCCGGTGTTCATCTTCGACGATACGTCGACAATCTTGCCGAGGGGCACACCGCGCCCGAAGTCGCGCACACTCACGGTGCCGCTCTCGCAGTCGAGGCGTACGTCAATGCGCCGGCCGAATCCCATCATGAATTCGTCGATAGCGTTGTCGAGCACCTCCTTTACCAGCACGTAGATGCCGTCGTCGGAGTCGGTGCCGTCGCCGAGCTTGCCGATGTACATACCGGGGCGCAGGCGGATATGCTCCTTCCAGTCGAGGGTGCGGATGGTGTCCTCGCCGTAAGCCTCGGCCTGAACGCCGCCGCCCGTGCCGGCTTCGCTGAAAATGTCGTCGTGCGTCGACTCGTCGGCCGTAATATTGATTTCGTCGGAAATTTCTGACATAAACTGAATTATCGTATACTTTTGTACAAAGGTACGGAATTTCCGCCAAATTTTCGCGCCCGCGGAGGCCCCGGCGGAAAATTTTTAAAAATTTAGGATAACTTGGAGCGGGAATTGTTATAAATTGCGTACCTTCGTTGTTTAAAAACTGTATATCCCGTTTCTGATGAGAAAACTGCCATATTTCCTGCTGGGGACCGCCGCCGCGTGCGTGGTAGCCTCCGCCGCCACCCGCTCCGACAAAAACGATATAGCGCGCGGTCTCGACATCTTTTCGTCGGTCTACAAATCGCTGCAGACCAACTATGTCGACACCGTCGACGCCGAAAAGTCAATCAACACGGCCATACTGGCCATGCTCGACGAAATCGACCCCTACACCGAATACATCCCCGAGAAGGAGCAGGCCGACTTCCGCACCATCTCGTCGGGTGAATACGGCGGTATCGGCTCATACATCACCGAACGCTCGGGCCGCGTTATCGTGTCGGAACCGCGCGAGGGCGCCCCGGCCATGCGCGCCGGGCTGCGTCCGGGCGACGTGTTCTACATCATCGACGGCGACACTGTCACGGGTAAACACTCCGACGAGGTCTCGAAGATGCTCAAGGGTCAGCCGGGCACCACTGTGAATGTCACCGTGAAGCGCCCCTACGCCGAAGACTCGATACTCAGCTTCGCCATCGAGCGCGAGAAAATTGAAATCGACCCTGTGCCCTACTACGGCGTAGTTAAGGGCGACATCGGCTACATAGAGCTCACCACCTTCAACGACAAGGCATTCGAGGAGACGCGCGACGCCCTGCTCGACCTTAAGAATAACCCGGCCGTGAAGTCGATAGTGCTCGACCTGCGCGACAATGGCGGCGGCCTCCTGGAGCAGGCCGTGCAGATTACCGGCCTGTTCGTGCCCAAAGGCACCGAGGTGCTCCGCACCCGCGGCCGCGGTCTGCTCAACGAACGCATCTACAAGACTACCGCCAAGCCGGTCGACACGGAAATTCCTCTCGTGGTACTGGTCAACGGCTCGTCGGCATCGGCCGCCGAAATTGTCACCGGCGCCCTGCAGGATCTTGACCGCGCCGTAATCGTGGGCAACCGCTCCTTCGGCAAAGGGCTGGTACAGTCGACACGCCAGGTGCCCTACAACGGCCTGCTGAAACTCACCATCGCCAAATACTACATCCCTTCGGGACGCTGTATCCAGGCCATTGACTACTCGCACCGCAACCCCGACGGCTCGGTGGCCCGCATTCCCGATTCTCTCACCACCGTATGGCACACGGCCAACGGCCGCGAGGTGCGCGACGGCGGCGGCATAACACCCGATGTGAAGGTAGAGTATCCCGAGGGGAACCGCCTGGTCTACAACATCATCACCGACGGATGGGCATTCGATTACGCCACACGCTTTGCAGCCCGCCACGACACCATTGCGCCCCTCGAAAAGTTCGTAATCACCGACACCATCTATTCGGATTTCAAGGCCTTCATCGACCCGACGAAGTTCAAGTACGACCGCGCCTGCGAACTCGTGATTGACCAGCTCGAAAAGTCGGCCAAGACCGAGGGCTACCTCGACGAAAAGGTACAGGCCCAGATCGACACCCTCCGCTCTATGCTTCAGCACGACCTCGACCACGACCTCGACCTGAACCGCAATTTCATTTCGGAGTATCTGACGTCAGACATCGTTTCGCGCTACTATAATTCGCGCGGAGCCACAGTCGCAAGCCTGCGCCATGACCGCGACCTCGATTCCGCCGCCATTGTGCTCCACACCCCCGGACGCCTGCGCGACCTGCTACGCAAAAAGTAACACGAGGCTCTGTAAGGGAATTGCAGGAAGATTACGGCGATTTTCTGCGCCAGCACAAATACGAAGTCTGTGGCAAGGACGACGTGCGCACCGCCAAAGTCAGAGCGTTTAGCGTGACTCATACCGACCCGCGCGAATATGTCGATAAATGCCAGATACGTTCCGACGCAACGGTAGCCAATATCATGCTGACACTGATTCATCAGATTGACGCCATGCTTGCAAAGGTGATGAAAGCCATGGAAGAGCAATTTATCAAAGAGGGCGGCATAAAGGAAGCCATGAGCCGTACACGCCGCCAACACCGCGGCTACTGATCTGACGCAGGCTGATGTGGCTGATGTGGCTGATGTAACATAAGTTACATAAAATACATAAGTTACATACGATACATCCCCCCTCAAAAAAATTTTTTTGGGGGGATGATGAACCTTTTCAGGGGGAGGGCGTTTATAAAGTACATAGCAAAATTACTTTTTCCATTGCAAGAAATGTGATAATGATTGGTTTATTATTTAGCGAGGAGTTACTGTGACAGTTGCTCCCCGTTTTTTTGTGCCCGGAGGTCTCGGAATTATCAGAATTATCGGAATTATCGGAATTATCCGATTTCTCTGATAACTCTGATAACTCCGATTACTCCGATTACTCTGATAACTCTGATAACTCTGATAACTCCGATTACTCCGATTTCTCCGCCCAAAAAAGCAAAAGGCGATGTGCCGAATTACGGCACATCGCCTTAACTGATGTTAGGATTGTATTGTGTTACTTCACAAGCACCTTGGCTGTTACTGAGCCGGCCTTCACTACGTAAACGGCCGGAGCAACTGCGATGCGGGTCGAAGCTTTGCCGTCGGTGTTGTAGAGCAGTTTGCCGTCAACGGTGTAAACCTTGATGCCGAGGCCTTCGGCACCCTTGACGAGGATAGCGCCCGGTGCTGAGTAAACCGATACTTTCGAACCGGTCACCACGTCGATACCCGAGGTGACGAGTTTCACTTCGTTGGAGCCCTTCGAGGTGCCGTTGGCGTAAACAGCGTTCACGCGGTATGCATTCTCCTGGTTGGGGCCGAAGTCGTCGACGAAGCTGAGTTCTTCAAGCAGGTTGGAGTTGATCATCTCGCCGTTGCGGAATACGTTGTAGCCCTTGAGCTCATACGAGCCGCCCGTGGTCTCGAACGAGAAGTCGTCGAGCATGAGCATGAACGAGTCAGCGGCGTATGATTTGATAGCGAAGTAGGTGGCACCCTGGGGAACATCGAATTCATAGAGGGTCCATTCGCCGGGAACTACTGCCACTTTCTTTACCGAAACAAATTCAGAGATGTCGTTAGAACCGGTGGAGTAGAGTATCTCGATTGCTTCGGGATACTGCGCCGAGTAGCTCTTGGCGTAGAACGAGATGGTCTGGGCGTTGCCCGAGAGAGCCGGTGAGATAGCCCAGTCGGAAACAGGCTGACCTTCGTACTGGAACAGGGAAGCAAGGTACTTGTTGCCCGAGTGAGCGGCGAAGGAGTCGGGGTATGAACCTAGCATCGAAGCGTCGCTGGTGTCGAATACGAAGAAGGATGCCAGAGTTTCACCGGTAGTGATACCGGGGATATCAAATCCTTCGAAACCGCCCACTGCGAGCTTGTCTTCGTCGACGAAGGTCCAGCCTTCGAATTCCTGAGCCCATGCCTCGGCTTCCTCGAAGTTCTCGTCAACGTTCTGTGTTGCCTGGCCCGAGGTGTCGGGTTCGCTCCATTCGAGTTCGGCGGCGCCATTTTCGTTAACCGAACCGGTGAGGTTCAGAGGCACGGGGAGCGAAGCGTTGACACGCGGAGTAACGGTAATCTCATCAGAGGTATTGTTGGATTCGTCGGCATCGCCGATGTGAGTGGCAACAGCGTGGAATACCATGGGATCTTCCTGAATCTGCGAAACGCTGACGGGGAATTTAACCTGGGTGCGGTCGCCCGAAGCGAGCGATTCAATCTTCTTCGAGAGGAAGATTTCGCCATCCTTGTAGAGGTCGACGTTGATGTCGGCAGCGGGCTGAGCGCCTTCGTTGGCCACGGTAACGTCAACCGAGAAGTCTGAACCGGCTTTCACTGACGTGGGTGCCTGGATAGAGGCGAGCTTCACGTCGTTGTCGAGGAGGTTGCCCACCTTGATGGCGTCGAGCAGCGAAATCTGGTAAGCGTTGATATCGATGTCGAAGTTGAACTGTACGGTCTTGCCTGCGATAGAGCCCAGGTCAATGGCAACCTTGTTCCAGCCTTCGGCGGGGAGTTCGCCGAGAACTACGGTCTTGAGGTTGTGCCATTCCTCGGTGCCCACCTCGCGGTAGCCGATAGCTATGGAGTTGGTATCGTCGTTGCTGAGTTTGTAGAGGTTGATGGTCAGGCCCGGTTTGGTCAGGGCGGCAAGTGAGATTTTGCCGGTGAAGAGCGAGCCGGTGCCACCGTACTGTGACTGGGCAATGAGGAAGCCGTTATCGGCATCGCTCGATGCAACGTCGGTGTATGAAGCATCATTACCGAGCTCGAACTGTATCTCCTTGCCCGATATACCCAGGATGTACGACAGGGAACCGTCGGCAAACGACTCGTCCATGCCATCGTAGGGAGTACCGGCGGGAATCATGTCGGTGGTTGCGCCGTCTTCGGCCTCACCGCGCGAGGTGACTGCCAGCACTGCATACTGAACGAACTCCTGCGAGCCGGCTTCAACAGCCTGGAATACGTAGCTTGTGCCGGAGACGTTCTCCTTGAAGAGTTCGAAGTAGCCGCTTTCACCGGGAGCATAGAGGTTGTATTTTACGAGGTCGGATCTGAGCGGGTTGCCGTTTGCGTCAACGGTGACGGGCTCCCAAGAGATGGTGACCTCGCCGGGGGTAGCGTTCTCGACAACAGTAGCCGAAGCAACTTTGCCGGGATAGTTGACACCGATGTATGCGTTGACCTCAGCTACACGGCCTGCGCCCGAAGCATTGTAGGCGATGGCTGAATATGTGTAGTCGCCGTCGGCAGGAAGCTGGTCGGCATAGTCGGCAAGTGTCTGGCCGGGAGTTACCGACGAGAAGGTGTTGATCAGCGCGTCACCGCGGTAGAGTTCAATCTTCGAGATTGACTGGAGGGCGGCGCCCGAGATAGCCTTGGAGGGTGCAGTAATCTTGACAGTGGCCTTGTCGGCGCCTGATGCGTCGGGGATAACCTGGAGCTCGGGAGCATCGGGGGCTGTTGCCGATACGCCGGCCTCAATCCTGAGGTCATCGACCATCAGATAGAACATATCCTTGTCGGAGCAGCAGTTGAATCCAATGTAGTAGAGGCCGTCGGCGTCGACTGTGATGTCAGCAGAGTAATCGGCATACACGTTGGATGCTATTGTGGTTTCGGGGAGGACAGTCTGGGTCATGGCAGCCTCGGTGGGCTGCTTGCCCAGCATTACCTTGAGCTTCTCGGGGAAGGAGGGGCCGCTGTTATGGGCCTTGAACGAAATATGGTACATCTTGCCCGCCTCGAGCTTCATGGCCGGGGTAATCATCCAGTCGTTGGGTTTCTGGCTGGAGTTGTAGTTGGTCTTGGCCGAGCCGTCTTCAATCTTCCATGATTTGCCGTCGCCGTCAAGGTCGAGGATGGTGAAGTTTTCGAGGGCGGTGTCGTCGTTGAAGTCGTTGTAGTAGGGCGGCACGATGTTGCCGAGCGAAATTGCATTCGACAGAGAGGGTTCCGAAGCAACGGAGGCAGCCTGTGCGGTAACCTTATACTGATATTTTACGAAATTCTCAGGTTCGGCAACAGCTTCGGCGAACGATGTTGCCGAAATATTTTCGGCTACGACAGCAGCCGAGGGAAGCACGCGCTCTACCTTATATGTCACGGCTGAAATATATCCGCCGTTGGCGCCTTCGGTGACAGCATTCCACGAGAGCTTCATCTGACCACCTTCGTAAACGAGGTTTACAGCGGCCGGAGCCTTGGGCTGGTCGTTACCGATATAGATGCTCTGCGAAACCTTGGGCGAAGCGCCTACCGAGTTGGTGGTGTAGACTTCGATATTGTGCGAGCCTGCCTCAAGGGTAAGGTTCTCGCTTACAGCCTGTGAGAAGTTGCAGCTGCCGGTAGATTTCTGCTGGCCGTCAACATTGATGTAATATGTGAGCGAGCCCGAGCCGGCGGTGCCGTCGAAGAGAGTCGAGGGAGCCTTGAATGAAACAGTGCCTGAGGTTGAGCCGTTGGCAAAGTTCAGCGCGAGGTTCTCAACAGCAGCGGGAGCCTTGTCCTCAGCGGCGGGTGCCAGCACTGTGAGTCCTACGATCTCCTCCTCATTGGGATAGTGGAAGAGAATGGTGGCCTGGCCGGTGGTGGTGTTGATTTCAGCGAGAACGCCGCTCTCGTCGGTACCCGATACGGTCCAGAACAGACGGCCTGACTTGTGGTCGAAGGCCATGCCCGAGATATATTGGGGCTGAAGGCCGGTGGTACCTACCTCGGTGATTTCGGCGGTCGCTTTGTTGATTTTCACGAGCTTGGAACCGGTGCAGACGGCTTCTTCATCTGTACCGCTCCACTCCTGAGTCACACCCCAGAGCTGACCCTGGGCATCGCATGCCAGAAAACCGATAGCCTGCGTCATCGATGCAACAGTCGTGCAGCTTACGCCGGACTCGGAATAATCCATTTTGGTGAGCTGCACACCATCGCCGGCGGCATTGTATGTCACGCCGTAGATAGTGTTGGTGGTGGGATCGAGTGTCTGAGCCAGAGGAACGGCCTGAAGGTCTTCGGTATTAATGGTGTAGAGCACTTCGCCCGTTTCGATATCGATAGCGTCTGCTGTGATGTAAACCATACCCCAGAAACTCATATAGGAGGTGCCGTAATATACGCCGTCTTTGACTACACCGCCCGACGAATAGGATGAAGCATCTTCCGAAATCAGGGTGAACTCACCTGCTGCCGATTTGGGCAGATAGTTCAGACCGGCACCGGGAGTGCTTCCCTGGCTCCAGCCATTGGCATAGATTACGTTACCAATCATGTTGGGCAGATCAGCGGCTGCTGCCGAGAAGGGGCCCTGTTTGAGCGAACCTATACGGTTTTTGAACGGCACGAACGAGTTGGCCTTGAACTGCATACCGCTGACGCGGGCAGAAGCAGCCTTGGCCTTGCGGGCTTTCGGAACAACAAGTTTGGAGGGTGCGGGTTTTGCCGCAACCTTAGTCCGGAGCGCCGACTCCTTCTGAACAGGAGATGCGGCCTTCTGTGCTCTACCCGGGACGCCGGCCATCGCCGACAGGCTCAGGAACACAGCACATACAAGGGTTAATAATTTCCTCATAAAGACTGAATTAAGTTAATAAATATAAGAGATGAATAAGAGCTCAATTGTAAACAATAAAAATAAGTAGCGAGTTAAGCACTTTGTTTATCACACATATAATCGGCTTTTGCCATATATATTTTGACAAAAGTACATAATTATTAAGAAATATAAAAATTATTTTAAATTTTTTCGCGGCGAATCGTTCATTTTGCACTCGTTTTAGCCGACGAACCGGCCAAAACGTCAACCGCACACCGGCCGACGGTCAGTAGCGGAATGACGAGCCGCCGAGGAATTCGCGCAGCAGCGACGTGGGCGGAATCGACTTGTCGGTGATGGGACGGAAATAGCTCAGGAACTTGCGCAGGCGGTATGCCTCGGCATACTCCACGCAGTCGTTGGGCACTTCGCGCAGGATGGCCTCGCCGTAGTCGCGCATCACGCCAAGCTCGAATATCAGCGAGGAGTTGAAGGTGGAGTCGGCGTTCTCCTGGAAGGGGAAAATCCATTTCTCCTCGCCGCGGCGCACCGACGCCCAGCGGCGCAGGGTGTCGACAGCCGACGCGCCGCGGTACTTGTGGTCGCGTATTATGCGGCGCAGAAGGCGGTTGTCGGTGGTGGGAATCCAGTTGTGGTCGTCGATCGAAAGGGTGGTCAGCGCCGACACATACACGCGGTATTTCAGGTTTTCGGCGATGGCGGGGGTGAGGGCCGGGTTGAGTCCGTGGATGCCCTCCATGAGCAGGATGTCGCCCGGGTCGAGGTGCATCCGGTCGCCGCGGTATTCGCGGGTGCCGGTTTCGAAATTGTAGGTAGGGAGCTCTACTTCCCGACCGTCGAGCAGTGCCGTGAGGTCGCGGTTGAACTGCTCCAGGTCGAGGGCGTAGAGGCTCTCGAAGTCGTACTCGCCATCGGCATCGCGCGGGGTGCGGTCACGGTCGACAAAATAGTTGTCGAGCGAAATCATCTTGGGCTTCAGCAGGTTGGTTATGAGGTAAGTGGCCAGGCGCTTGGTAGTGGTGGTCTTGCCCGACGACGAGGGTCCAGCCACGAGCACCACGCGGGCGCCTCCCCGGTGGTAACGGCGTGCTATCTCGTCGGCGATGGCCGAGATTTTCTTGTCGTGAAGCGCCTCGGCCACCTGGATGAGCTGGGCGGTGCGCCCCTCGTCGACGGCGCGGTTGAGTTCGCCTACGTTGCTGACACCTATGATTTTATTGAACTCGAGGTTTTCGGAGAATGCCTGGTCCATCTTGTGCTGGGTGACATAACGGGCGGGTACATCGGGATTGCGTCGGTCGAAACCGTAGAGTATGAATCCCTCCTTGTGCAGTCTGAGGTCAAACACATCTATTAGGCCGGTCGATGGAGCCAGCGCCCCGTAGTAGCTGTCGATAACTCCTTCGAGGCGGTAGTATGTGGTGTATAGGTCGTGGACGGTTTCGAGCAGCAAGGCCTTGTCCTCGAGGCCCTGGGCGCGGAGCATCCCTATGAGGTCGACGGTGAGCACCTCGTCACGCTCGAATGGCGCGTTACGCTGCTGCAGGGCGCGCAGCTTGGCCAACATGGTGTCGATGAGCGGCTGATCGACCTGCAGGGGGGTACCGTCGCCCTTCCACAACCGGCAGAAATAGCCCCCGGAGATGGAGTGCTCGATGCGCAGGCGCGACCCGGGAACCACCTCACGCACAATACGGTACAGCATCATGCAGAGCGAACGCACATAAACGCGACCGCCCGAACCGACGGTTCGGGGCAGGAATTCCACCATCTTCGGCCCGAACACCTGAAAGAGCAGGGGTTCGGTCTTGTTGTTGACACGCGCACATATAGGGCGCACATCGCGGGCGATGTCGGCCAATTCGGGGGTATCGCGCAGTATTTCCGAAAGGGTTTCTCCGCCGTTTACGGGGAGGTAACGGTCGATATTCTTGCAGTATATTTTCATGATGTTTTAAGGTTCAACGCTTCCCCACGAGCGAGCGCAGGAAGCGTTTTACGGGTTTCTGTATGGTGTCTTTTTTCCAAAGGAAGCGCCGTAGCACGCCGAGTGCGCGCAGTCGGGTGTCGCGCTCGTTCCACCCCATCGCGCGGGCTAAAGCTGCGGCGAGGCGCTCTGTTTCGGCCTCCACGATGTTGATGCGCTGAAACATCGACATCAGGCGCCGACGCGAACGCACGCCGAAGTCGGTGCGGTTCACATCGACGTAGACAAACCGATAGTCACCGGGGGCCGTGTCGTTGCGCAGCAGCACATTTCCGGGGGAGAAATCGCGGAAGAGCACGCCGGCGCGGAACAGGCGCGCCATCTCGCGCCCCAGAGCGTCGGTAAAGGGGCCGCGGTCGGGCCACTCCTCCCAGCAGCGTGTCTCGCGCACATCATCGAGCTGGGCGCAGACATAATATGCCGAGCGCAGGCACCATCCGCCGGCCGACCGGGTCCAGCAGGCCATCAGCGGCTCGGGCGAATCGAAACCGAGGCTGCGCAGACGCCGGGCGTTGAGCAGCGAGCGCAACGCCTTGTTCCTGCGCAGACGCCCGTAGATGAGCCCCTTCAGCAGCGAGCAGCGGCGGAACTGCTTGATGTTGACCTCCAGGCCGTCAGCCAAGCGGCAGACATACAGTTTGTTGCGGCCGGTGTAAACCGGTCGCGCGTCTTCGGGGAGGCGCCCGGCGAGCAGCGTGTCGGCCAACGCGTTAAGCTCCTGCTGACGGCGGGGAGCGAGTCCCGGCTCAATAATTATATCTGAACAGAGTGGCAAAATCAGAGAAATCGTCGAATGTTAAACTTTTTTCGGGATTCTGTATGAAGTAAACGGGCCGGTCGCGGAACATGGCGGCGGTGAGCGAAAAGGTGCTCGGAGGTCCCATTATGTAGTCGCAGGCCGAGAGGGTCTGAAGGTCGGAAACGGCTGTGCCGAAGGGGAATACCAACTCGGCGGCATCGCGGTGGAGGTTGCGGATGAAGTAGTCGGTGTCGAGCTTGGGGTCGTTGGTGAACACGGCCACGTTCACCCGTTTGCGGTTGAGTTTCATCAGGTCGATGAACGAGTTGATGCAGGCCACATACTGCCCGTCGGAGTAGAAATAGCGTCCGCCGTGCCAGCGGGAGTAGTCACCGCGGCGCACGTGCACGCCCAGCCATACGGTGCCGGGCTCGGCTGCGGGGAGCTGGCCGGTGTCGCTGCCGGTGAAGGCGAACAGCGAGGTAATCTCGTCGCGGTACTTCAGGAAGAGGTCGTAGTGGCGCACCCACCAGCCCGAGAGCACTACTCCGCGACGGGCATTGCGGCGCACACGGTCGTAGAGGACGTCGAGCTGCTCGGCCGGGAGGTCGGGCGAGTCGATGCTCACTTCGGGGATAAGGCCGAGGCGTGCGCGATATTTGGCCTGCAGGTAGTTCAGGAAGTTGTGGCCGCGTGTGCCGCATATCCGGAAACCGCGGTACTTGTAGGCGAAACGGAGCGACACGGCCCGCAGGCCGTTCTCACGCGCCCAGGCGTAGGCGTGTCCGAACTGCAGAATGTTGTTGCAGAGGCGTCCTTTGTCTTTGACGTAAATCATTCTGTATCGGCGTTCTCGGGTAATTCGGGAGGCATCGGTACGGTAGCTCTCAGTATGGGGTCGGGCAGCTCGGTGCGACGGCGTTCGATGAGCTTGCAGCAGATGAGGGCCTCGTTGCAGGCGCCCTGGACGCTCAGCACCAGGCCGGGACGGCCGTCGCGCCAGCCACCTTTCAGGAAATATTTCCGGAAGAAGATGTATGCGGGACGCCAGAAGAGGTCGAAGGCCGGACAGCGCCGGCGCCGGGCCTTGCGGTCGGCCTCGTAGTCGCTGTAAGTCAAGTGTTTGGCGGAACGGGAGTGCACCGATTCGTTGGCCAGGTGGATGAAGGCTAACTCGCGGCGCGAGGCCGGGATGCGGTCAACGCGCCCGTCGATGCGGGGCACCGAGTGTATCTCCGGGGGCCACGTGCAGCGGTCGCGCCGGAAGAAGCGCAGTATCATGTCAGGGTATCCGCACTTCATCTCCTTGCCCATGAAGAAGTTACGACGCGGTATATAGAGCCCGTCGGGGGCATCGGGCCGGCTGACGAGTTCGCGCAGATACCGGGTGAGTTCGGGGGTGACAAGCTCGTCGGCGTCGACCTCGAGTACCCATGGATTTGAGGCGTGGTCGATGCCGAACTGGCGCGCCGGCTCGACGATGCGGTGCTCGCCGCGGGGGAAGGTCACCACGCGCGCCCGGTAGCGCCGGGCCAGGTCGACCGTGGAGTCGGTGCTCTCCATATCCACCACCAATATCTCGTCGAAGCCCGTTAGGGTCGGCAGCACACGTGCCAGGGTGGCCCCGGCGTTGTAGGTATGGACTATTACGGTGATTTTCCGGTTGTTATCCATAAGCGTCAGAAGGTATACGACACGGCAAAGCCCCCGCCGCCGGTGGTGACGTAGGGTGCGGCCAGCACCATAGGGGCCGGCTTGCGCTGATTGCGGATCAGCAGCTCCTGACGGTGGGCGGCGGCACGTTTGCGGAAAATCTTGGGGTACAGCCAGTAAGAGAGGGTGGTGGAGAAGTAGCCGAGGGCCGCGCCGCCTATTACGTCGTTAATCCAGTGGCGGTCGTTGTGCATACGCAGATACGCCACGCCGGCTGCCACCACATAGCCCGACATGGCCACCCATTTGTTGGTGTTCCAGTATTCGCGGCGCATAAACTCGGCGCCCATCACCACAGTGCCGGTGTGGCCCGAAGGGAAGGAGTTGTGTGCGTTGGAGTCGGGACGTTTTTCGTTAAAGGCATATTTGGCCACGTTGTTCAGCACGGCGAAAGTGGCGGCCGACATGGCTAACAGGATGGTCTTGTCCAGGAAGTTATGGTCGCCCTTGTATCCGCAGGCGTAGAGCAGAAGCGGGGCTGCTGCCGGCACATACTGCAGATAGTTGTCGACTTCGGTCTTGTCTTTCCCCTTGTGCGATACCTGATCGTGAACCCAGTAACGGAACCGCTTGAAGGGCTGCACGTCGACAAACAGCGACGAGAAGGTGAACACGCCGGCCGAAATGCCTAACTCCTTCCAGTGCACGGGGTCGTAGACAAGGTTCTCGGGGGCAATGGTGGTGACGGCCGAATCGGCGTAGATGTCGTCGGAGACCACCCCCTCGGTGATGATGGCGATGGTGTCCTGCGGGGCCGTAACACCGTCGGCGGCCGGTCTGTCGGAAACCTCATTGCTCCCGAGCTCCACTGCCGTGGAATCGGCGACAGACGGCAGATTTATGCACTGCGCAGTCACAAACGCCATCAGCATATATATCATGAAGTAAATTCGCATTTTTTACAGAACCTGCTTAGTAATCAGCCGCAAATTTAGCCATTTTTTGCCGAAAATGCCGTATATCAACTTGGGATTTATTAATTTTGTAACAATTTATGGCAGGTTCTATAAATTGGCTTGCGATGATTTCGCCGTAGAAATCGAGATGATTTTTCATCTTTATGAGGAAGTTTAGCGAGCTAAACGACCGATGAAAGATGGAAAAGCAGCCGATTTCTACAAGAAAGCAGCCCAGAACCTGATATTGTTATTTTCTAATCCGACAGGTGTTCAATTTATAGAACCTGCCTTATGAGTTACGTGATATACCTTATTATAATAATAGCCGTATGGGGTTTCACCTACGGGGCCTATTTAGGGCTGTCGAAAGGGCTGTCGGCCAGCGCACGGCATCAGCAGGCGTCGCGCTTCGCTATCGGGGCGATTTTGGCTGTGGCACCGGCTGCCGTGGCCGAGCTTCAATCCGTGGCGGCGCCGCTGTGGTACGTCTACGCCCTGTCGGCGGCATGGATGCTGACCTTCCCGCCCATCGACCTTGCAACCCGGCGGCATCACGCCACCGAAATCGACAACAAACTCGATTTCGCCTTCGGCCTTTACCTGGCCGGATGGCTCAGCGCGGCGTGGCTGGCCTGTCAGGCGTGGGTGCCCGGCTCGGCCGTTGCATCGGTAGCCTTTGCCGTCGTGGAGTATATCATATTGGCAATCATACTGTTGCAGTGGACCCATTTCGTAATCTACGGTGCGGGAATCAATCACGACGGCCTGCGTCTGGCTATGAACACCTATCCCAGCGAAATCTGGGAATTCATCAAATCGTTCCCCCTGTGGGGCGTCATTGCCGGATTTGTGGCCGCGGTCGGTATCTCGGCGGCATGGTTCTACGGTGCCATCACGGCCGGTCTGACCGCCGGGACGCCCGACACGCCTGCATGGTGCCCGTGGGTTGAAGCGGCACTGTTTATCGCACTGAGTTTCATCACATTCCGCGGCAGTCACTCGCCGTGGCGCCGCTCGGGTATCGTGGCCCTGTACTACGACAACCGCGACTATCTCCGGCAAATCAACGAATACACGTCGAAGGCTCCGGAGCGCCGGCAGGCCCTCGGCGATGTAGCACGGCTACCCCGGCGCGGGCGCACGTTCGTGCTCGTAATCGGCGAATCGGCGTCGCGCGACTATATGTCGGCCTTCACGCCGCAACCGGGGGGCATCGACACCACCCCCTGGCTCTCGGCCCGGGCGGCCGACCCGGCGACGGTGCTCTTCGACAACGCCTATTCGTGTCATTTCCAGACCGTTCCGACGCTCACGCGCGCCCTCACGGCTGCCAACCAGAAGAACGGCCTGACGTTTGCCGCCGCGCCGTCGGTGGTAGACGCCGCCCACGCCCTGGGCCTGACCGTGCACTGGTACTCCAACCAGAGCCACATCGGCGCCAACGACACGCCGGTGTCGCTCATGGCCGAAAGCGCCGACAAGTACGCGTGGACCCGTCTGGCTCTCACCCGGATACCCTACGACGACACCCTCATGGAATTCCTCCCCGAGGTAAAACCCGATACCGACAACCTGATAGTGCTCCACCTCAAGGGCTCGCACTTCAACTACGAGAGCCGTTACCCGGCCGAGCGGGCCATAGTGGTGCCACGCCCCGGCAAGGAGGGATACGTCGACCATTACCGTAACTCACTGGCTTTCACCGACAGTGTGCTCCGGCAGGTATGGGAGTACTGCACGGAGCATCTCAATCTGGCGGCGATGATATACTGCTCGGACCACGCCGATATCCCCACCTCGCGGCGCTCGCCGGTGTTCAACGGCATCGAGCGGCTGCGCATCCCTCTGTTCGTGGCCCTGTCACCGGAGTATGCGGCCGAAAATCCGGCGCTCGCCAAGGGACTGCGCGAGATGCACCACGACCTGTTCGTCAACGACTTCCTCTACGACCTCACCCTCTCCGTCCTCTCCCCGGACGCCTTCCCTCTCCCTCACCCTCAACCCCCTCTTCTCTCCCTCCTGGGCACCCTTCCCCTCCCTGGGCAGTCGCCGAATTCGTGAAACAACATCAAAGCTAAATATATGGTACTCAATTATATATGGATTGCATTCTTCGTGCTGGCTTTCATAATGTGCGTAATCAAGACGTGCATGGGGCAACCCGAAGTATGGGGCGACGTGATGGGTGCGTCGTTCACGTCGGCGGCCAACGCCTTCGAAATATCCTTAGGGCTGACCGGTGTGCTGGCCCTGTGGCTCGGCCTGATGAAGATAGGTGAGCGCGCCGGGGTTATACAGTTCTTCGGACGGCTGATTTCGCCGCTGTTCTGCCGCCTGTTCCCGGGTGTGCCCAAGGGGCACCCGGCCATGGGTTCGATTTTCATGAACGTCTCGGCCAATATGCTGGGTCTCGACAATGCGGCGACCCCCCTTGGCCTCAAGGCCATGCAGGAGCTCCAGACCCTCAACAAGGAGAAGGACACGGCCACCGACGCCATGATTATGTTCCTGGTTCTCAACGCTTCGGGCCTGTGCTTCATCCCCATAAGCATCATGATGTACCGCGCGCAGGCCGGCGCGGCCAATCCCACCGACGTGTTCCTCCCTATACTGCTGGCAACGTTCATCGCCACCCTCACCGGGGTAGTAACACTCTGCATACGCCAGAAAATCAACCTGAAAGACCCGGTGCTGATAGCGTGGCTTCTTGGCATGGCGGCGGTCATCGGCTCAATGGTGTGGGTCTTCTCGGGGATGGACGGCCCCTCGGTCGAGAAATGGTCGGGATTCGTGGCCAACTTCCTGCTGTTCAGCGTGATAATAGCCTTTATAGGGGCGGGATTGCGCAAGCGGGTCAACATGTATGACGCCTTTATCGAAGGGGCCAAGGATGGCTTCCGCACGGCTGTCACCATCATCCCCTACCTGGTGGCGATTCTCGTGGCGATAGGTATGTTCCGCGCCTCGGGCATGATGACGATGGTGACCGACGGCATGACCTCGGCCGTGGCGTGGCTCGGATTCGACACCTCGTGGGTCGAGGCGCTACCCACAGCCCTGATGAAACCGTTGAGCGGCTCCGGCTCGCGCGGCCTGATGATCGACCTGATGAACACTCACGGCGCTGACGCGTTTGTATCAAAGGTATCGGCTGCCATCCAGGGCTCCACCGACACGATGTTCTACGTGCTGGCGGTGTACTTCGGGTCGGTGGGCGTGAAAAAGACGCGCTACGCCGTGCCCTACGCCCTGCTTGCCGACGTTACCGGTTCGGTAGCGGGCATCATCGCGGCCTATATCTTCTTCAGCTGAAGCAGCGCGCCGTGAGGGCCCCGCACTGCAAAAAAGTGTTAATCCGGGATATCCGGGCGGCAAAAACAGCCCGAACTGCGACATGTGCATTGGCCGTATTAAACCAATGAGCTAATTTTGCGTCAGAAAAAGCGAAACATCTGACAAGCATTTTACCCGAAAAGCCCCGGCAACTGCCGGGGGAGCACCAGAGATGACGTATGAAAAGAATCAACCTAAGATCATGCTTCACCGGAACGGCCATCGCACTGACAGTGGCGGCCGCCTTCGCTTATAATATATCGGGCGTGGTTACCGACGGGATGTCGGAACCGATGCCCGGCGCCACGGTGCGTGTGCTTTCAGCTCGCGACAGTTCGTTCGTCAAAGGCGACATCACCAACGTCGACGGCCGATACACCGTGACGGGCCTCAGCGACGGCCGATACGTACTCGAAGCCACCTACGTCGGCTACAGCCGCGCCCTGCTCCCCGTGACGGTGAAGGGCTCGAGCCTGCGCGCCGACACCCTGAAGCTCGGCGACTCGTCGGTAATGCTCAAGGAGACCACCGTGATAGGCGTCAAGACCCCTATCAAGGTGATGCAGGACACCATCGAATTCAACGCCGATACATACAAGACCCAGCCTAACGCCGTGGTTGAGGACCTGCTCAAGCGCCTCCCCGGCGTGGAGGTCGACAACGACGGCAAAATCACCGCCAACGGCAAAGAGGTGACCAAAATCCTCATCGACGGCAAAGAGTTCTTCTCCGACGACCCCAAGGTAGCCTCGAAGAACCTGCCGGTCAATATGGTAGACAAACTTCAGGTAGTAGACCGCAAGAGCGACCTGGCGCGCCTCACGGGCGTTGACGACGGCGAGGACGAAACGGTCATCAACCTCACTGTAAAGAAGGGGATGAAGAACGGTTGGTTCGGCACCGTCGAAGCCGGCTACGGCACAGACGACCGCTACAAGGCCACCTTCAACGTGAACCGCTTCTGGAACGGCAACCAGATAACCTTCATCGGCAACGCCAACAACACCAATGAGGAGGGCTTCACCGACGGCAACGGCTCGCGATTCCGCCGGTTCGGCGGCGACCGCGGCATCAACAATTCGCAGAGCTTCGGCATCAACTTCTCGGTGGGCAACGAGGAAAAGTTCCGCGTGGGCGGTAACGTGATGTACTCGCACACCGACCGCGACAGCTACACCCGGCAGCGCCGACAGTTCATCTTCCCCGACTCCGCATCGTACGAAAACTCATACACCGACGCCAACGACCGCGGCCACAACGTGCGCGGCGACTTCCGTATGGAGTGGAAACCCGACTCGTTCAATACGTTCGACTTCCGTCCGAACTTCTCATTCAACCAGAACAACTCCACGCAGTGGAGCGCCGACACCCTGCTCGACGTCAATCTCGCACGCGTGAACCGCTCGTTCAACCGCTCGGAATCCGACGGCAAATCCTGGGAATTCGGTGGCCGGTTAATCTATACCCACAACTTCGCCAGCCACCGCGGACGCTCCTTCTCCCTGATGGGCCAGTACCGCTTCAGCAACATACGCGAAAACGAGACCGCTTTCTCGCACAACATCTTCTACCGCGTGCTCAACCAGGCCGGCAACGACTCAATCGACTCGTACAACCAGTTCAGCGACAACCACACATGGAGCAACCAGCTCCACGCCCGAGTCAGCTGGACCGAACCCTTGGGTGATGTCAAAAACGGTAACTTCCTGACCTTCAGCTATGGGCTCAACTACCGCTGGAACAATTCCGACCGCAGCGTCGACAAAAGCCCGGCATCGTTCCCCAACGGCTACGACGACATGGACAACATAATCTTCGGCGACCGCCAGCACATCGACTCGCTATCCAACTCGTTCCGCAACAACTTCATGACCCAGAACATCCGCGTGGGCTACAAGCGCGTGACCTCGGCCTACAACCTCGATCTGGGTATGTCGCTGGTTCCATCCATGTCGAAATCCGACAACCTCAGCCATCCCGACCGCTCCATCAAAGAGCGCTGGGTGTGGAACTACGCCCCCTTCCTGCGTTTCCGTTACAAGTTCTCGAAGGTGTCGTCGATGATGATGTTCTACCACGGCCGCTCCAGCCAGCCATCCATGACCCAGCTGCAGCCGGTGCCCGACTACTCCAACCCGCTGAACGTCGTCGAGGGTAACCCTAACCTGAAACCGTCGTTCAACCACCACCTGATGCTGCGATACAACTCGTTCCACACCGAAGCCCAGCGCTCGATCATGGTGATGATGGACGCCGAAATGACCCAGAACTCCATTATCTCTCGCACACATTACAGCCCCAATACCGGCGGCCGATACACCACCTACGAGAATGTCAACGGCGTGTGGTCGGTGCGCGTGATGAATATGTTCTCGCAGCCCTTCGGTCACAACAAAATGTGGACTTTCAACAACAACACATTCCTGATGTACAACCACAACGTGGGCTTCAACAACGGCGTGCGCAACAACTCCGGGTCGCTCATGTGGGTTGAATCGCCCTCGCTGGCATTCCGACCCTCGAGTCTCGAACTCGAGCTGCGCCCCTTCTACCGCATAAACTACACCCACAACTCCCTCAAGAGCGTCGACGTGACCACCATACATAATTACGGCGGTGCCTTCAACGCCACATGGTACGCCCCCTTAGGATTCATCCTCTCGTCAGAACTCAACTACAACGCCACCTCGGGCTACGCCGAGGGCTACGACCAGAACCAGTGGATGTGGAACGCTTCGCTGTCGTACCAGTTCCTGCGCGACCGCTCGGCCACAGTACAGCTAAAGGTCTATGACATCCTGCAGCAGCGCCAGACCATCAACCGCAACATTACCGCCAACTATATCGACGACACCGAGTACAACACGCTCACGCGTTACTTCATGCTGTCGTTCACATATAAGTTCAACACATTCGGCAAAGGCAACGAGCCCGCATCACAGACCGGCTTCGGCCACGGTCGCGGACCCGGCATGTGGGGCCCTCCCCCGGGCATGCGCCATTAAGCCGTCAAGATGAAAGAATTGCAAATCGCACAAACATGATTTATTGATGATTGAATGAATGTACTGATAAATGATTGAAAACTGACTAAACATTTTGTAACACTCACGGGCACGACAGCAGCGATGCAGGCGTGCCTTTTTTATGACAACCACAGGAGCCGAGCGCTCGCCACCCCCCCCGGCTACCCCAAAACACCATCTTCCCCAAAACCCACATTTTCAGCCTCCGATCCCTCCGATAATTCCGATCCCTCCGATACCACTAAGGGTGGCTTAGGCCGGACGCAGCTGGCCGTTGCCGTCGATAAGCCATTTGTAGGTGGTGAGCTCGCGCAGGGCCATCGGGCCGCGGGCGTGCAGCTTCTGGGTGGATATGCCGATTTCGGCACCGAGCCCGAACTGTGCGCCGTCGGTGAACGATGTCGGAGCGTTGATATACACGCAGGCGGCATCGACTTCGCGGCGGAAACGGTCGGCAGCCGCGGCATTCGCTGTGACGCAACTTTCACTGTGCCCCGACCCGTAGCGCCGGATATGTTCCAGGGCCTCGTCGAGGGTGTCGACGGTGCGCAGGGCCATCTGATACGACAGGAATTCAGTACCGAAATCTTCGGCCTGAGCCGGGCGCAGCAGTTCGGCGGGGTAGTGGCCGTCAAGCGCCATCAGGGCGCGTTCGTCGGCGTGAATCACCACCTTTGAGGCGCCCAACAGAGCGCATATTTCGGGCAGGCGGCCGAGCAGCGAGGCGTGCACCAAGGCGCAGTCGAGGGCGTTGCACACGCTCACACGACGCGTTTTGGCGTTGTTTATGATGGCTGTGGCCATGGCTACATCGGCATCGGCGTCGACGTAACAGTGGCATACTCCGGCGCCGGTTTCGATTACGGGCACCTCGGCACCGGCTCGCACGGCGTCGATGAGGCGCCGTCCCCCGCGGGGGATGATTAGGTCGACCAGGCTGCGCGCCCGCAGCAGGGCGTCGGTGGCGGCGTGGGTGGAGGGGAGCAGGGTGCACACATCCGGGTCGATGCCGCGGGCTGCGAGCACCCGCCGGATTATGCCGGTGAGCGCGGCATTGGAATCGGCGGCGTCGTGGCCCCCTTTGAGTACACAGGCGTTGCCCGACCGGAAGCAGAGCGAAAAGACATCGACGCTCACATTGGGGCGCGCTTCGAAAATCACGCCGATAACGCCGAACGGCACCGCCACCTTCCTGAGCCGCAGACCGTTGGGGAGCGTTCGCTCCTCGAGTTGAATCAGCGGCGAGGGGAGCGACGCCACATTGCGCGTGTCGGCGGCGATACCGTGCAGGCGGTCGGCTGTGAGCTTCAGGCGGTCGTATTTAGGATCGGCAGGGGACATACGGGCCAGGTCACGGGCGTTGGCCTCGAGCACCGAGGGGATGTCGCTCTCGATGGCATCGGCCACGGCGCGCAGTGTGTCGGCGGTTTCGCTGTCGGTAAGCGACAGCAGCGAGCGCGAAGCCTCGCGGGCACGACTAAGCATAGCCGCTATATCTTGATTATCAGTCATTTGAGTCAATATATAGATAGTCGTAATGAATCATCGGACGGCAGTCGTGGCGCCCCATCACGCCGCGTGCCTCGGCGGCGCTGTAGCTAATGCGGCCCACGCCTATGAGCGAGCCGTCGGGAGCGGCTACTTTCACCAGGTCGTCCTTCTCGAATTCCCCTTCGACGGCGGTGACGCCCACGGGGAGCACCGACACGGCGTGATCTGACATCAGAGCCTTTACTGCATTGGCGTTCAGAGTGATACGCCCTTTAGCAAAACCGTCGCTGTGGGCTATCCAGCGCTTGAGCGAAGAGGCCGGTTCGGCCGCGGGTGCGAAGCGTGTGGCTGTCACGGTGTGCTCGCCGAGTATAAGGTCGGTGAGAATGCGTTCGCGCTTGCCGTTGGCGATAATCACCTCGATGCCCTCGTCGGCCACCTTGCGGGCGATTCGGTATTTGGTTACCATGCCGCCGCGGCCGAATCCCGAACGCTCCGTGCGGATATACTCGCTGAGGTCGCGCGTGGGGTCCACGCGCTCTATTACGTGGGCCCCCGGGTCTGAGGGGTCGCCGTCGTAGATGCCGTCGATGTTGCTAAGTATTATCAGCGCGTCGCAGTCCATCATGGCAGCCACCAGGCCCGACAGCTCGTCGTTGTCGGTGAACATCAGCTCCGTAACCGACACCGTGTCGTTCTCGTTGACGATGGGGATTACTCCGTTTTCGAGCATCACCATCATGCAGTTACGCTGATTCAGGTAATGGCGGCGTGTTGCGAAGCTCTCCTTCATGGTAAGCACCTGTCCCACAGTGAGTCCCTGGTCGCGGAAGAGGTCGTAGTAGCGATTGATGAGTTTCACCTGTCCGACGGCCGAAAAGAGCTGCCGGCGGTCGACGTTGTCAAGACGGCGCGTGTCGTGGCTCCTCAGCTCCGAACGGCCGCAGGCCACAGCGCCCGACGAGATGAGAATCACCTCCACGCCGTATGCACGCAGGGTGGCAATCTGGTCGACCAAAGCCGACACTCGGGTTACGTCGAGCGTGCCGTCGGGGCGAGTCAGCACGTTGCTGCCCACCTTTACGGTGATACGTTTGTAGCGGGTCATTTCTTCAGGGGTTCAATGATGCCGTTAATCACTGCTGAGGTGAAACCACTGTGTTCCAGGGCGTTTATGCCGCGGATGGTCATACCGCCGGGGGTGGTGACCCGGTCAATCTCCTCCTGGGGCGACACTCCGTCGGCCTGCAGCAGGGCCACGGCGCCGTCGACTGTGGCGGTGACGTAATTCAGGGCATCGTCCGGACGGAAGCCTAACTGCACACCGGCCTGCACGCACGCCTGGATATACTTGAAGACGTATGCTATTCCGCAGGAACTCAACGCAGTAGCCGCGCCCATAAGCCGCTCCTCCACGAGTGCCGCACGGCCCATGGTGGCGAAAATATCCCGCACGGCCTGACGCGCGGCTTCATCGGCGTGGCGCGAGGCGATGAAGGTCATGCCATGACCCACGGAAATAGCCGTATCGGGGATTACGTGGAACAGCGGGAGACCCTCGCCGAGCATCTCTTCGAGGCGGGGCAAGTCAACGCCGCCGGCGATGGAAATCATTATCGGTTTTTTGCTGACCAACAGTGGTTTAAGTTCTTCAACCACACCGGGGAGAATCCAGGGCTTTACGGCGAGAATCACCGCATCGGCGCCCCCGGCGGCCTCGGTGTTGCTGTGGGTGGTGACTATACCGGGGCAGTCGGCGCGGAGCCTCTCTAACTTAGAGGCCGACGGGTTGGCCACACGTATGCCGGTATCCATGCCAGAGCGGCAGATGCCGCGCACTATGGCGCCACCCATGTTTCCGGCACCGATTACCGCTATATTTTTCAATTGTACCATATCAGATATGAATTTCATGCGAAATTACGCATTTCCGCCATAACAACCAACGGCAACCGGCAACAATGTGCAACTTCGGTGGGGTGGGGCGGGGCGCCCCCGGATTACTTACGGCTATCGGCAAGGAGGATTTTCGTGAGGTCCTCGACACCGCGGGTAGCGGGCTCGGCAATCACGTGAACGTTGGCGGGAACGGCGGCCGGATGGGGGTCGATGTAGTAGACGGGCACGCCGCGACGCACATAGTGCAGCAGGCTGGCAGCGGGGTAAACGTTTAAGGATGTGCCGATTACCACGAATACATCGGCCTGCTGAGCCAGTTCGATGGCCGGTTCGATGTTGGGGACCGCCTCCTGAAAGAATACGATATGCGGGCGCACATGGTGACCGTCGATAAGGGTTTCAGGGGTGGTTTCGAGGGCGCCGGGCTTCAGTTCGTACACGAGCGAATCGTTGTCCATGGCGCGCACCTTCATCAGCTCGCCGTGGAGGTGAAGCACATTCTTGGAGCCGGCGCGTTCGTGGAGGTTGTCGACGTTCTGGGTGATGATATAGACGTCGTAGTACTCCTCGAGCTTTACCAGTCCGAGGTGTCCGGCGTTGGGCTTGGCGTTGACGAGTTCGCGGCGACGGGCATTGTAGAAGTCATGAATCAGTTTCGGATTACGGCGGAAACCGTCGGCCGAGGCCACGTCCATCACATTGTACTGTTCCCAGAGGCCTCCCGAATCGCGGAAGGTGCTGATGCCGCTTTCGGCGCTCATTCCGGCGCCGGTGGATATAACGAGTTTCTTTTTCATGGCGAGTGAATTTCTCTAAAATAGCTAAAATAGCTAAGTTAATAACGCTTATGTGTCAGGCAAGGTTTGGTGAGGAGAGGGCCAGGAAGGCCAGATAGAAGAAGCACACGTGCGAGATGAGGAGCAGCGCCAGGATAATCCAGGTGACGTAGCTGCGGCGCCCGTAGCACTGCCACGCAAGCACCCCCGAACATAGCACGTAGCAGGGGTAAAGCCATGTAAGGCCGCGCACGGCCGGGTTCGGGTCCTCGATAAGCCGCGTCAGCAGCGGGAACGCCAGGCCCGGAAGCATACACACAATTATCACCAGCCACATCCACCAGGGCACACGATGACCTTTCTTCGTAATCTGCTCAGGGGTTTGTACGGTCGCCTTTTCGGCAATGTTTTCAGGACTCATTTCTTGGGGTTTTTGCTGCGTTTCTTGTCGGCGAGATAGGCCTCGACAGTGCGGTGAATACCCTCGCGGAGGTCAACGCGGGGATTGAAACCGAAGTCGCGCACGGCGTCGGAGATGTCGGCGTTCCAGTTGCGCTGCTTCATGATGATGTACTTGTCGGTGTTGAGCGTCGAGGGCTTCATCCGCAGTTTGCCGACCTTCTCGGCTACCCACGAGGCGATATATACCATCCACAGGGGCATCTTCACGGGTATCACCCATTTGCTGCCGAGCTCGTCTGACACAATCTGCCGGAACTCGCTCTGTGTATAGGCTTTAGGCTCCGAAATGATGTATTTGCGATGCATCACGCCCGAGGCAAGGGCGTCGAACATGGCTGACACCAGGTCATCGACATATATAAAGGTGAGCAACTGGCGCTTCATCCCTACCGAGAAGTCGAAATGACGGTCAATCGACTGTATCATCATCAGGTAGTCCTTCTCGTGAGGGCCGTAAACGCCTGTCGGTCGGAAGATTATCCAGTTAAGCCCCGAGAAGTGCTCCAGGAATTGCTCGGCCATGATTTTCGACTGACCGTAGCGGGTATCGGGGTGCGGCTTCATGTCGGAGGTGAGCGGCGCGTAGGTCTGCTCGTCACCGGGACCGAGCGCCGAGAGCGAACTCATGTACAGGAAGCGTTCCGGGTAGATGCGCAGTTCGCGGAGCACCTCGGTGAACGAGCGCAGATATTCGTAGTTTACCCGCTTGAAATCCAGGTAGTTTACCGCTTTGGTGGCTCCGAGGTTATAGATGATGTAATCCCAGCGCCGCGGGTTGCCGTCGGCCGAGATGAAATCGCCGACGGCCTCCTTCATGGCGCCGGCGTCGGCATAGTCGAGGGTCAGGATGCGAAGCCGCGGATCGGTGAGGTATCGCCGGGAGGTCGACTCCCGGACGGCCACGGTGACGTCCATGCCGCGGCGCAGCCCCTCGGCGGCGATGAATCCGCCGATGAATCCGCCGGCGCCTACCACCAGCAGCGTTTTACCTTCATGCGTTTTGTTATCCATTGTTATTCAGATATTTAAAAGTTCTCAGCAGCGCGTTGGTAGCACTGCATGGTGCCGTCGGCCATCGCCCGGTCGCTGAAACGGGCCACATATTCGCGTCCGCGGTCGGCGAGGGTCTGCCGCAGGTCGGTCGAGGCGATGATGCGGGCGGCGGCGTCGGTCCACTGCTCGGCGTTGTCGGGGTTGACAACCGGAGCGTCGGGCCCGGCGGCCTCCTCGAGACACGAGCCCGAGGCCACAATCACGGGCGTTCCCACCGACAGGCTCTCGATGACGGGGATGCCGAACCCCTCGTAACGCGAGGTATAGCTCGACAGCAGGGCGCCGGCGTAGAGGGCCGGCAGGTCGACGAAACGGGCATTTTCCACGAATTTCACGCGATCTGAGACGCCTGTGGCGGCGGCTTCGGCTACCAGACGGTCGGTATAGCGTGTGCGCCGCCCAACAATCACCAGGTCAACGTCGGGGTCGATGCCACGCAGTCCGCGCAGGGCAAGCATCTGATTCTTACGCTCTTCCACCGAGCCCACGGCGATAATGTAGGGGCGCTCGATGCTGTAACGCTCCTTCACGGCGGCTATTTCGGCCGCATCGGGCGTGCGGTGGAACTGCGCGTCGCACCCCTGGTAGACCACATCGATTTTCTCGCGCGGCACGCCATAGAACTCCATGACGTCGCGGGCGGTGCACTCCGAAATGGCCAGGATGCGTGTGGCCGCCGCGGCGGCACGCCGGAATTTATAGTCGTAGATGGTGCGGTCGATGGCGGCGTATGTCTGCGGGAACCGGCGGAAAATCACGTCGTGCATGGTCACCACCGACGGGCGTCCGAGCTTGCCGACATTCAGGGGCAGCTCGCCCGAGAGGCCGTGGATGAGTTCCACGCTGTCGCGCACCATCTGCGTACCCATGGGCCCTAAACGCCACAACCCCGACAACGCACGTTGCCGGGGAAGCGCCGGGGCGATGAGCCGCACGTTCTCGTGCATCATCAGCGGCATAAGACGCGGATTCGATGCAATCCGCGGCGTATAGAGCCTGTATTCGTTTCCGGGGTATGCCGTAGCCAGGACATCGATCAGCAGTCGCGAATAGTTGCCCAGACCGGTGTTGTTCAGCACCGCGCGTTTCCCGTCAAATCCTATAATCATAGGCAGTTACGCATCATAAGGGGATGGTGCGCTGTATCGAGTTATCGAGCGAAATGAGCGTCTCGGTGCCCACCACGCCGGGAATCTGCTGAATCTTCTTGTTGAGCACCTCCATCAGGTGGTCATTGTCGCGGACGAACAGTTTGATGAGCATGGTGTAGGGGCCGGTGGTGAAGTGGCATTCGGTCACCTCGGGAATCTTCTCGAGCTCAGGAACGACCTGCGAATAGATGGCGCCGCGTTCGAGGTTGACACCGATGTATGTGCAGGTGAAGTAACCGAGGGTCTTGGGGTTGACCGTATAGCCGGAGCCGGTGATGATGCCGTCCTCAATCATTCGCTGAATGCGCTGATGCACAGCG
Source organism: uncultured Muribaculaceae bacterium (assembly GCA_945931475.1). GTDB lineage: Bacteria > Bacteroidota > Bacteroidia > Bacteroidales > Muribaculaceae > UBA7173. Next base: position 1,434 of record CAMEPD010000022.1, on the reverse strand, counting down.
GCGCGCGATACGCCGCAAACCATGGCGACATCCTTCGAGGGGATTCGGGCGTTGTGCATGACGATGGAGAGTATTTTTCGGTCGAGACTGTCGATTGTTGGTTGCTTATCCATAAAATTGAAGCACTAATTTGATTTAATACAGCAATTTATATCAAAATGTTATATATAATGTCGATTAATTTTCCTGCAAAATTAGTGAAAAAAATCATTATGGATAACACATTGCCACCGAATTTTACAAAATTTTACCAAAATTCTCCGCTTTGTCCACAATTTATCGGCTTTTGCCCTTTTAACATTTGACCGGATGCCATTCCTACGGCTGACAATGTGCTACTTGAGGATGGCTGACGGGACGCCTATTCGATGAAGAAATCCTCGAGCGACGGCACTCCGGCGAACTCCGGATCCTCGGGCTGCCAAGTGCGCACCAGCACCTGCGGCGCGTCCGGATTGCTGAAATCCCATACCAGGAACAGCCACCCCGTGTCCTTATACGTAGTCGAATTCCACTTCTGACGAAGTATCACGCCGTAAACGTAATCCTTCGACGTTGACTGCATCACGGAGATATGGTCGAAATCCAGGTGGATGTACTTGTTGCGTTTAAAGGTCGTCTTCAATCCTTTTATATACTCGATTTTAGACTTCTCTTTAAATTTTACCTTTCCGACATACGTTACCTTACCGTCGACAAGCTTGCGCGTCCTCACCACGCTGCCGGTGATAATCAGCGCATCATTGCTGTAAATCTGTTCCAACGCGGCGATATTCTTCTCGTTATAGTAGCTGCGGAAGTCCTCGACCCACTTGAGCACTTCCAGGCGCATACGGGCATCCATCGACGTCTGGCTGCCGGTCAGAAACTGCTCGCGGTCCTCATGCAGCTGACGTGCCAGGCGCACGCCGGTTATCAGGCCGTTGGCCTTGAACGACACGGTCAGCTCGCGGTTCTTCGCCTCGGTATACGTGCCGTCGATGGGGATGATTACCACCGGTATACTCCTCACCTGATAACCCTGCATATCCTGCAGGCAGCGGGTAATAATCGAATTTTTCAGCACTTTATACTTGGCGGCCTCGCGCCAGTGGCGGTTTACCTGTTCGATGGCCCCCGGTTCGATGTTAACACCCGTGAAATCAGGCACTTCCAGACCGCCCTCGGCCGCATTATTTATGGCGGTGAGCAACTTCGAGAGGTTGCGCTCAATCGACGCCGACCCCGAGGGCGTCACCGATATGGCGTCGAACGAAAATGACACCGAAGCCTTTGATGTCAGTCCTATCAGACCAAGTATCAGCAGCATAACCGCCGGTTTTACTTTATGTAGCACTCTTATCATGATATTTTAGATTATTATAATTATTGTGTTTTACTTAAGTAACTGTTCAAAATTATTTAATAGTAACCAATTCGATTATTTGGATGTTT